>CANFPJ010000066.1 GCA_947448885.1 Comamonadaceae bacterium
GCATTGCTGGCGCGCGTGTATTTGCTGCAAGGCATGAGCGCGCAAGACGTGGTGCATTCGGTGTATGGCTTTGGCATGGTCAATGGCGGCCATTACATCCGTGAAACTTTGCTGCACTGGGTGGGGGCGCAAATGCTCAGCGCCGGCACCGGGGTGGAGACGCGCTCGCAGCAGCAGGTGATGTTGATGCGCGACTTCAAGGCCTCGGTGTTGGTGGGCTTTGGCGACTTTGTGAAACGCTTGTCGGAGGTGGCCAAGGAAAACGGCATCGAGCCGGGGCGCGACATCCGCTTGCGCATGATCACCGGGCACCTCGGGCCGGAGGGGCGCGAGCCGATGAGCCAGGCCTGGGGTGGTTGCGATGTGTACGACTGGTACGGCGTGGGCGACACCGGCGTGATTGCCGGCGAAAGCCAGGACCAAAGCGGCATGTACATCATGGAAGACGCCCAATTTTTGGAGATCAACCACACCGAAACCGGCGCTGCGGTGGCGCCCGGTGAGCCGGGCAACATGGTCAACACCTGTTTGTTCAAAGACGATATTTTTCCCATCATCCGCTTCAACACCAACGACGTGACCCACGAGGTGTTGGGCAGCTCGCCCATGGGGCTGCCGTTTCGCCGCATCATTGGTTTCAAGGGCCGCAGCGACAACATGGTCAAGCTGCGCGGCATCAATGTCTACCCCACCAGTGTGGGGGTGATCTTGACCCAGGAGGTGCCGGCCTTCAATGGCGAGTTTGTGTGCATCGTCACCCGCGATGGCGGGCGCGACCAAATGACCGTGCACGCTGAAATGCGCCCAGGCGCACCGGCGGGCTTGCAAGAGACGTGTCAAAACCTGCTGCGCGCGCGCTTGGGTGTGGAGTTGGCGGTGGTGCTGGCCCAACCCGGCGAGATCAAAGACCTCACCGGCATCGAAAGCCGCCAAAAGCCTTTGCGTTTGGTGGACCGGCGCTGAGCGGCGTCACGCGGTTCTGTTGAGGCGCGGCATGGCTGGGGCGCGGCCCAGGCCGCTGCGCCCAGGTCTGGCACAGCCCCGCTCGTAGAATGGGCGCATGAATTTCATGGACAAACTGCACGCAGCCGAACGGGCCCACCAATCGCTGCTGTGCGTGGGGTTGGACCCGGACCCGGCCAAGCTGCCCGGCGCTTGGCGCGGTCAGCCCGAGCGAATTTTTGACTTTTGCGCCCGCATCGTCGACGCCACCGCCGACCTGGTGATCGCCTTCAAACCCCAAATTGCCTACTTCGCCGCCCACCGCGCCGAGGCGCAACTCGAGCGCTTGATGGACCACATGCGCGCCAACGCCCCGGCGGTGCCGATCATTTTGGACGCCAAGCGCGGTGACATTGGCAGCACCGCCGAGCAATACGCCATCGAGGCCTTTGAGCGTTATGGGGCCGATGCGGTCACGCTCTCGCCCTTCATGGGTTTTGATTCGGTGCAACCCTACTTGGCGCACGCGGGCAAAGGCGCTTTTTTGCTGTGCCGCACCTCCAACCCCGGCGGGGACGATTTGCAAAGCCAGCGCCTGGCCAGTGTGCCCGGTCAGCCCCTGTTGTACGAGCATGTGGCGCAGTTGGCGCAAGGCCCGTGGAACGTGAACGGCCAATTGGGTTTGGTGGTGGGCGCCACTTACCCGGCGGAGATTGAACGGGTGCGCCAACTCGCGCCCACCTTGCCCTTGTTGATTCCTGGCGTGGGCGCGCAAGGCGGCGACGCGCTGGCCACCGTGCGCGCTGGTTATCGCCAACACAACGGGGGCACCAGCGGCCCCATCATTGTCAATTCATCCAGGGCCATTTTGTATGCCAGCAACAACGACGATTTCGACCAAGCGGCCCGCCGCGAAGCCCTCAAAACCCGCGCAGTCCTCGAGGCCGCCCGTGCGCAGCAGTGAGCGCCCTGCGCTGTTTTCGCGCTGGCACCAAGCCGCGGCCAGTGCCATCGCTTTGTGGCTTGGCGTGGGCGCGGCCTGGGCACAAAGCAGCACGGCCACAGTCTCCACCGCAACCACAACCGCAGCCACCATCGCCAGCTCCACGCCCGACACCACCGTCGCCAGCGGACTGCGCTGGCACTGGGCCACCAGCGCGGGGCTCAACAGTTACACCGAGAGCATGATGCGTTTGCAAGGGCCCGAGTTGGGCCTGCACCTGCGCTTGAGCGACATTTCTTGGGGCGGGCATTGGGGCTTAGAGGCCGACGTGCTGTATGGCCGCCAAGACTACGAGAGTTTGAACACCGGGCGCTTGACCGACATTCCCAACATCGAAACCCGCAGCCGCATCATGTATGCCCACACTGCTCAACGCACAGCGGGCCCTTCCATGGGTTTGAGTTATGGCTTGGCGGTGCACACCTTGTGGAACAACCTGGACGGCACCACCACCACTGGCGCGGGCGGCTATGTGCGCAAAGCCATACAGCTGTGGGCACCTGTGCGCTGGCGCGAGGGCCTGGCCCCTGGGGGCTGGGCCACGGCTTGGACCGCCGAGGGCGGGGTCTTGATCAGCGGCCAGCACACCTCAGTGCTGTCGCAGGTGTCAGCGGTATACCCCGATGTCACCAACCGTCAAGACAAAGGCGTTTATTTGCAATTCAGCAGCGAACACCGCCAAGGCCTGCGCGCTGGGGCGTGGTCGCCCTTTGTGCGCTTCACTTGGCTGGGTGACTCGGATACCGTGGCTTTTTCCACCACCACCCGCCACTACCAAGGCACCGAACCCTTGAGCCGGCGCTGGCAGGTTGGCGCGCAGTGGTTGTTGCCTTGACGCTTCAGCCCGCCTAGCTCCGCGCCAAGTCGTGCCCGGTGTTGCGGCGCGACAGCTCCAGCGCCAGTTTGACGCGTTGTGCTTCGCCGCCCGAGAGGGTGGTGGCCGATGGGCCCAGCTTCATGTAGGACAAGCCCACGTCCATCAGGCTTTGCGTGAGCGCGCAAGCAGCCCGTGGTGCAATGGGGCACAGGAATGCGTCAAGCCCCGTGATTGGACGCGGGATGTTCTGCAATGAACTGTTGCAAGGCGATGTCGATGCGCGTTTGCCAGCCACTGCCGCTGGCCTTGAAATGCTCGATGACAGCGGGCGACAACCGGATGCCCACCCGCACTTTGGTGGTATCTGCTTTCGGGCGGCCCCGAGGTGTCAACAAAGATTGCGTGCGGGCAGGGCTGAAGAGCTCCGGCAAGACCTCTTGCGCGGAGCGCGCTTGCGCGAAATCCTCCGCATGCCAGGCGGGGTTATCCGTGTCGGTTTGCCTGGGCTGAATTTTGTGTGTGCTCATAGTGTTGGATCTCTCTGGCATTGGCTTTACGAAGACTGATCACATGTACTTTGTCGTTGCGCGGTGTAAAAACGACGGCATGTAGTCGTCCTTGAATTTTCCCCATTGCCAAAAAACGGCGTTCACCATAGTCCTTGCGCGTATCTTCTTTGATCAATGATGTGCCCCACTCCATTTCCTGAACCCATGTGAAGGGCAAGCCGCGTTCCAATTCATTGCGTTGGCTTTTGTCGGGGTCAAAGCTGATGCCGGGGTTCATTTATTGTGGCCACAATAAAAAGAGGTGTCAACGGTTCAATCGTTGACTCATGTGCACCAAAGTAACACTTTTTGTGTCAATGGGCAAGTCTTTGCTCCTGGCGTGATTCGAGGAAGGTTTGTGCGCTTCAGTCCGCCAAGCACCGCGCCAAATAGCGCCCTGTGTGGCTGTTCGGGTTGGCCGCCACGTCTTCGGGCGTGCCTTGGGCCACCACTTGCCCGCCGCCGTCGCCACCTTCGGGGCCCATGTCGATGAGCCAGTCGGCGGTTTTGATCACATCCAGGTTGTGCTCGATGATGATGATGGTGTTGCCCGCATCGCGCAACTGGTGCAGCACCTTGAGCAGCAGGGCGATGTCGGCAAAGTGCAGGCCGGTGGTGGGTTCGTCCAAGATGTACAGGGTGCGCCCGGTGTCGCGGCGTGACAACTCCAGCGCGAGCTTGACGCGTTGTGCCTCGCCGCCCGAGAGGGTGGTGGCCGATTGGCCCAGCTTCAGGTAAGACAGGCCCACATCCATCAGGGTTTGCAGCTTGCGCGTGAGGTTGGGCACGGCGCTGAAAAACGCCAACGCGTCCTCCACCGTGAGGCCCAGGATGTGGGCGATGTTTTTGCCCTTGTACTGCACTTGCAGGGTTTCGCGGTTGTAGCGCTCACCGTGGCACACATCGCAGGGCACATACACATCGGGCAAAAAGTGCATTTCCACTTTGACCACGCCGTCGCCTTGGCAGGCTTCGCAGCGGCCACCGCCTTGGGCGGCGGCCACGTTGAAGGAAAACCGGCCCGGTCCGTAGCCACGCTCGCGCGCCATCGGCACCTCGGCCATCAGCTCGCGGATGGGGGTGAACAAACCGGTGTACGTGGCGGGGTTGGAGCGCGGTGTGCGGCCAATCGGGGACTGGTCGACATTGATCACCTTGTCAAACAAATCCAAGCCGGTGATGTCGTCGTGGGCCGCGGCCTCGCCATGGGCGCGGTGGATGCTGCGCGCTGCGGCGGTGTACAAGGTGTCGTTGATCAGGGTGGACTTGCCCGAACCCGACACACCGGTGACGCAGGTGAGCAAGCCCACCGGGATGTCCACCGACACCTGTTGCAAATTGTTGGCCCGCGCCCCGTGCACGCCCAGCACCGGTGTCGGCTCGGGGGCGGGCGCGTCGATGCGGTCACTGAAAGCGTTGGGGGCAAGCTGTTCGCGCACAAACGGGCGGCGTTGGCGGGGGACTTCGATGCGCAGGCTGCGCGACAGGTAGCGCCCGGTCAGCGATTGCGGGTTGGCCTCGATTTGCGCGGGCGTGCCTTGGGCGGTGACGCGCCCGCCGTGCACGCCGGCGCCGGGCCCCATGTCGATGCAATGATCGGCGGCGCGGATCATGTCCTCGTCGTGCTCGACCACCAGCACGCTGTTGCCCAGGTCGCGCAGGTGTTTCAAGGTGGCGATCAGGCGGTCGTTGTCGCGCTGGTGCAGGCCGATGCTGGGCTCGTCGAGCACATACATCACGCCGGTCAGGCCTGAGCCGATTTGCGAGGCCAAGCGGATGCGCTGCGACTCACCGCCCGACAAGGTGTCGGCGCTGCGCGACAGGCTCAGGTAGGTCAGGCCCACGTCGTTGAGAAAGCGCAGGCGCGAGCTGATTTCGTTGATCACCTTGGCGGCGATGTCGGCTTTGTTGCCTTGCAGGTGCAGGCCTTCAAAGTAGCGCAGGCTTTCGCGCAAGGTCATGTGCCCCAAGACATGGATGCTTTTCGCGCCGGCGCCGGTGCCGAGCAAGACGTGGCGCGCTTCGCGTCGCAAGCGCGTGCCAGCGCAGTCGGTGCAGGGCTGGGTGGCGCGAAAGCGCGCCAGTTCTTCGCGCACCACCACCGAGTCGGTTTCGCGGTAACGCCGCACCATGTTCGGGATGATGCCCTCAAACGGATGGCGCTTGCTGACCTTGCGCGCCGCGCCGCTGGCGCTGTCCACGGTGTGGGTGAACTTGATGACCTCTTCGCCCGAGCCCCACAAAAGCGCTTGGCGCACCGCCTCGGGCAGCGACTCAAAGGGCGCCTCGACATCAAAGCCATAGTGCTTGGCCAGGCTTTGCAGCAGGGCAAAGCAGTGGTTGTTGCGCCGGTCCCAGCCTTTGATGGCGCCGCTGGCCAGGCTGAGCGTGGGGAAGGCCACCACCCGGTTCGGGTCGAAGTGTTCTTGCGTACCCAGGCCGTCGCAACTGGGGCAAGCGCCTTGGGGGGAGTTGAACGAGAACAAACGCGGCTCCAACTCACCCAATGCAAATTCGCACTGGGGGCAGGCAAAGCTGGCATTGAAATGGTGCAGCTGCGCGCTGTCCATTTCCAGCGCGATGGCCCGCCCTTGGGCCAAGCGCAGGGCGGCTTCAAAGCTCTCGGCCAAGCGCTGGCGGGCGTCTTCGCGCACCCGCAGGCGGTCGATCACCACGTCGATGTCGTGCTTTTCGTTTTTCACCAGGGTGGGCAAGTCGTTGTATTCGTACACCGTGGCACCGATGCGAAAGCGCACATAGCCGCGCGCTTGCATGTCGGCAAACAGCTCGGTGAATTCGCCTTTGCGCTCGCGCGCCACCGGGGCCAAGATCATCACCCGCGTCTCGGGGGGCAGGCCCATCACCGTGTCGACCATTTGGGCCACGCTTTGGGCTTGCAGCGGTTGGCCGTGGTCAGGGCAATGCGGCGTGCCCGCGCGGGCGAACAGCAGGCGCAAGTAGTCGTGGATTTCGGTCACCGTGCCCACGGTGGAGCGTGGGTTGTGGCTGGTGGCTTTTTGCTCAATGGCGATGGCGGGGGACAAGCCCTCGATCACATCCACATCGGGTTTGTCCATCAGTTGCAAAAACTGCCGCGCATAGGCCGACAGGCTTTCCACATAGCGGCGCTGGCCCTCGGCATACAAGGTGTCAAAGGCCAGGCTGGACTTGCCCGAGCCCGACAAACCGGTGATCACCACCAATTGGTTGCGCGGGATATCGAGGTCGATGTTTTTCAGGTTGTGCGTGCGTGCCCCTCGGATGCTCAGCCGCTGCGCGCTCAAAACCTGGGCTAAATTCGGACCATCGGAAGGTGCGTTCACTGGGGGGCTCTCAAAAGGACAACCCTCGATCATAGTCAAGCCCATCTGGGGGCGGGCATGGGACACAATAAGCACCCTTGTCCCCATGCCCCCACCGTGACCGATTCCACCCCCACACCCGACAACGCGTCCCGCATGACGGCGCTGGAGCGGCGCGCCAGTTTTTCCCTGGCCACGGTCTATGCCATGCGCATGTTGGGCCTGTTCATGGTGTTGCCGGTGTTTGCCCTCGAGGCACGCCGCTACCCCGGCGGCGAAGATGCTGCCGCCATGGGGCTGGCCCTGGGCGTGTATGGCCTGGTGCAAGCGGTGTTGCAAATTCCCTTTGGCCTGGCCGCCGACCGCTGGGGCCGCAAGCGGGTGATGCTGTTTGGCTTGGCTTTGTTTGCTGTGGGCAGCCTGATCGCGGCGGGCGCGGCCGACTTGCACACCCTGGCCTGGGGCCGGGCCATGCAGGGCTGTGGCGCCATTTCGGCGGCGGTCAGCGCCTTGCTGGCCGACCAAACCCGTGACGTGGTGCGCACCAAGGCCTTGGCGCTGCTGGGCGGCAGCATTGGGCTGATGTTTGCCTTGTCTTTGGTGGTCGGCCCCTGGTTGTCGCAATGGGCGGGCCTGCCCGGTTTGTTCAACCTGACGGCGGTGATGGCGGTGGCTGGCATGGCCATGGTGGTGTGGTGGACGCCACCCGAGCCCGCCATGCCCGTGGGCGGCGCGCCCCGGGTGCGTTGGTCGCAGTTGTTCAGCCCCGACCTGTTGCGCTTGTACGTGGGCGTGTTTGTGCTGTATGCGGTGCAATTTGCCACCTGGGTGTCGATGCCCGCTTTGCTGGTGCAAGCCGGGGTGGTGCAGGCCGACCACGGTTGGGTCTATTTGCCCACGGTGTTGTTGTCGTTCGTGTTCATGGGCATGACGCTGTTCCCCATGGAGCGGCGTGGGCAGTTGCGGCCTTTGTTTTTGGCCTGCATCGCGGGCGTCATGCTGGTGCAGTTGGCGCTGTTGTGGGTGTCTTTGGGCACGGTGCAACTGTGGGTGTTGGCGGTGCTGTTGTTCTTCTTTTTTTGCGGCTTCAATGTGCTCGAAGCCAGCCAACCCAGCCTGGCCTCGCGCTTTGCCCCGCCCGGTGGGCGCGGCTCGGCATTGGGGGTGTACAACACCTTGCAATCGCTGGGCATTTTTGCTGGCGGCGCTTTTGGTGGGTGGTTGACCAAGGGCGGCGGCACCCCGGGTTTGTTCTTATGCTGCGCGCTGTTGATGGGCGTTTGGTTGGCAGTGGCTTGGGCCATGGTGGTGCCACCCCCCCACGCCAGCCCAGCCGCCACCCCCGACCCGGCCCAGGCCGCATAATCTCCCCTCTATTTGGAGCAAGACCATGGCATCAGTCAACAAAGTCATCCTCGTCGGCAACTGTGGCCGCGACCCCGAAATCCGCTACCTGCCCTCGGGCCAGGCGGTGGCCAATGTCAGCGTGGCCACCAGCTCGCGCCGCAAAGACCGCACCAGCGGCGAGATGATCGAAGACACCCAGTGGCACCGCGTCACTTTTTATGACCGCTTGGCCGAAATTGCCGGTGAATACGTCAAAAAAGGGCGCCCCATTTATGTCGAAGGCCGCCTGAAATACGGCTCCTACACCGACAAAACCACGGGCGTTGAAAAGAACACCGTGGACATCATTGCCACCGAGTTGCAGTTGCTTGGCGGTCGCGAGGGCATGGGCGCACCGGCCGGCGAGGGCGGTGGTGCACCCCAGCGCTCGGCCGCACCCGCCGCCGCTCCGCAGCGCGGCGCACCGGCCAAGTCGGGTTTTGACGACATGGACGACGACATCCCGTTCTGACGCCAAGCCCGGGGCGCCACCTGCGCGCCCCCTTGCCAAGGCCGCTGCCCTGGCCCTTTGAACCCGAACTGTGGACGATTTACAACCTTTTGGTTAAAAATTCACAAAATTGATACCAATTAATTCATAATGTCGCTGAATTTAGACTTTATGGATGTTTATGGTTTCAAAAATACCTGTCCGTTGGTTTCTTTTTCTGGCTGGCGCCATGGCAGCAGCGTGGGCCCCGGCCCATGCCCAGGTCAACCCCATCATTGCGCCGCCCCAGGCCGTGCAGTCCCCAGAGCGCTGCATCCCAGCGGCGGCGCAGCACCACCGCATTGACCCGCGCTTGCTGCGCGCGGTGTTGAAGGTGGAGTCCGATTTGCGCCCTTGGGCGATGGGGCGCAACGCCAACGGCACGGTGGACATGGGCATGGCGCAAATCAACAGCATCCATTTGCCTGAATTGGCGCGCCACGGCATCCACAGCCAGCATTTGTTTGACCCGTGTGTGGCCAGTTATGTGGCGGCTTGGCTGCTGCGCAAAAACATTGATCGCCATGGCCTGACCTGGTTTGGGGTGGCGGCCTATCACTCCCTCACGCCCGAGCACAACCAGCGCTACCAGGGTTTGCTGATGAAGGTCTTGTATCCCGATGTGGCGCCCAGCAAAAGGGTGGCTGCAGCGGCGAAAAGCGCTTCGGCCAACACCCCAGTGGTGGCCATGACCAGCGCCAGCACTGACACGGGCTACATCGCCAACGCCCATTCAAACGCGAATGCGAACATGGTCTCAGCGCCCAGCCTTGCGCGCCAGACCGATGCAGTGCCGACCTTGCTGGCCGAAAGCCATTGATTCACGGCGCGCTGAGCGCAGCCCTTATTTTTTGTTTTTGCGGTTGAATTGGTTGAGCAACCAAAACCCGACAACGACAAACCACAGGACAAACAGGATGTGGTGGATTTGCATGTTCTTCTCCTCAAATTTGGACAGGCATCATAAACACAAAGCGCCCCGACGCGCCGACCAAGGTCGACCCACAGGGCAAGGGGTGTGAGCGCGGTGTGTTCATGCGCTCAACGGAGACGGTGTGCGGCGAAACAAAGGGTGCATGGCGGCGATGGTGGCCATCAGCAGCAGCACTTCCAAGGCGTACACCGAGAGGTAACCCATGACCGGCGTGCTGTGGCTGGCAACCCCATCGCGGATCACCCCGCCCATGGCAATCGCCAAACCGGCGGCGGTGGCTTGCACCGCGCCCCAGGTGCCCAAGGCCAAACCCGTTTGGTTCGGTGGGGCCGCCTGCATGGTGGCGGTCAAAGTGCCGTGGCCAAACAGGCCGCTGCCCAGGCCAATCAAGCCCGTGCCGAGCGCAAACAACAGGGTCGATTGCATGGAGGCCGAGGCCATCACCGCCAAAAATGCTGGAATACCCACCCAGGCGCCGATGCTGGCCATGCGAAACGGGTCATAGCCGCGCCCCAGCACCACGGAGGCAAGGGCAAAGCCGCTCAGCGCACCCGTGGCCAAGGTGGCGGTTAGGGTGGTGGTGCTGCCCACACTGAGTTGCAAAATTTCACCGCCAAAGGGTTCGAGCAACACCTCTTCCATGTTGAAGGCCATGGTGCCAAATCCCACCGCGACCAAGCGGCGCACGGCGTGTCCCGAGTGGCTGAGGGTGGCCCAGGCGGTTTGGAAGGTGACCGGCGTTTCTGGGCGTTTGCGGTGGCGATCGCGCGCCTCTTGCTTCCACAAGGCGGTGACATTGAGCACCAGAGTCAACACCGCACAGGCTTGGATCACCTGCACCAAGCGCCCCGGGGAATAATCGGCCAACACAGCGCCAAACACCAAGGCGCTGACGATGGTGCCCAGCAACAACATCACGCACATCAGGCCCACCACTTTGGGTTGGTCTTCGACCGGGGCCAAATCGGTGGCCAAGGCCAGGCCCACGGTTTGGGTGGTGTGCAAGCCCGCACCTACCAGCAAAAAAGCCACGGCCGCGCCCATTTGACCGACCCAGGCCGGGGCCTGGCTGGCTTGGCCCGAACCCGACAGCACCAGCAAAGCAAATGGCATCACCGCCAGGCCGCCAAACTGCACCAAGGTGCCCATCCAGATGTAGGGCACCCGGCGCCAGCCCAATTCAGAGCGGTGGTTGTCCGAGCGAAAGCCGATCAGCGCCCGAAATGGCGCAAACAGCAAAGGAATGGAGATCATCACCGAGACCAAGGTGGCGCTGACATGCAGCTCCACGATCATCACGCGGTTGAGGGTGCCCACCAGCAGCACCAAGGCCATGCCGACGGAAACTTGAAACAAAGACAGGCGCAACAGGCGCGAGAGCGGCAAATCCGGCGAAGCGGCATCGGCAAAGGGCAAAAACTTGGGGCTCATGTGGGCCCACGCCCTGAGCATTTTGAGGCTGATGCTGTTCATGCGAGTACCGAGTGGCGGCGCCTTGAAGAAAAAAGAACCGAGATCGAAGACCTCGGTTCTTTGGCAGAAACAGATGGCTCTATTTCTTCACTTCCGCGGCCGGCGCAGCAGCCACTGCCGCAGCAGGTGCTTTGCCATTCAGGAAGCCCTTCACCCAGGTGGTGTTCAGGGTGATGGCCAGGTGCACCGAGAACGATGCAACGGCCACAGCGATCAAAAAGATCGGCACGCCCACTTGGGGACGCACCACGGTCCACATTTTTCCGTAGATCATGTTGTTGCCCCTTTACTTGAGCCAGGGTGAGTAGATGTACGCAAGCAAATGGGCGAATGCAGCAATCATCCCAAAAATTTGCGTCCCTTGGATGAGGTGCCTGTGCAGCTCCTCAGATTCGGCCTCGGTCAAACCGGTAGGCCCTACTTTGTCGGACATGAGTGTCTCCTTGCAAGAAGTCTCCGAACCGTGCTGAACCCGCACGAGGGTTATTCGTGACCCCCATGGCCACAAATGCTTTCCAACACAGGTGACGCACTGTCAATTCAACAGTACAAAACCAAATGTCAAGCCCAATTTACATTCGGATGGGTGGTTTTGTCAATCACGCCATGCCCCCGGTGGCGTATTTATGCATCAAAAAAGTGCGCAAAGTATGGCAAATGATTGATTTAAATGGATTTTAATTTTTTTCGCACTTGTGCGTTGTGGCATGGTGCCGCAGGTGCGCGGCTCTGGGCCGCTGTCGCGGCCCCCAGGGGCCAGAGCCAAGCGGGCTCAGGCCCGGTGCGGCTGGCGTGTGCGTCGCCGGGGGCGGGGTGCCGGCTCTGCCAGGGGCAACACACGTTCGAGCGCACTGGCCTGATGGATCACGCCCCCACCCAGGCACACCTCACCGTCGTAGAGCACCGCCGATTGCCCTGGCGTCACCGCCCACTGGGCCGGGTCAAACCGCAGGCTCAGCAGGTCGGGGCCAATGGCGGTGACGTGACACGGTGCGTCGGTTTGGCGGTAACGAGTTTTGGCTGCCAAGGCGATGGCCTCGGGGGCATGCCCAGACACCCAACTCAGGTCCTGCGCTTGCAAGTGCTGCGACAGCAGCCAGGGGTGGTCATGGCCTTGCACCACCCACAAGGTGTTGTGGGCCATGTCTTTGCGCGCCACAAACCAGGGCGCATGGTCGCCCGCACCACGCGCAGCACCGCTGGCTTTCACGCCGCCAATGCCCAGTCCTTGGCGCTGACCCAGGGTGTAAAAACTCAGGCCCATGTGCTCGCCCACACAGTGCCCAAGCTCGTCGCGCACTGGCCCCGGTGTGCTGGCGATGTAGCGGTTCAAAAAGTCCCTGAACGGGCGCTCGCCAATGAAACAAATGCCGGTGGAGTCGCGCTTTTGGGCGTTGGGCAAACCGATCTCGCTGGCCAGGCGGCGCACTTCGCTTTTGTGCAACTCGCCCACCGGGAACAGCGTTTGGCGCAATTGGTCTTGGCGCAAGCGGTGCAAAAAATAACTTTGGTCTTTGCCCGGGTCCAGGCCTTTGAGCAATTGCACGGCGTCGCCTTGTTGACGCACGCGGGCGTAGTGGCCGGTGGCGATTTTGTCGGCGCCGCGCGCCATGGCGTGGTCCAAAAAGGCCTTGAACTTGATCTCTGCATTGCACAAGATGTCGGGGTTGGGCGTGCGCCCGGCTTGGTACTCGTGCAGGAACTGGGCGAACACCCGGTCCTTGTATTCGGCAGCGAAGTTGATGTGCTCGATCTCGATGCCAAGCACGTCGGCCACCGCGGCGGCGTCCACAAAGTCGACGTTCGATGCGCAGTATTCGCTGTCATCGTCGTCTTCCCAGTTCTTCATGAAGATGCCCAACACCTCATGGCCTTGTTGCTTGAGCAGCCAAGCGCTGACCGCCGAGTCCACCCCGCCGCTCAAACCCACCACCACTTTGTGTTTTTTGGTCATGCGCAGATTATCGGCGGGGACCAGGGTGCAGCGCGCTCACCGATGCATCGGTGTGCAGCGCCGACAGGGGCCAACGAACACCCGCTTGGTGATCGCGCACACACTGCCACACCAAGGGGCTGCGGTGTTGCGCCACACTGGCTTTCACCTCGGCGGGGCTCATCCACAGGGTGCGCACGATGCCGTGGTCCAAGCGGCGCTCGGTCAAGTGCTCGCCCAAGGTGCCGCCAAACGCAAAGCGCAGGTAGGTGATGTCCTCGGCCGCTGCGTCGCCCCGCGCTGGGCGTTGAAAGCGCGCCATGTACACGCCCACCAAGGCTTCCACGCTGAAGCGGTGGGCGGTTTCTTCCAGGGCTTCGCGTTCACAGGCGTGCACCAATGATTCGCCCGGGTCGAGGTGACCGGCCGGGTTGTTCAGGCGCAAGCCCTCTGGCGTGTGTTCCTCGATCAAGAGGTAGCGGCCTTGCCGCTCGATCACCGCCGCCACGGTGACGCTGGGTTTCCATCGCATGTCCATGCCGCCATTGTCGGGCCCTGCAGCGGCCTGGTGCGTCCCCGCGCACCTGGCGCCTGGGCCAAGTGGCCAGCGACGAAGGCAAACCCGGTTGACAAGCCTCGTTTATGAGATATATTGACACCTCTAATTGTCAACTTAAATTGACATCTCCAAGGAGTCACCATGGGAAATACCGTCATCGCCCGCATCGAGCAAGCGCTGGTCCAACATTTGGCCCTCTCCGGTGGTCCGTCGGCGCCGCCGCGCTTGATGGCCGCCATGGGCCATGCGGTGTTTCCCGGTGGGGCACGCATCCGGCCCCAGTTGTGTTTGGCGGTGGCGCGCGCTTGCGGCCAGGATGCCCCCGAGTTGACCGATGCGGCCGCTGTGGCCCTGGAGTTCATGCACTGCGCCTCACTGGTGCACGACGACATGCCGTGTTTTGACGATGCCGACACGCGCCGCGGCTTGCCCACGGTGCACAAACAGTTTGGCGAACCCTTGGCGCTGCTCACGGGCGACGCATTGATCGTGGCCGCCTACCAAACCCTGGTGCGCGCCGGTGCCGCACACCCCCAGCGTTTGGTCGGCTTGCTCGAGTTGCTGAGTGAAGGCGTTGGCGCGCCTTCAGGCATCGTGGCGGGCCAGGCCTGGGAGTGCGAAACCCGTGCCGATTTGGGTCAATACCAGCGCGCCAAAACCGGCGCTTTGTTTGTGGCTGCCACGTGCTCGGGTGCTTTGTCTGCGGGGGCCGACCCGCAACCCTGGCGCGCCTTGGGCGAGTGCCTGGGCGAGGCCTACCAAGTGGCCGATGACATCCGCGATGTGATTGGCCAAGCTGAAGCCTTGGGCAAACCCGTGGGCCAAGACCTGCATCACAGCCGACCCAGCGCCGCCACCGACCTGGGTTTGGGTGGCGCGATCGCGCATTTCGAATCGCTGGTGCAAGCCACGGTCGACGCCGTGCCCGAGTGTGCCGCTGCCTCGGCGCTGCGCCAATTGGTGCGCCAAGAGTCAGAACGCTTGGTGCCCCGCGAAGCCTGCGAGAAATACCGCCAAAGCCCTGCGACTGAAGGCCGTCAAGCCGCCTGAGTCCCCACCCCAGCGCACGACCATGAAAACCCTAGACCTCTCCAACGACTTGGGTGCCCTGACCCAACGCCCCGCTTGGCGCGACGCCATCGACCGCTGGTGGGATGCTTGGCTCACCTCCAGCGCCATGTACCGCTGGAGCGTGGCCAACCCCTTCACCCGCTGGGTCACCCAGCGCCGTGCGCGCCAGGTGTTTGACCTGATGGCGGGCTTTGTCTACTCGCAGGTCTTGTTGGCTTGCGTGAGATTGCAAATTTTGGAGCGCGTGGCCCAGTCCCCACGCAGCCTGCAAGAGTTGGCGTTGATGTGCCAAGTCTCGCCCCATGCCTTGCAGCGCTTGTTGCAATCGGCGGTGGCCTTGCGGTTGCTGGAATGGCGTGGCCCCGATCGCTACGGCCTGGGTGCCTTGGGCGCGCCGGTGGCCGGTCACCCAGGCTTGCGCGCCATGATCGAGCACCATGCGGCCCTGTACCACGACATGCACGACCCCGTGGCCCTGCTGCGCGACCAAATGCCGCAAAGCGAAATGGCCGCTTACTGGCCTTACGCGCAAGACGCCCATCAAGATGGCGTCCGCTCCTGGCAAGACGACAAGGTGGCCCGCTACTCCGAGTTGATGGCCGCTTCCCAGCCGTTTGTGATTGACGAGGTGCTGGCCGCATACAACTTTGACGCCCACCAGCAAGTGCTCGACGTGGGCGGGGGCAAAGGCGGTTTTGTGCGCCGCTTGGCCCAGCATGCCAGCCATTTGCGGTTACACCTGTTCGACCTGCCGCAAGTGGCCGCCATGGCCCAACAACAGATCGATCAAAACGGCATGGGTCAGCGCATCCAAACCCATGGTGGCGACTTTTTGCGCGACCCGCTGCCCGGCGGCGCCGACTTGGTGACCTTGATCCGCATTGCCCACGACCACCCCGATGGCGATGTGCGCACCTTGCTCAAAGCCATCCACCAGGCCTTGCCGGTGGGCGGCACGCTGTTGTTGGCTGAACCCATGGCCCAAGCGCCGGGTCAGCAGCCCTTGGGCGACGCCTACTTTCACTTTTACCTGTTGGCCATGGGCAGCGGGCGCCTGCGCACCCCGAACGAGCTCAGCCAGATGATGGCCGAGGCGGGATTCACCCACATCGAAGAGGTGCCCAACGCCGTGCCCTTGCAAACCCAGATCCTGGTGGGCCGCAAAGCTCAGTGTTTACCCTAGGGCCAACGCCAAAGCGTCATCTTTACTTGACACAAATCAACGTCAACCCTAAATTACAACGTATGCAAGCTCACGCCATTGTCTTCCAAAGCCCCCAGCACCTGTCGGTGCGCGGTTTGGACCTGCCCGCACCCGGTGCAGGTGAGGCCGAGGTTGAAGTCGAATTCAGCGGCATCAGCACCGGCACCGAGCGCTTGTTGTGGGACGGCAGCATGCCCGCCTTTCCCGGCTTGGGTTACCCCTTGGTGCCCGGCGACGAAACCGTGGCGCGGGTGGTTCGCACCGGCCCGGGCTGTCAACTCGACATCGGCCAGCGGGTGTTTGTGCCTGGCTCCAGTTGCTTTCAAGGGGTCAAAAGCCTGTTTGGCGGTGCGGCCTCGCGTTTGGTGGTGGCGCAAAACCGCGTGGCCGTGGTGCAAACTCATTTGCAAGAGCATGCCGTGCTGTTGGCCTTGGCGGCCACGGCCTACCACGCGGTCGCATTGGGCGGAAAGCGCCAAGACATTGCGCCCCCCGAATTGATCATTGGCCATGGTGTGATGGGCCGTTTGCTGGCGCGGCTGACCGTGGCTTCAGGCGCACCCGCTCCCACCGTGTGGGAAACCCAGGCCGAGCGCATGGGTGGGGCCCAGGGATATGCGGTGTGCCGGCCACAAGACGACGATCGCCACGACTACCGAGCCATCTACGACGTCAGCGGCCAGGCCGATGCCTTGGGCCTGTGGATGCAGCGCCTGGCCCCAGGCGGCGAAATTGTCTTGGCCGGCAACTACCGCCAAGCCTTGCACTTTGAACATGCCCAGGCCTATGCCCGCGAGGCCACGGTGCGCACTGCTGCGCAGTGGCAGCGGGCCGACTTGATGGCCGTCACCGAATTGGCCAACAGCGGGCGTTTGTCGCTCGACGGTTTGATCACCCACCACCAAGTGCCAGCGCAAGCCCATGCGGCTTACGCCACGGCCTTTGGCGATGACCTGTGTTTGAAGATGATTTTGGACTGGAGAAACTTCGCATGAGCAACCACCAATTAGGGGCGACACCGCAGCCAGTGAAGTTTGTGGATCGCCTGCGCCAAGAGGCGTCACAAGAGCCCGAGCCCGTGCAC
>CANFPJ010000067.1 GCA_947448885.1 Comamonadaceae bacterium
AACGCACGTTTTGGGGCAAGGGATGGGCATCTTCGCCGAGCAACACGTTCGCCACACGGGCGAAGGTGGGCACATCGCGGGTGAACCAACCGCAGGTGTCCAAGCTGGGCGACAAGGCCAGGGTGTCGTCCAAGCTAATGCGGCCGTGGCTGGGGCGCATGCCGACCAAACCGCAGTGGTTGGCTGGTGCCCGCACCGAACCGCCGGTGTCCGAGCCCAAAGCAAAGTCGCACAGGCGGTTGGACACCGCCGAGGCCGAGCCCGAAGACGAGCCGCCGCTGATGCGCAAGGGGTCGGCGCCATTGATGGGCGAGCCAAAGTGGGCGTTTTGCCCGTTCATGGAATAGGCCAACTCATCGGTGATGGTCTTGCCGGCAAAGCGCGCACCGGCATCCAGCAGTTGCTGCACCACGGGGGCGGTGCGCTGTTGGATGCCCGACAGCGCCAGCATGAAGGGCTGACCACCACTGGTCGGATAGCCTTTGACGTGGTAGAGGTCTTTGACCCCAAAACTCAAACCCGCCAAGGGCCCGGTGGGCGCGTTGGGCACCGGGGCCGTGGGATAGGGCATGAAGGCGTGGGCGGTGTCCCACAAGGCGTCGGTGTGGTGGTTCATGGGGGTGGTTGAAGATAAAAAATCAAACAGTCTGGGGTTCTAGGGCGCGCCAGCAGCGCACGCTGTGGTTGTCGGCCAACCAGCTCACCTCGGGTTGCGTGGCTTCGCACGCGGGCTGGGCCCACTTGCAGCGGCTGGCAAAGGCGCAACCGGGGGGCAAAGCGGCCAAATCGGGCGGGGAGCCGGCAATGGTTTCGAGCCGCTGCCCTTTGGCCAAGGCCCCGTCGGCACGGCTTTGCAACAAGGCCCGGGTGTAGGGGTGGCGCGGTTGGCGCAGCAGGGTGCGGGCGGGCCCCTCTTCCACAATCCGCCCGGCGTACATCACCGCGATGCGGTCGGCCACCTCGACGGCGGCGCCAATGTCGTGGGTCACAAACACCACCGCCAGGCCCAGGTCTTTTTGCAGCTCACGCAGCAACAACAAAATCTGAATTTGCACCGTCGCGTCCAGCGCCGTGGTGGGCTCGTCGGCCAGCAGCAGCTGGGGCTGACACGCCAAGGCCAGGGCAATCATGGCGCGCTGGCGCATGCCCCCCGACATTTCGTGCGGATAGGCCTGCAGCCGCCGCTCGGGGCTGGGGATGCGCACCCGCTCAAACAAAGCCAAAGCGCGCTGCTGGGCCTCAAGGGCGGTGACGTTTTCGTGGCGGCGAATGGTTTCGGTGATTTGCTGGCCCAGGCTGTAGACCGGGTCCAGGGCCAGCAAGGGCTCTTGGAAAATCATCGACGCCACCCGGCCCCGGTAGCTGCTGAGTTCAATGGGCGAGAGTTGCAGCACTTGTTGATCGCCGACGCGAATGCTGCCGGCAATCTGCGTGCTTTTTTCGGCATGCAAGCGCAGCAGGCTGCGCAGGGTGACGCTTTTGCCCGAGCCCGACTCGCCGATCAAAGCCACCACCTCGCCGCGCTGCACCCGCAAGTCCACACCGCTGACCGCTTTCACCGGCTTTTTACCGCCGGTGAAAGTGACATGCAGTTGCTGGACCTCCAAAAAACAATCGCTGGAAGGCGCGCTGCTCATGCCACACCTGCCTGCGCGGTTTGCGCTGAAAGGCCTGCCGGGGCGAGCGGGTGGTCGCTGCCAGCCACGTGCATCCAACATGCCACCTGTTGGCCCTGGGCGGTGTCGGCGAGCACCGGCGCTTGTTGGCTGCACACGGCTTGGGCATGAACACAGCGCGGGTGAAAACGGCAACCGCTGGGCGGGTTGATGGGGTTGGGCGGGTCACCGGCCAGGGGCGGTTTTTCGGTGCGCTTGTCCGGGTCCAGGGTGGGGATGGACGACAACAAGGCTTGGGTGTAGGGGTGGGCCGGGTGCTTGAACAAGGTTTCGCTGTCGCCAATTTCCACCACTTGACCCAGGTACATCACCAGCACCCGGTCGCTCATGTAGCGCACCACATTCAGGTCGTGGCTGATGAACACATAGGTCAGGCCAAAGTCCTCTTTCAAGTCCAGCAGCAAATTGAGCACCTGCGCTTCCACCGACTTGTCCAAGGCCGAAACCGCCTCGTCCAAGATGATCAAGCGCGACTGCAAGGCCAAGGCGCGGGCAATGTTGACGCGCTGGCGTTGGCCGCCCGACAACTCGTGCGGGTAGCGCTCGGCAAACCGTTCGGGCGCCAAACCCACGCGGGCCAGCAAGTCGCGCGCGCGCGCCACCGCTTCGCGCCGGGACACGCCATGCACCATGGGCGCAAACGCGATCGAGTCTTCCATGGTCAAGCGCGGGTTGAGCGAGGCGTAACTGTCTTGAAACACCATTTGGGCCTGGCGCCGATAGGCTTTGAGCGGCAGGGCCGCCCCCCCCACGGTTTGGCCATCAAAAACCATCTCGCCTTGGTCGGGCGCGATCAATTGCATGAGCAAGCGCGCGGTGGTGGATTTGCCGCAACCGGACTCGCCCACCACGCCCAAGGTCTCGCCTTTGAACACATCAAAGTCCACCCCGTCAACGGCACGCACCACGCCGCCGCCTTTGCCGAACACGTCTTTTTTCAGCGGAAAGTGCTTGACCAAGCCACGCACACGGAGCATGGGCTGGGCCGGTCCGCCCACATCGATCGGGGTCAAAGGCATGGCGCGCTCACTGTTTGATTTCCATGGCCGAGCGCAAACCGTCGGCCAACAAATTGAAAGCTATGGAGGTGATGAAGATCATCGCGCCCGGCAAAGCGGCGATCCACGGTTGGGTGTAAATGGCGGTGCGCAAGGTGTTGAGCATCAGGCCCCACTCGGGCTCGGGCGGCTTCACACCCAGGCCCAAAAAGCTCAAGCCCGAAGCCAAAATCATGGCCACCGCGATCAAGCTGGTGGCGTACACAAACACCGGCCCGAGCACATTGCCCAGCACATGCACCCGCACGATGGTGAAAGCCCCGGCCCCGGAGGCGCGGGCGGCGTCGACAAAATCGCGCCCCCGAATTTGCGTGGTCACGCTCTCGGCCACGCGGGCGATCGGTGGAATGAACACAATGGTCAGTGAAATCAGCGAGTTGGTGATGCCCGCCCCCAAGGCCCCAGACAGGGCAATGGCCAGCAACACCGAGGGAAAGGCATAAAACACATCGATGGTGCGCATCAAGCCGGTGTTGACCCAACCACCGGTGTAGCCCGCGGTGATGCCAATGAGTGCGCCGATGAAAAAAGCACAAATCACCGGGGTGATGCCCATGAACAAAGACAAGCGCGTGCCCACGATCAAGCGGGTGAGCATGTCGCGGCCCAGCTCATCGGTGCCCAAGGGGTGTCCTGCAAAACCGATGGGCTTGAGGCGCTTGAGCATGGACGATTGGTACGGGTCCAGGGGTGCCATCCACGGCCCAAAAACAGCCAGCAGCAGCAAGATCAGCACCACCACAGCCGCCGCCACGGCCACTTTGTCACGCAAAAACCGCCGACCCACGGTTTGCCAATAACCGGCCGAGCGCTCGGTTTGGAGCGCGGGCACTTTGGTGGGGTCTACCGTCACATGCAACATGGTGTCTGGGTGTGAGAGGTCAGTGGCGCGCAATGCGCGGATCCAGCAAGGTTTGCACCACATCCACCATCAGGTTGAGCACCACGAAAAACATGGCCAAGACCAAAATGGTGCCTTGCAACAAAGGCAGGTCGCGCTGAAAAATGGCGGCGTTCAATAAAAAGCCGGTGCCGGGCCACGAAAAAACGGTCTCGATCAAGATCGATCCGCCCAGCAAATAACCCAGCTGCAAGCCCATCACCGCCAAGGCAGTGGGCGCGGCGTTTTTCACCACGTGCATGAAGACGCCCACATCGGTCAAACCTTTGGCGCGCAAACCCACGATGAACTCCTGGGCCAAGATATCGGCCACCAAAGCGCGCACGGTGCGCGAGATGATGCCCATGGGAATCACACTCATGGTGATGGCCGGCAGCAACATGTGCTTGAAATGCTCCCAGTCCCAGGCCCAATCGCCAGAGCCACCTGGACCCGCACCACCGGGGGGCAACCACATCAAGATCGATGAAAACACAATCACCAGCACCATGCCCAACCAATAGTGCGGCACGCTGACCCCGAGCACCGAAGTCAAGGAAGCCAATTTATCCAGCCAAGAGTTTTGAAAATAACCGGCCACAAAACCAAACAAACACCCCAACACAAAACCGATCAGGGTGGCCAACAGGGCCAAGCGCAAGGTGTTGCCCACGGCTTTCATCACCTCGCTGTAGACCGGCCGGTTGCTGGCGATGGATGTGCCCAAATCACCTTGTACCGCACGCCACACCCACGACACAAATTGTTCGGGGTAAGAGCGGTTGAAGCCGTAGAGCTCTTTCATTTTGGCTTGCAGCTCTGCCGAAGCGTCGGGTGGCAGGATGGACACCAAGGGGTCGCCCGGTGCCAGATGCACCAGGGCAAAACACACCAAAGCCACACCCAACATGATGGGCAAGGTGTAGACCAAACGTCGCCACAAAAAGCCAAGCATCCCATCGCTCCAGAAAAAACCAAACCCAGGGCTGCATCGCCCTGGCCGTCAAAAAAACCAATGGGCATGGGCACTCCGTGCCCATGCCATCAGCGCATGGCGGCTTTCAGTTGATGGAGATGGGTGCCAGGTCCACAAACCAGCTGCGCGCCTGCACCAAGCCCTTGATCTTGCTGCTGACGGCGCGGGGGCCGACATCGTGGGCAATCCAGACAAAGGGCGCCTCTTCCACAATGCGCGCATGCAGTTTGGACAAAGCCACATCGCGTTTTTTGTCGTCAAACTGGGTGCGGGCTTCGGCGATCAGCTTGTCAAACTCTGGGTTGCCAAAATAACCCCAGTTGTTGGACACCGGCGGGAAGGTGCCGGTGCTGGTGAAGCGCACCATGCCAAAGAAGGGGTCCATCGCGGCATAGCTCACATTGATGGCATTGGCGCCATTGGCCGATGGGTCCTTGGCACCCTTGCGCCAGTTGGTGAACAAGGTGTTCCATTCGATCACGTCAAACTCGACGTCAAAGAAGCACTGCTTGAGCGACTGCTGCACAAACTCGTTCATCGGCAAAGGCTGCATCTGGCCCGAACCCGAGGCAGAAATTTGCACCTTGACCTTGAGCGGCTTGGCCGCGCTGTGGCCGGCTTGGGTCATCAAGGTTTTGGCCGCGTTCACGTCGTACTTGATGTCGAACTTGGGGTTGCCCCACCAGGGGTGGCCTGGGGGCACGGTGCCCTTGGGCACGGCCATCATGCCGCCGAGCAAGGTTTTGATGCCTTCGCGATCCACACACAGGTTGGCGGCTTGGCGCACCCGCTTGTCCAACCAGGGTGAGCCTTCGGCAAACGACAACTGCCAAGGCCACACATGGGGCTGGGCATTGCTTTCAATCTTGAAGCCGCGCTGGGTGATTTGTGCCATGGCGTCGGGCGCGGGGGCTTCGATCCAGTCCACCTGGCCACCGAGCAAAGCGGCGGTGCGGGCATTGGCCTCGGGCATGGGCAACATCACCACGCGGTCGAGTTTGGGCACGCGCTTGGCGTCCCAATAGGTTTTGTTGGCCACCACCTCCAAGCGCTCGCGCGGCACAAAGCGCGCCATCTTGAACGGGCCCGAGCCAGAGGCATCAGCGGCAAACGCCGTCCAGGCGGCTTTGGACTTGTCGGCAGGGGTGTCGCCGGTGGCGGCGTCGAATTTCTTTTTCCAATGCGCGGGCGAGGCCATGAACAAATTGGTCAGGTTAAGGGGCAAGAAAGCATCGGGTTCGCTGGTGGTGAGCTCCACCGTCAATTCATCAATTTTGCGCGCGCTGCGCAGGGTGGGCATGCGCGAGGCGGTCACACCCACCTGGCTGGCGTCAAAGTGAACGGCGTCTTTGTCCAACACTTTTTGCACGTTCCAGACAATCGCATCGGCGTTGACGGCAGAACCGTCATGGAACTTGACGCCAGGGCGCAGTTTGAAGGTCCACTTGGTTTTATCGGTGGCATTCACCGCCCAAGAGGTGGCCAAGCCGGGGATCAGCACGCTGGGGGCATTGGCCTTGGACAAGTCCCAGTGCGTCAATGCGTCATACATCGGGATACCGGTGAAGCGGTTGCCCTCAAAGCCTTGATCGGGCTGACCCAAGGTGCGGGGAATGTCCGCCGCCGTCATGGCAATGCGCAACACCTTTTCCTGCGCCTGGGCGGCCAAGCCCATGGCGCTCAAACCCACGCCAATGGCCAAGGCGACGACCGAGGGAGAACTGGCGCAAAAAATGGGGAAGCTGAACCGTTTCATTGAAACTCCATTCGTGATGAGTAAAGAAAATTGAGCGACAAACCTGGACAGATCCAACCTCGCCATGAGAAGACGGAATGCCGGATCACCTGTCACCCATCGGTATGCAATCAATATGCCACCAATACATGCCCGAGGCGCACCAATACTATGCAATTTGAGTGCCATGGCGCACCATGACAGATCAAAACACGAACAATAATAGGGTTTTGAGCACCAAATTAGGGCATTTTTAAGGGGTGTGGCCCCCAACGCAGGGGGCGCCGCCTCAGCGCAAATGCCCCAGCTGGGTGACCCCGGTGACCAGGGCAATGCCCGCGAACAACCAGCCGATTTGCGCCACGGTGGCGCTGGCGCTCAAGCGCTTTTGCAGTTGCGGAATCAAATCGGCCAAGGCCACATAGATGTAGCTGCTGCTGGCCAAGGTGAGCCAAAAGGGCAGCCATTCCTCATGGCCAGCGATCAGGCTGTGGCCCACCAAGCCACCCAGCACCGTGACCCCACCAGCCAGGCACAGCTTGATGAGGGCGCTGCGGGATTGGCCCAAGCCATGTTGCAACACCACCAGGTCGCCCATGTGGTGCGGCACCTCATGGGCCAGCACCGCCAAGGAGGCGGCCACACCCAGTTGCACATCGGCCAAAAAAGCCGCCGCCACCAGCAAGCCGTCGCCAAAAGCGTGGATGCTGTCGCCCATCAGCACCGACCATGACCCGGCCAGGCCCGAAGGGGGGGCATCGTGGGCTTGGTGGCCTGGCCCGTATACGGCCGCATCCGCTGGCACATGGGTGTGGTGGTGGGCCTGCGAGGTGTCATGGGCGTGGTCATGGCCATGCGCATGACCGTGGGCGTGACCATGCTCATGGCCGTGGTGCCACAGCTCGGCCTTGTCGAGCAAAAAGAAAAACACCAAGCCCACCAACAAGGTGATGAACAACTGGTGGGGAGAGGCCCCCGACTCAAAAGCCTCGGGCAACAAGTGCATGAAGGCCGTGGCCAGCAAAGCACCAGCCGCCAAACTCAGCAGGTGCTGGGTATAGGCCGACAGCAAAGCCCGGGCACACAAGGCGGCCACCAACACGCTGCCCACGCCTGCGGCCAAGGTGCCCAACACGATATAAATGAGGTTCACCCAGCAGTCCTTGTGGGGGCCATCGCCGCTGGGGCGGCTTCAAAGCAGGGGGCGACCCGCCCCCATCGGCACGGCTTCAAGCCACGCCGTTTTGTTTGAGCCAGGCCAGCAAGCGCTGCCAGCCGTCTTGGGCGGCTGGGGCGCGGTAGCTGGGCCGGTAATCGGCATGGAAAGCGTGCGGCATGTCGGGGTAGACCACAAACTCGGATTTTTTGGCGCCAGCAGGTGCGGTTTGCAGGGCGGCCTTCATTTGATCCACCGTGGTGACCGGGATGCCAGTGTCGGCCGCGCCGTACAAACCCAACACCGGCGCTTGCATGCTGCCCACCAACTCCACCGGGTGCTTGGGCGTGGTGGCCGTGGGCTGACCCACCAAGCGGCCGTACCAGGCCACACCGGCTTTGAGTTGGGGGTTGTGGGCGTTGTACAACCAAACAATCCGACCACCCCAACAAAAACCGGTGATGGCCAGTTTGTCCACGTTGCCGCCTTGGGCAGCAGCCCAGCGCACGCAGGCGTCCAGGTCGCCCATCACCTGGGCATCGGGCACTTTGGCAATCAACTCGCTTTGCAATTTGGCAATTTCACCAAAGCTGGCTGGGTCGCCTTGGCGGATGAACAGCTCGGGGGCGATCGCCATGTAACCCTCACGGGCCAAGCGGCGGGTGACGTCGGCAATGTATTCGTGCACACCAAAAATTTCAGAAATCACCAAAACCACAGGCAAACCGGTTTTGCCAGCAGGTGCGCTGCGGTAAGCAGGCATTTTGAAACCATTGACATCGATGGTCACCTCACCAGCCACCAAACCATCGGTCGGCGTTTTGATGGCGTTTTGGGCCATCAAGGGCATGGCAGCGGCAGCGTAGCCCACGCCCAGCGCGGTTTGCAATGCCAAGCGCCGATTGGGCAGCGGCGCATCGGCGCGGGTGTTCATCAGCGATTGGGTGTCGAGCAACAGGTCAGGGGTCATGGGGCTGCCTTATCAGGTGAGGGGTGTGGATTTGCCGGCTTGTCTGTGCCGGCAGGGGCTCAAGGTGAGCGCGCAATTTTAGTCATCCCCAGTGGCCTGGGTTTTGCAAGGACAAGTGCCACCCCCACATCGGTCACAATTTGGCGAGTGCACGGCGACATTCGCCAAAGCCGGGGCTGTTTCGGCCATGATCGGCCAGCGCCAGCGCCACGCGGCAACCACCGCGAAGACCGCCTTCAGCAGACCTTTTACGGAGTTCACCAACATGGCAGACATACTGGGCTTGGGCTTGTCGCACTACCCGCCCTTGTCCACCCCCGACGCCATGATGTCGGGCATCTTGCGCACCACCCTCAAAGACCCGGGCATCCCCGACAGCGCCAAAGACCCCGCCAACTGGCCTGAGGTGATGCGCTCTGAGTGGGCCAACGACATGGGCACCGCCGCCGCAGGTCAGCACCGCGCGGCCATGGTCGCGCAATTCAGGCGCGTGCGCGAAGAACTCGACCGCTTCAACCCAGACTTGGTGTTGATCTGGGGAGACGACCAATACGAAAACTTCAAAGAAGACATCATCCCGCCCTTCACCGTGTGCGCCTACGACGACGTGGATGTGTACCCCTGGCGCCATGCGCAAGGTTCGTCCATGATGGACGGCGGCAAACCCAATGCCTGGGGCGAAGGCCCCGATGTGCACTACCGCTTGCGCGGACGCCGCGATGTGGGCAAGCACCTGACCACCGGCTTGATCGAGGCCGGCTTTGATGTGGCCTACGCCTACAAGCCCCTGCACCACGCCAGCTTGGCCCATGCGTTCACCAATGCGGTTTTGTATTTGGACTACGACCGCCAAGGCTGGGACTACCCCACCTTGACCGTGCCCATCAACTGCTATGGCCGCAAAGTCATTTCCGCACGCGGGTTTCTCACGAACATCAACGACCCGCTGGACTTTGACCCGCCTTCGCCTTCGCCCACCCGTTGCATGGACTTGGGTGCGGCCACTGCGCGCATCTTGCGCGACTCGCCGTGGCGCGTGGCGGTGATCGCCTCATCGAGTTGGTCGCACGCTTTTTTGTGCGACCACACCCACCGCCTGCGCCCCGACACAGAGAGTGACCGCGCCTTGTACCAAGCCCTGGTCGATGGCGACTTCGCCTATTGGCATGGCCGCAGCACAGCGCAGTTTGAACATGCCGGACAGCAAGAAATTTTGAACTGGTCGCCCTTGATGGGCGCCATGAACGCCCTCGGCGCGAAACTCAAGTGGAGTGAGTTTGTCGAAACCCACATCTTCAACTCGAACAAAGTGTTCGCGGTCTACCACCCGGTTTAATCCCATGCCCAAAACCCTCCAACCCATTTGCGACTGCGGTCTGATCGACACCCACACCCACTGGGTGCCGTCCTCGTTTCCCGCTTATGTGGGTGGGCGCAAAGGCGTGGCCTGGCCGTCCATCGCGCCGGCCGAATCGAGCTGCCAGCGCCATGTGATGATCCAAGACAAGGTCTACCGCACCATCCCCACCAGCTGCTTTGACTTTGACGAGCGTGTGCGCAACATGGCCCAAACGGGTGTCACCCGCCAAGTGGTCTCGCCCATGCCCGAGCTGCTGTCCTACTGGCTCGAGCCCGATGACGCAAAGTCCTTGATCCGCTACCTCAACGACACCTTGGCCGCACAGGTGGGTGGGCAACCCGATCAATTCATTGCCTTGGGTGCCGTGCCGCTGCAAGACGTGGACATGGCCATCCAAGAGCTCGAGCGCGTGGTGGGCGAGTTGGGCATGGCCGGCGTGGAGATTGGCAGCAACATCAACGGCAAGCCGATTGGCCACCCCGACTTCGCGCCATTTTTTGAGGCGGCGCAAAGCCTGGGCGCGGCGATTTTTGTGCACGCCCTGCGCCCCGCTGGCATGGACCGCTTGGTCGGCCCGCCGGCCTTGGAGCAAGCCCTGGCCTTTCCGGGCGAAATTGGTTTGTCCGCCGCGTCCATGATCACCTCGGGCCGGCTGGCTGTCTTGCCGGGCCTGCGCATCGCTTTCAGCCACGGCGGCGGCTCGCTGCCAGTGTTGGTGGCGCGCCTGGAACACGCCTGGACCTGCATGCCGCCGATCCAAAACGCCTTGAAGCATTCCCCCCGCGCGGTGTCGCGGCAGATGTTTGTGGATGACTTGGTCTACGACGAGGCCAGCATCCACCACTTGATATACACCTATGGTGTGGGCCAAGTGATGGTGGGCACCGACGACCCCTTTGTCATCATGGACCGCGACCCCGCGCAGCGGGTGGAAAACCTGCGCCTCACCGCCGAACACCGCCAAGCCCTGCGCCAAGACAACGCTTTGCGCTGGCTGGGATTGGATTAAACCCGCATAGCCTTGACCGGCCGCAAGCATTACAGTGGTTTGATGGTGGTGGGTCGGTGCCCGGGTCGTCAACGGGCAGCCCCCCACAGGAGATACACATGAACACTTTTGCACGATGGCTGGGGCTGTGCGCCTTGGCCTTGGCCGCCAGCTGGTCCAACGCCCAAGACAGCGGCACCATCCGCGTGGTTTTGCCCTTTGGGCCCGGCAGCGGCACCGACAACGTGGCGCGCCCCCTGTTTGAAGAGGTGGGGCGCGAGCTGAACCAAACCGCCGTGATCGACAACCGGCCCGGCGCCAACGGCTTTTTGGCGGCCGAGTTTGTGGCCCGCGCACCGGCCGACGGCAAGACCCTGCTGTTCACCTCCAACACCACCCATGCCATCAACCCGGTGCTGTTCAAGAAGCTGCCCTACGACCCGGTGAAAGACTTCAAACCCATTGCGATGGTGCTCACCGCGCCCTATGTGCTCATTGTGCGCAAAGACTTGCCGGTGCGCAGCGTCAACGAGTTGGCCGCTTGGATCAAGGCCAACCCCGACAAGTCGGCTTATGGCTGGGGGGCATCGGTGAGCCAAATTGCCGGCGCGGTGTTTCTCAAGCGCCTGAACCTGACCAGCGTGGGCGTGCCCTACAAAAGCAGCCCCCTGGCGGTGACCGATCTGATGGGCGGGCAACTGAGCTTCATGTTCTTGGACTACGCCGCCGCCCTGCCCTTTGTGCAAGGTGACCGCGTCAAAGCCATTGCGGTCACCTCACCCAAGCGCATCGACATCCTGCCCGACCTGCCCACCATGGCCGAGAGCGGCATGGCCAACTTTGAGGTGCGCTCGTGGAACGGCATGTACGCCCCCGCTGGCACGCCCGACGCGGTGATCCAGCGCTACAGCAACGCTGTCAAACGCGCCATGAACAGCCCCGCCTTGCTCAAAAAGCTGGAGCAATGCTGCGTGCCCACCTTGCTGATGGCCGACGAGTTCGCCGAGTTTGTGCGCAAAGACCGCGCCCTGTGGACGGAACGCGCCGCCTTTGCGGGTTTGAACCCCGAATAAGCAGCCGCCGCCAGAACAGGACCAACGGCCAAGCCAACGCCCAGCACCTGGCGCTATGGGCCGCCAACCCGGCCATCGACCACGGCTATGGTCTTGTCGCAGCGCTGGGCCAGCAAAGGGTTGTGGGTGACAAACAAAACCGCGGTGCCCTGCTCTTTGCACACGCGTTGCAGCAACTCAAACACCCCATCGGCGCTTTTGGTGTCCAGGTTGCCAGTGGGCTCATCGGCCAAGATCAAGGCGGGTTTCATGGCCAAGGCCCGCGCCACCGCCACCCGCTGCTGCTGCCCCCCCGACAAATGGCTGGCGGGCACGTGCAGCCAAGGCGTCAGACCCACGCTGCCCAGCAAGGTGCTGGCACGAAGGCGTGCTACCTCGGTGGCAAAGCCGGTGTCGGCAAACATCGGCATCATCACGTTTTCCAAGGCACTGAAGGCGCCCAACAGGTGGTGGTACTGAAACACAAAGCCAATGCTGTGGCCGCGCAGGTGGGTCAACTGCGCGTCATTCATGCGCGTGGTCTCTTGGCCGGTCATGGTCAATTGCCCTTGGGTGGGCCGGTCGAGCAAACCAACGATGTTGAGCAAGGTGCTTTTGCCCGAGCCCGATGGCCCCACCACCGCACAAAACTCCCCGGACCACAAGTCCAGGTCAATGCCATGCAAGACCTCGGTTTCATTCGCTTCGCCCAGGTTGAAAGACTTGCGAATGCCGCGCAAGGCCAGCACCGGTGGGCTTGGGGCTTGAGGTGCGGCGTCCATCGCGTGTCAGCCCCGAATCGCCACCACGGGGTCCAAGCGGGCAGCCCGCAAGGCCGGTGCAAAGGCCGAGAGCAAACCCGTCAAAGTGGCCAGCAACAGTGTTTGCAGCAGCAAGCCACTGTCAAACACCAAAGGGAACATCACCGTGCCATCGGCATTGCGCATGAAGCGTTGCCATAAAAAGAGCGCCAAGGCCCCAATGCCCGAACCCAGCGCCGCGCCACCCAAGCCGAGCAAACCGCCTTGGATCAAAAACACCCGCAACACCTGGCCGCGGGTGACGCCCATGGCACGCAAGATGCCAATCTCGCGCGAGCGCTGCACCACCGACACCACCAACACACTGGCGATGCCAAAGCCCACCGACAGCGCCACAAAAAACCGAATGGCAGTGTTGGCCGTGGTCTGCGCCTTCACCGCAGTGAAAAACTGCTCATTGGTTTTGATCCAACTGTCGGCTTGCAAGCCGGTGAGTTGATGGATTTGTTGGGCAACGGTCTCGGCGGTGTACACGTCACGCACCGTCAGGTCCAGCACCGAGGCCCCGCCCACCAAGTCAAACAGGGTTTGCGCGGTGCGCAGCGCCACAAAGGTGTTGCGGGTGTTGGCCGCTTTGTTGCCCAGGTCAAAAATGCCGCTCACGGTGAGCGTTTGCACCCGGCCTGTGCCGCTGGACAAACGCAGTTTGTCGCCCACACCCAGGCCCAAATCGCTGGCCAGCTCAGTGCCAATCAAAATCGACTCGCTGTTGATCAGCGCCTGGCCTTGCACCATTTTGTCGGGCAAGGCAATGATCTTGAAGTACAGCTCGGGTTGCACCCCCACCACCGACACCGATCGCGTGGCGCTGCCGCGGGTCACCAAGGCCGCACCAGTGACCGCTGGCGACAACACGCTCACCTGCGGTATTTGGCCCAACTGCGTGGCCCAACTTTGCCATTGGTCAATGCCTTTGAGCCGTTGCAATGGCACTTGGATCTGCGCCAGCTCTTGCCCCTCCCCCGCCAAGCCGTCGCGCAGGGGTCGCACCGTCTCTTTTTGATTCAGCAACTGGATGTGCGCTTGACCGGTGAGCACCCGGTTGACAAAGTTCGATTGCAAACCCGCCAGCAAGGCCGACATGAAGACAATCACCGCCACGCCAATGGCAATGCCCACGGCAATGAAGCCGGTTTGTATCTTGCCCTCTTGCAAAAACCGAATTGCCACCACCCACTCAAACGGCAGCCAGCGGGTGGCCCTCATGGCGGCGTGGCGCGCACGCGTGTCCCATCGTGCAGGGCTGGCAAGGGACTTTGCACCAGCCAGTCGCCGGGAGCCAAGCCGGTCAACACCTCAGCCCGGCCTTGGTGGGTCAAACCCAGTGTGACGTTTTGCCGCTGCGCCCGTTGCTCGCGCACCACCCACACCCAAGCAGGGCCAGGGACCGCGCCTTGCACCGCACCTTGCACTGCTGTTTGCGCCACCCACAGCGACTGCGGGCGGCGCGCCACCTCAATGTCCACCGACACCGTCATGTCTTGTTGCAAGTAGGCAGGCGGTTTGGGCACGGCGAGCTTCACCTCCACCGATCCCCGCAGCGGGTCCACCCGGGGGTTGATGTAGGCCAATTCGGCATCAAACTTTTTGTCGGGGTAGGCATCGGCACTGGCCACAGCGGCTTGGTTCAAGCGCAGCAAATGCAGGTTTTTTTCGTCGATTTGCAGCACCAACTGCATGTCGGCCTTGGGCGACAACACCATCAACACCTTGCCGGGCTGCACCCCGTCACCGGGCTCAACACTGCGCGCGATCAACACGCCGTCCACCGGCGCGGCAATGCGGGCGTAGCGCAGACGCGCTGCGGCAGACGCCTGGGCCGCTTGCGCCACCTGCACCGCGCTGTGAACGGCGGCCTCATCGCTGCCACCCGGCAACAGGCTTTGGCGCTGCTGTGCAGCAATGTGCAACTGTGCCTGCGCCACGTCCAAGCCGCGTTGCGCATCCTCGCGGGCAGATGCGCCCACAAAACCTTTGTCAAACAGGGTTTGGCTGCGCGCCAAATTTTGCTGGGCCACTTTTAAGTTGGCTTGGGCTTGCAGCAGCGTTTGTTCGGCCACAGGCAAGCGCAGTTCCAGCAACTGCCGCACATTGACTTGCGCTTGTTGTGAGTTGGCCAAGGCTTGCTGGTGGTTGGCCTGGGCCTCGCTGCTGTCAAGCTCGATCAAGGTTTGCCCCTGGCGGACCCACTGCCCCTCGGTGACTGGGATGGCCACCACCCGCCCGGTGACCTGGGCGCTCACATCGGTGCGGTGCGGGCTTTGCACATGGCCACTGGCCACCATGGTTTGCACCACATCTTGGCGCTTGAGCACCTCCACAGCGGTGATCGGCCCCAACCACCATTGCCACCCCACAAAACCCAGGCCCGCCAACGTGGACACACCCACCAGTCCCCACAGGTGCAAACGCTTCATGCGCTGCCTCCCACCATGGCGGCAACAAGCCCATCTGTGTCCATTCGCAACCCTTTGACGCGCACCCCAACAGGCGCACAAACCACTCACGCGCCTTGCAACTGGTGCATGGGGGTCATGCTAGGGGTGGGAGGGCCAAAGGGGGTTGATGTGGGTCAAGGTTTAGGATGACTTTAAATAAGGATGGATTATCATTAATACGTCAATGACGTATAATTCATGAATGCTCACCGTCATTGAAACGCCCATGTTCATGCGCTACGCCGCCAAGGTGTGGGATGACGCAGAACGGGACGAGTTCATAGCTTGGCTGGCAGAACACCCTGATGCCGGTGACGTGATTGCTGCCACTGGCGGTCTGCGCAAAGTGCGCTGGACTCGCCCAGGCATGGGTAAGCGGGGCGGGGTTCGTGTCATTTACATGCTGCGAAATGCCCAAGGTGAATTGGTGTTGTTGACGCTTTACACCAAGGCAGAGCATGACACCTTGACAAATGCTTTTTTGCGCAGCTTGGCGCAACTTTATGAGGAGTGACACATGGCTAAACCGCAAGTGGCTAAAGAGGCTGGAATGACAGAGTTTGAAAAGGACTTGCTGGAGTCTATTCGCCAAGCCAAACGTGGCGAAGGACGCGTCACCAAGGTGGCAGTGACAGCTGCCACCGAGGCACGAATGAAGTTGGGCGTGTCGCAGTCGGCATTTGCGAAACTGCTCGGCGTTTCAGTCCGCACGTTGCAAGAGTGGGAGCAAGGCCGGCGCGAGCCATCTGGTGCGGCGCGCACGTTATTGCGCATTGCTTTGCATTCGCCTGAGGCTATCTTGCAGGCGGGGTGAATCTCAACGGAACACGGAATTCTGATGGTTCTTGTATCAACTACACACAAACTTTTGGCCATGAAGACCGCTGACTAATTTTCTGAACGCGCCAAGCAAGGTGATGTGAATGCGGCACTGAAATTTTTAAGCCGCAAGGGTGGAATCGCGCCTGAGGACGATGATGTTTTGACCGATTGAGCCTGCAAACTGCCTACTACTTGAAGTTGGCGCATATTGAAATGAAAGATTCGCTAAAAAATGTCAGGTTGTTGGCGGCGAGTTGAGATCCAAGGGGTCAGCAAGTGTCTTGTCTCGTTCAAACACCATATCCGCACCATCGGCCTGCTGACCAATTTCTGCCAGTAAGGAACCCAGTTTGACTCGATTGTTCGGAAAAGCAACGCTTTCAATAATTGCGACGGTAATCCTCCCCTTTTGCAAGGGTGCCGGAAGTAGAAACGTTAAGCAGCCATGACCAACCGCTGCTTGGGTGTGAACCCGCCCAAGGCCATGTTTGGGCGGTCATGGTTGTAAGACCACATCCACTTCGTTGCAAAGTCTTGAACCT
>CANFPJ010000068.1 GCA_947448885.1 Comamonadaceae bacterium
TTGGGCTCCAAAAACGAAGTCGATCGCATCACCCAGTACCACCAAGGCGCATCACATTGAGCCGACCTTTATAATTTTCCAAAAGCCGGAATAGCTCAGTTGGTAGAGCAGCTCATTCGTAATGAGAAGGTCGGGGGTTCGATTCCTCTCTCCGGCACCAATTCCAAGTGACTCGCCGTATGCGCGTTCACCCAGCTTGTGAATTGATCAGCCCATCCCATCCCATGGGAAACCCAAATCAGATCACAACCCCAACACCCGCTCGGCATTGCCGTGCATGATTTTCTCCATCACTTCGTTTTTGTAGCCGAGTTCGTTCCACTCTTTAAAAATGCGTTCGTAGGGCAAGCTGGGGTAGTCGCTGCCAAACATGATCTTGTCTTGCAAGCGGCCTCGGATATCGACTTTCAAATTGCCGGGGAAGTGCTTGGGCGCCCAGCCTGACATTTCCCAGTAAACATTGCCTTTGTGCAAGGCCACCGCCGTGGTTTCTTCCACCCAGGGCCAACCGGGGTGGGCCATGATGATTTTCAGGTTGGGAAAGTCAGCTGCCAAGTCATCGATGTGCGATGGGTGTGCATGGCGCACACGCGCCCCGTTGCCGCCGGGCATGCCTGCCCCCATGCCGGTGGTGCCCACGTCGATCATGACGGCGGCACCCAAGCCATTGATCACCTCAAACAAGTCGTAGTGCCGCCGGTCGTTGACCGCAAAGTGCTGCATGATGGGGTGAAAGTGAAAGCCAATGAAGCCCAACTCATTCACGGCTTTTTGCACTTGGCGAATAGCGATTTCACCCTTGGCCGGCTCGACCGCGCCCCAACACTGAATCACGCGATCCGGGTGGCGCTTCCACATGCCGTGCACATACTCGTTGGTACAAGGCGGCGTGGCCACGGTGGTCTCCAAGTCCAGCGCCACCAAGCAGGCGTCAACCCCCGCACCCGTGAACTCAGCGATCACCTCGTCTTCGGTTTTGGCGACCCAGTCGCGTTTCCAATAGGTGGCCAAGGCCTCGGGGTATGGGCCTTGGGAATCGATCCAGGTTTGGGTCCCGGGATAGCAATGCAAATCGATCACGCGCATATTCATTCCTTCAGAGCTTGGCAGCGAGTTTGGCAGCAACCATCTCGCCCAGGGATTTTTTGGACACCTTGCCAAAGGTGGACACTGGAAAGTCGGGCAAGACCTCCAACCGTTCGGGCAATTTGAACTTGGCGATTTCTTGCTCGGCCAAAAACGCCACCAACTCGCCCAAGTTCAAAGATTGACCGGCCTTCAAAATCACACAGGCGCACATTTTTTCGCCCATGGCCGGGTCGGGCATGGGCACACAGGCCACGTTTTGCACCGCAGGGTGCATGAGGATGAGGTTTTCAATTTCTTCGGCACTGATTTTTTCGCCGCCGCGGTTGATCAGGTCTTTTTTGCGCCCCTCGACGACATAGTTGCCGCTGGGGTGCTTGCGCATCAAATCGCCCGAGCGGTAAAACCCATCGGGGGTGAATTGGCGCGCGTTGTACTCGGGCACACCGTAGTAGCCGCGCAAGGTGTAAGGGCCACGGCAAGCCAGCTCACCCACCTCACCATCGGGCACCACGCGGCCTTCATCGTCAATCAGCATCACCTCGTCGTCGGTGCACACCGGGCGGCCGCAGGTTTCTAGCAAGACCTCTTCGGGGTCACCGGCGCGCACAAACATCAGCAGGCCTTCGCTCATGCCAAAGTTTTCTTGCACAAAGGCGTTGCGAAACAGTTGCCGTGTGCGCAATCGCACCTCGGGTTGCATGCGCTGGCCGCCACTTTGGATGAGTTGCACCGAATCCAGTTGGTGGTCGGTGATGGACGGGTCATTGATCAAGCGGATCAACAAAGCAGGTACCACCTTGATGTGGGTAACCCCATGGCGCTCGATCAAGGCAAACATTTCACCCGGGCGGGTGTTGCCATGCAAAACCACGGTTGCGCCTTGGAACATGAAGCCTTGAATGCCTGGGCATGCCAATGGCAGGTTGTGGGCAATGGGCAGCACCAGCAACAGCACGGAATCGGGACCGACCTGCACCACTTCAGAGGCGACCTTGGAGTTGTAGGCGTAATCGTTGTTGGTGCGGGGAATCAGCTTGGGGATGCCGGTGGTGCCCCCCGAGAGTTGAAAAATACACGGATCGGTGGGATCGATGGGGATGTGGCGCCAATCGTCTGCAGGGCGTTGGGCAGGTTGGTCGATCAAGGCACGCAAATCATGCTCGCCCGGCCCGGCTTGGCCCAAGACCAAACGCAGTCGCAAACACGGGTTGGCCGTTTGCACCCGATCGATCATCGGGCCAAAGGCAAAGTCGCCCGCGCGGTCCGGGTAAACACAGCAGGCAGCCTGAGAAAGCTGGGTGAACTGGCTGATCTCCGCAAAGCGGTGCGTGACCAACGCTGCGATCGGGATGCAGCCGATTTTTTGCAAGGCAAAGTAGAGGATCACAAACTCAGCCACATTGGGCAGGGTGGGCACCACGCGGTCCAGGGGCTTGAGCCCCAGGTCCATCAGGTTGAGCGCCAAATTGCTGCTCAAGCGATCGACATCGGCGTAGGTGTACTGGCGAGGGCCATCGATCAAGGCCACGCGAGGGCCCTGGCTGCGAAACACATCGTCAAACTCGTCGCGCAAGGCACGGTCTTTCCAATAGCCTTTGGCGCGGTATTGGGCCGCATATTCAGGCGGAAACGGAACAAAACCTTCCAACATATCTGCCCCTCAAGTCGAACTGGTGAAGCCACCGTCGATGACGATGATTTCACCGGTCACAAAACGGTTGCCTTGGATCAAGCTCATCATGGTCTCGGCCACATCGTCGGCCGTGACACAGCGCTTGAGCGGCGTGAGCTTGGCGCGCTTGCCCATCAAGTCATCGTATTTATCGCCCAACATGCGCTCCATCCAATCGCCTTCCATCCAACCTGGGGCGACGGCATTCACGCGGATTTCAGGCCCCAGGTTCCAGGCCAGGGTTTTGGTCATGTTGACCACCGCCGCCTTGCTCGCCGCATACGGCAGGGGCTGCGGCCCAGGGCGCAAGCCGACGATGCTGGCTGTGTTGACAATGCTGGGGTTGCTGCCCTTGCGCAGCAAAGGCACAGCGGCGCGGGTGACTTGAAACAAACCCCTCACGTTGACCGCAAAGGTGCGGTCCCATTCAGCCAGGTCCAGGCTTTCCAGGTCTTTGACCTTCCATTTGGCGGTGGTGCCCGCGTTGTTCACCAAGGCATCCAAATGCCCGAACTGCGCCTCCACCTGGGCAAACATGGCGCGCACTGCTGTCTCGTCGCTCACATCGCAAGGCAACAGCATGGTCTGAGCCCCCATGCCTTGGGCCAAGGCCGCCACCTCTTGCGCCGCCTTGGCGCTGGAGGCGTAATTGATGGCCACGTCATAGCCCGCTTTGGCCAAGGCCAACACGGCGCTGCGGCCAATGCCCGTGGCACCACCGGTGACCAGGGCTTTTTTTCGATCGTTCATGGGGAAATTACTCAGGAAAGAAGTTGTGAAAACGCTTCAAATGGCGTCCAGTGATTGGACCGTTGGCAACTGTATCAGAGCGCAAAACAGCTGTGGTCAAATCCTGCCCCACACGCCGCACCCGCGCTGATTCGCTTGAATTCCACTCCCCGAAAGCCCATCTTGAGCACCGTCAAAATCGATATTTACAACCACGTCATGCCACCGGCTTATGTGGACCTGGTCAAAACCCATGGCAAAGAGCCCGGCATGGTCAAACGCATGAGCCAACTGCGCATGCTGTGGGACATGCCTGCACGGGTGGCCATGCTGGACCAGTTTCCAGATGTGCAGCAAATCATCTCCTTGGCCGTGCCCTCCCCCGACATGCTGGGCGGTCCGGAGGTGTCACCGGCGTATGCGCGCGTGGCCAATGAGGGCATGGCCGACATTTGCCGCCAGTGGCCGCACAAATTCCCCGGCTTTGTGGCCTCGTTGCCGATGAACAATCCAGAAGCTGCACTCAAAGAGATGGACCACGCCATTGATCAGCTCGGCGCCAAAGGGGTACAAATCCTCACCAGCGTGAATGGGCGTGCCATGGACAGCGCCGAGTTCTTGCCAGTTTTTGAGCGCATCACCCACCACCACCAACTGCCGGTGTGGATGCACCCCACCCGACCCGGCTCGCGCGCCGACTACCCCACCGAGGATCGCTCGCAATACGAAATCTGGCAGGTGTTGGGCTGGCCGATGGAAACCAGTGTGGCCATGGCGCGGATGGTGTTCTCGGGTTTGCTTGAAAAATTGCCTGAGCTGCGCTTGATCACCCACCATTGCGGCGGCATGCTGCCCTACTTTTCAGGGCGTGCCGAAACCCTGTGGGCGCAATTGGGCAGCCGCAGTGCAGATGGCGCTGAGGCCGATGTGCTCAAGCGTTTGTCCAAACCGCCCATCGAGTATTTCAAAATGTTTTATGGCGACACCGTGCTGGGCGGCTCGGCATCGGCCTTGCGTTGCGGCTTGGATTTCTTTGGCCCCGACCATGTGGTGTTTGCCAGCGACTGTCCGTTTGACCCCGAGGAAGGCCCGATGTTCATCCGCGAAGGCATTCGCTCCATCGAAGACCTGAACTTGCCCGTGGAAGACGCACGCAAAATTTATTTTGGCAATGCTTTCAAGCTGCTGGGCCGAAAAAACGCCTGATTTTTTCACTGGAGACAAGATGTACCGCCTTACTTTATTGAACAAATTCAAATGCCTGGCCACGCTGAGCAGCTTGCTGTGTGCCACGGCTTGGGCAGCCTATCCAGACCGCGCCGTGACCTTGGTGGTGCCCTTCACCCCCGGCAGCGGCAGCGACATCATTGCCCGCATCATCGCGCCCAAGCTGAGCGAGCGCTGGAAACAAGCCGTGGTGGTGGACAACAAGCCCGGTGCCAGCGGCAACATCGGGGCCGATGCCGTGGCCAAAGCGGCACCAGATGGGCACACGCTGCTGATGGCCATCAACACCATCACCATGGCCCCCAACATGTACAAGCGGGTGCCGTTTGACCCCACCACCGACTTCACCCCGGTGATGAAAATGGCGGTGGCCAATTTCGCCATCGTGGTCAACCCCCAAATTGGCGCCCAGGACTTGGCCGGCGTGATTGCCTTGGCCAAGGCCAAACCTGGACAAATCAACTTCGGCTCACCGGGCAATGGCACACCGCACCACCTGGCCATGGAATTGATGAAGCAGCAGCTGGGGTTTGACATGCTGCACGTGCCCTACAAAGGCATCAGCAATGCCACCACCGATTTGATCGGCGGGCAAGTTCAGTTGATGTTTGCCAGCGTGCATTCCATGCTCCCGCACGTCAAGTCAGGGCGCTTGCGCATGCTGGCGGCCACAGGCGCAGCGCGCTCGCCGATCACGCCCACGGTGCCTGTGTTCAAAGAGCTGGGCATTGACTTCATGGATGCGGTGGACTCCTGGTACGCCCTGCTCGCTCCGGCCAAAACATCTGGCGATGTGGTGAAAAGCCTGCACCGTGACGTCAGCGCTGTGTTGGCTTTGCCCGATGTGCGAGAACAATTGACCGCCCAAGGCCTGGCCATCCAAATCAGCAGCCCCGAGCAACTCGGGGATTTGGTCAAAGCCGACTACGCCCGTTGGCGCAAGACCGTGGCGGACGCCAAAATCCCCATCGAATGAGCCCGCATCAATGCCCCAAGACGCGGGGCAAATGAACGGCCAGGGATGCGCCACCTTCTCCGCGCCATGCCACGATGTGGTCAGGCCGGATCAAGGCCATGCTGGCTTGGTACAGGGCTTTGAGCTCGGGCACATCGGGCTGCACCACGCGCAGGTCCATGCCCAACTTGGACGCTTGCGCGAGCACTGCCGATGTGTCCCACGGGCCCTCTCCCAGTAACAGCAGCGTCCATTCGCGGTGAAACACATCGAACAGCGATTGCCCATCGGGCATCCATGCATGCGGCGGTCTGCCGCCTGGGCAGGCGGTGGGTTGGTAGTCGTTGGCCGTGTCAGGGGGTGGTGCCGTGCCATCCGTCAGGATCACGGGCGAGCCGTCATAACGCCCCCCAAAGGTCACGCCGGGAATGTTGAATTCCAAGCGCACATGGGCATTCAGCACCTCGCTGGCTTGGGCGCGCAAAGACTCGCCCACCTCACCAGCGCTTTCTAAATCAGGGTGGGCTTGGAACAAGCCAACGGAGTCGGCAAACTGGCGCGCATAGGTGGTGTTGCGCAAGGCCAAACGCTTGCGTTCAATGCCGTAACTGTCGAGCAATGCCAAAGGCGAAATGCCTTTGCACACCGAGGCCAATTTCCATCCCAAATTGACCGCATCTTCCACCGCGGTGTTGTAACCCAAGCCACCCGTGGGGGTGAACAGGTGTGCGGCGTCGCCCATCAAAAAAACACGCCCATCGGAGAACTTTTCAGCCACCAATGAGTGGCCAGCGGTCCAGTTTTGGGTGGACAAAATGTCCACGTCGACCTCAAAGCCCAACACCTGACGCATCAACGTCCGCGCTGCCGCATGGTCCAAGGCTTGGCCATCTTCGCCCTCGTGCAAGGCGGCATGAAAGGCAAACTCTTGCTGGCCATCCACCGACACCAAAAACCCGCGCCGCTCGGCATTGAAGGCCACATACATCCAAGCCCGGTCGTGGGGAATTTGACTGTAAAGCTGGGAGGAGCGCAGGTACACCGCATGCATCACCCCACCCATGAAGTCGCGCTTGACGCCACTGGCGCCCTCATACGAAATGCCCAGGGTGGAGCGGACCATGCTGCGCGGCCCATCGGCGCCGATCATGAATTGCGCACGCACATGGACCAAATCGCCCCCGTCCACGGGGCTCACCCAGGCATCGACATGGTCGGGGCCGGCTTCAAAACGCGCCAAGCGCCAACCAAACCGAATGTCATTGCAGGGCCACTTTTGAGCGTGCTTGAGCAACACCGGCTCGACCCATTTTTGTGACACGCGGTGGGGCAGTTCGGCCGCGCTCCAGGCGCCGGTCATGCCGCGAACGCGGCTGGTGGCTTGCGATGGCGTGGGCAAACGCAAACGCGCCAACTCGTGCCCGCCCAATCGGGTGAAATAAGCAATGTCGGTGGGGTGGTCTGGGGGCAAGCCCAGTTGGCGAATTTCTTGCGCAAACCCCAAGCGCCGGTAATGCTCCATGGTTCGGGCCTGGGTGGCATTGGCCTGGGGATTGAAAGCGGTGGAAGGCTTGGCATCGACCAGCAAGGTGGACACGCCACGCATGCCCAGTTCATTGGCCAACATCAAACCGCTGGGGCCGCCCCCCACAATGAGCACAGGAACTTGCATCATGGAAGGGCCAACGGGATGCAAGGTTGAGAGAGAGCAAACATATACTGGCATTATTTCATCAATCACACACTGGCGGCTTTGCGGCCCCTCACGTGATGTGATCAAACCCATCAGCATTTCCCCAGGAACACCCCATGAAAAAAATCCTATTGCTTGGCTCCGGTGAATTGGGCAAAGAGTTTGTCATCAGCGCCAAACGCCTGGGCTGCCACGTGGTGGCCTGCGACAGCTATGCCGGGGCACCAGCGATGCAAGTGGCCGACGAACACATGGTGTTCAGCATGCTCGACGAAGCGGCGCTGCGCCACGCCATTGCCACCCACCAGCCTGACTTTGTGGTGCCCGAGATCGAGGCCATTCGCACCGAGGTGTTGTTGGAAGTCGAGTTGCAAGGCCAAACCGTGATTCCCAGCGCCCGTGCAGCCAACCTGACCATGAACCGCGACCGCATCCGCCAAGTGGCCACCGAACTGGGGGTGCGCACCGCACGCTATGCGTATGCCGATTCGGCCGCCGAGTTGCTGGCCCAAGCCCAAGCCATTGGCTTTCCGGTGGTGATCAAACCGGTGATGAGCTCTTCTGGCAAAGGTCAAAGCGTGGCCCACACCGCCGCAGACATTGATGGCAGCTGGGACTTTGCCTGTGCGGGCATGCGGGGTGACCGCAAAAAAGTCATTGTCGAAGAGTTCATTCATTTTGAGTACGAAATCACTTTGCTCACCGTGCGCCAGCGCCAAGGTCCCACCCTGTTTTGCCCGCCGATTGGCCACGTTCAAGAGCGCGGCGACTACCAGTACAGCTGGCAACCCCAGGCCATGTCGGCCGAGCATCTGAAAGCGGCGCAGGACATGTCTGAAAAAGTCACCGCCAATTTGGGGGGCGTGGGTTTGTTTGGTGTGGAGTTTTTTGTCACCCGCGATGAGGTGATCTTCAGCGAACTGAGCCCACGGCCGCACGACACCGGCATGGTCACTTTGGTGAGCCAAAACTTGAGCGAGTTTGACTTGCACGCCCGTGCCATCTTGGGACTGCCCATCCCTTTGATCGAAACCCGCGAAGGCGCCAGTGCCGTGGTGCTGGCCAGCCACAATGGGGTCAACCCGCGCTTTGAAGGTGTGGAACAAGCGCTGAGCGTTCCTGGCGTGGATGTGCGCATTTTTGGTAAACCCAGCACCCGCCCCTATCGGCGCATGGCCGTGGCCTTGGCCAGCGGCAGCAACGCCTTGGCCACTGCGCGTGCAGCGGCCGCCAAAATCAAGGTGATTTGAGTCATTGCCATCCCATATGTCACGATAGGAGCCCCACATGCCCACACCCCATGACGCTGAACAGGTTTTTTTCAAAGACCCGGCGATCGATCGCCTCATGGGCGTGACCATGGCTTTGGCCACCGAGGTGTATGTCCTGCGCGACCGCCTGCGCGCGCTGGAGACGCAATTGGCGGACAAGGGCGCCGTGGATGCACAAAGCCTGAACCAAGAAGTGGCACCCGAGGTATTGGCCCAACACCAAGCCGATCGGGATGCCTTTGTGGCGCACCTGCTGTCCCCGCTATTGGGTCAAGAAAGCAGTCGAGGGGTCCCACTATGAGCACGGTCAATGCGCGCGCCTTTTCTGCAGCCCAAGATTTTTTGCTCGGTGCCAAAAAGTTTTGGACCACCCAGATGTACCCGCTGTTGCGTGAACAAGACCAAGCATTGGAAACCAAGACGCCAGTGGCTGAGCGCATGCAAACCAGCGACCTATACCCCTTTTACGCCTGGATGGAGCGCCATTTGCAGCGCATGAAATACGCCGGCCGTTATGGCCTGGTGCCCTGGCACGAAACCCAGCGCCCAGCCCTGGAAGCCGCGTTGGCGCGACAAGATGTGCCCACGGTGGCCGGATTTCAGGTGCCCGCCTACTACCCCTCTTTTGATGTGCATCAGCACCCCGGTGGCCTGATGGGCGACGGCTTGGCCGGCTTTGTTTATGAGCGTGGTGCACGTTCCACCACCCCGCTGGACAAACACTTTGACTTGCACCACCGTTTCACCCGACAAGTCGGTGCTTTCACAAAACCCCAGCGCATCTTGGATTTGGGTTGTGGCTTTGGCAAAAGCACCCGTCCCTTTGCCCAGCAATTTGCACAAGCCCAGGTGACGGCCACCGATTTGTCCATGCCCTGCTTGAAGCTGGCGCAGCATTTGGACGCACAAGAAAACATCGACAAAGTGCGCTACCTGCAAGCCGATGCCTGCGCCACAGGCTTGGCCAACGCCAGTTATGACTTGGTCACCTCCACCATGCTGCTGCACGAATTACCCACCACGCACCTGGCCGAATTGTTTGCACAAGCCCACCGCTTGCTCGAACCCGGTGGGTGGACTGTGCATTTGGATTTTTTACCCCAAGTGCAACCGGGGGCCGATGCGTTCACCCATTTCATCCATGCAGGCCACGCCAAGCGAAACAACGAGCCCTACATGCCCAGTTTGGCGGCCTTTGATTTGAAGGGCCATTTGCAGTCGCTGGGGTTCACCGACATTCGCATCACACCCTTCGCGGAAAACGACCAAGCGCTGGACAGCCACTACCGCTTCTGGCGCTTTCCATGGACCGTGGTTCAGGCGCGCAAACCCTTGTGAGGGCACGCATGGGGCCCGCTCAATGCGAGACCATGGGCAGCCAGGTGGCCAAGGGCGGAAAGACAATGATCATGGCGATCAGCAGCAACACGCAGCCGATGAAGGGCATCGCCGCCAAATAAATGTCTTTCATGGTGGTCTCGGGTGGGGCCACCCCTTTCATCACGAACAGCAGCAAGCCAAACGGCGGTGTGGTGTAGCCGATCTCCAGGGCCAAGAGCATGATCAGGCCAAACCACGTCAGATCAAAGCCCAAGGTTTTCGCCAGGGGGAAAAAGATCGGTGCGGTCAGCAACATCATGGAGAGTTGGTCCATGAAGCAGCCCAAAAACAAGATCATGCCCAGCATGATCATCAACATGCCCATGGGACTGAGCTCAAATGACAGCGACCAGTTCATCAAACCGCTGGAAGCCCCCGTGAAAGCCAAAATTTGGGCAAACGTCGCCGAACCAAAAATGATCAAGAACGACATCACCGTGATGCGCAAAGCCCCTTCCAGCGACTTGACCCAAGCCGACCAGGTCATCTCACCATAGCAAGCGGCCAGCACCACCACCGACAAGGCACCCAAGGCCGCTGCCTCCGTCGGTGTGGCCCAACCGGTGAGCATGATCAGCACCGAGAAGGCAATCACCGCCACCATGGGCAGCACATCCACCACGATCAAACGAAGTTTTTCTTGCCGTGACACCGGCTCGGCGTTGTACTGGGGCGCCGCCGTGGGATCGAAATGGGTCCAACCCCAAATCAACACACCGTACATCAGGGCCAACACAAAGCCAGGGATGATGCCTGCAATCAACAAGTCACCCACATCGGTTTGGCCCAAAGTGGCCAGCAACACCGTCAATGCAGAGGGCGGGATGATCACAGCCAAGCCGCCGACCCCCATGATGGGGCCGATCGACAAATACTTGTTGTAGCCGCGCTTGGCCATTTCAGGCACCATCAGCGAGCCCAACAGCGCACAAGCGCCCATGCTGGAGCCTGCGGGCCCCGCAAATGCGGTGCCGCCGATCAAGGTCACATATGACAAACGCCCTGGCAAATTGCCCAACAATTTATCGGCCGCATTGAAACAGCGGGTGGCCAAATTGGTGTGATAAAAAAGCTCACCCATGAGCAAAAACATGGGGATGGGCACCAAGGCAAAAGAGGTCATGGACCCAAAGCCGTTGTTCACCGTCTGGATGATGCCATTGGCACCGCCCATGAACAAATAAGCCGCCACCAAGTTGCCAGCACAAAAGGCCAAAGCCACCGGCACGCCCACCAGCATGAAAAACAAAGACATGCCAAACAGGGCTGCGGCGGCCCAATACCACTCTAAGTTCATGGCTTGCTTTCTGTGGTTTGGGTCGACAAGGCCGAGCTCAAGTCACCCAGCACACTTTCGCCTTTGAGCAGCAAACGCAGGAACTCAATGCCCATCATCAAAAAGCCAAGCGGTATGAAAATGACCACCATCCAACGCGGCATGTCCATGGATCGCACATCCACATCGGCCCGAACGTAATTGGTCCAGGTCACTTCAAACCCATACCAAGCGATCAAACCACACACCATGACGCAGCCCACACCCACGGCCCAAGTCATCCAGCGGCGCAAGCCTTCATTCACCGACATGAGCAGAATTTCCACATAAACGTGGCCCTTTTCGCGCACCAACCAGGGCGCGCCCAGACAGGGCACGATGAGCAGCGCGTATTCGGTGAAGGTGAACAAGTGCGCCGAGCTTTGAAACCCGAGGTTGCGCACAATCACATCGATGCAGATGCTGAGCATCATGGCGGCCATTAAAAAGCCCGCCAGCCATGCCATGGCGTTGACCAGCCAGTTGTAGGCTCGGTTCATAAAAATCCGATCAAGAGAATGGGCAGATGCGCCCTGGCAGCCAGCCAGGACGGTCGCGGTGAATTACTTGGCGGGTGCGAACAAATTCTTGAACTTGCTCACATCATCGGATGCACCAATTTTGGCCAAGCGCTCGCGCATGCGCTCGTAACTGGCGTTGCGCGCTTCTTCGCCAAATTTGGCGGCGGCGGCGGCTCCCAAAGACACGCCTTTCACACCGCGCTTTTCCAACTCAGCAAATTCGCGGTTGCGCAATTCACGCAAATCTTTCATCGAAGAGACTTCGTGCTCGATCATGACTTTTTGCAGAATTTCTTTGGATTTGTCAGACAAAGAGTTCCATTTGCGCACATTGATGATCACGCCCAGGTCAGTGGTGAAAAAAGGTGGGTCCAAGCGGAACTTCAGAAATTTGTCCCAGTTGGCATCCATCAAACCAATTTCGGTCCAACCCGTGGCATCCACCGTGCCGCGCTCGAGTGCGGTGTAGGCCTCGGTCGAAGGCAAGTTGATGATTTGGGCTTTGAGGTAATTGGTGAAAAACGCGTTGTAGATGGGGTTGCCACGCAACTTCACACCCGCGATGTCCAAGTTGCCATTGGCATCAATCTTGGGTTGAGACTTGAACCACATGTGGAAACGAATGCCACTGTCCATCCATCCCAAATAGGTCACACCCATGCGCCGAATATGGGCTTCATTGAGGGCGGCCAAGGCGCCAGATTTGCGTGCCGTGGGACCATCCAAGGTGCTGGAACTGACCGCGTCGCACTCGGGCACGCTGCCGGCATAAAACGCACAAGGGGTATAGACCATGTCAACCACGCCATCACGCACCGCATTGGGCTGCTCAAACTGCCCAATGGCCTCGGGGCCACCACGCACTTTGATTTCCACAATGCCTTTGCCCGCAGCATTGACTTTGCGCACATATTCCAAAAAGCTTTTGGAGTACACCCAGGTGGTCGGAAACGCATGAACGGCAGACAAGGTGTCCATGGCCTGGGCGGGCATGGCCCAGGCGGCCACAGAAAGAAGCAAGGCAGGAAGTAGCTTTTTGGTATTCATATGATGTCGTTGATGAAGTTCAAGGTGGAAAATGAACAAGTCGCACATCCTAATGACGAACACAGCGCTTTGCAAGGAAAGTTTGAGGAGGTTTTCCCTTGCCCAGTTCAGCGCCAACGCATCGGCATAATGGGCCGCACAACCCCCACCGCAAGTCAAAGCCAGCATGTCCAGCACCGTCGCCGCCGAACACCTCAAAAGCCTGGGCCCGTTCGGGTTTGTGTCGGGTGCTGATGCCAACGTCAAACATCGGCAAGACTGGAGTGGCCTGCCGCCCACCATACCGTTGGGCGTCGTTTATCCGCGCAACACCCAAGAAGTGGCTCACGTGCTGGAGCACTGCCTGCGGCACCGCACCCCAGTGGTCACCCAGGGCGGCTTGACCGGCTTGGCCGGGGGCGCCCACCCCATGGAACAGGGCGTGGTCTTGTCCACCGAAAAAATGCGCGGCGTCTCCCACATCGATCCGGTGATGGGCACCCTGACCGCTTGGGCGGGGACGCCGTTGCAAGAGATTCAAAACGCCGCAGATGCAGCGGGCTTGTATTTCCCCATCGATTTGGGATCTCGAGGGTCGTGCACCATCGGCGGCAATTTGGCCACCAATGCCGGCGGCAACAAGGTGATCCGTTACGGCATGACACGCGAACAAGTGCTGGGGCTGGAGTGCGTGCTGCCGGACGGCAGCGTGCTGTCATCGATGAATCACTTGCTCAAGAACAACACCGGTTATGACTTGAAGCAACTGCTCATCGGCTCAGAAGGCACCCTGGGTGTCATCACCCAAGTGGTGTTGCGCTTGCAAGCCAAGCCCTTGCACCAACAAAGCGCCATGTGCCGGTGCGAGACCTTCGAGCAGGTGTTGCACACCCTGCAACACGCGCGCAAATGTTTGGGCCCGGCACTGTCAGCGTTTGAGGTGATGTGGCCCGAGTTCATTCAGTGCATGACCACGGGCCTGCCCGATTTGCGCTACCCCTTTGCCCAAAAAGAGGGCTTTCACATCTTGATCGAAGAAAGCCATTTTTCGCCCCTGGCCAACGGCGGCGGCCTGCAACATTGCCTGGGTGAACTGCTGGAATCTGTGGTGCTGTGCGATGTGGTCATGGCCCAAAGCGAACAAGACAGCCAAGATTTGTGGGCCATCCGCGACAGCGTGGCCGAGTACGGCAAAGTCTTGGGGCCCATCATTGGTTTTGACATTGGTTTGCCCACCCCCACCATGGAGGCCTCCACCCAAGCCATGCTGGCGGCCATTCATCAACAATGGCCCAAGGCCGTGGTGCTGTTTTTTGGCCATGTGGGCGACTGCAACCTGCACGTCGTGGTGCATGTGCCTGGCATGGGAGAAGCACAACCGCACCATGCCGTGGAGTCCTTGGTGTATGCCTGGGTCGAAAAAGTCCAAGGCAGCGTGTCGGCTGAACACGGGGTGGGCTTGATCAAAAAACCTTTTTTGTCATGCTCGCGGCAACCCGCCGAAATCGCTTTGATGAAAGTCATCAAACGAGCCTTGGACCCACACCATTTGCTCAACCCTGGAAAAATTTTCGACCTGCCCACGCCGGCTTGAACACCTGCCCTTTCATTGCCTTGAACCAGAAAGCACCATGAGCACCACCCACCAAATTTGGATCCAAGGGGCCACCGATCGCGTGGCCCATTCGCCCTACATCACCCAGCTCGAAGCCCACGTCAAACGCATCATCGACCCCGCGTTCAGCCACAGCTTCAACACCACCACCCCACCGGCCACCACGACCCACGCCGTGACCGAATTTCGCATGGCGCGCAACTTCATGAAGAACGCGGTCATCGCCCAACAACAAGGCTACAGCGCCATCGCGATATCGCACTTTCAAGATGCCGGTTTGGCCGAGGTCAAGTCTTTGGTGGACATCCCCGTCATTGGCTTGGGCGAAACCACCATGATGCACGCTTGCACCTTGGGCCGAAAATTTGGCCTCATCACCATCAACCCCGTCTTCATTCCCTGGCACGAAGACCAGGTGATTCGCTATGGCTTGACCCAGCGTTGCGTGGGTGTGCGGGCGGTCAATTGCAAGGTGAGCGATTTCATGCACGCCTTTGCCACCGAAGAAGGCTATGCCGAGCTGGCCCCCAAATTCCAAAAAGAGGTGGACCATCTGTTGGCGGCTGGGGCCGATGTGATTGTCCCGGCCGGTGGCCTGCCGATGATGATGTTTGGTGGCCGACAAGACCACCGCAAAATTCGCATCCAAACCGAAGGCGCACCCATCATCAATGGCATCACGGTGATGATCAAGGCAGCCGAGATGGCCGTGCGCATGCGCCAACTGGATGACATCGCGGTGAGCCGGCGCAGCAACTACGCCCACCCACCCGAGCAGGCCTTGACAGAATTTTTAGAGCAAGGCTGAAGGGGCCTTCAACCCGGTGAAAACGGGGTAGACGCCAGGTTTTGCGGTCCCACATCTTGGATGCGGGACAAGCCCAATTGGGACAGAACCACTTCCAACTCTTCGCGCACGGCGGCCAGCCATTGGTGCAAACCGGCTTCACCACCGGCGGCCAAGGCATACAACACAGGCCGACCCAACATCACCAGATTGGCACCGCAGGCCAAGGCTTTCACAATGTCCTCACCCGTGCGCACGCCACTGTCAAAAACCAGTGGAAAGTTCGGCCCCAGGCGTTGTCGAATTTGGTGCAAGGCACGGATGGCCGATGGCGCGGCATCGAGTTGTCGCCCACCGTGGTTGGAGACATAAATGGCGTCCGCGCCCATGCGGGCAATGCGCTCGGCATCGTCGGGGTGCATCACCCCTTTGACGATCAAACGCCCCCGCCACTGTCCACGCAAGCGCTCCAAAAAAGCCCAATTCGCCCCCGCACGAGAAGCATGGCGATCAAACCCTGCTGTGCCGCCATCAAAGTTGGCCAGCGCAGGCGCCCCCGCCCACAAAGTGGCCAAGGACCAACGGGGATGCCATGCAAAGTCTAGAAATTGACGCGGCCCCATGCGAAACGGCATCTGAAAACCATTGCGCACATCGCGCGGGCGTGGGGCCACTTTGGGCACATCCACCGTCAGCACCAAGGTGTCATATCCGGCCTGGGCCGCCCGCTGGGCCAGCGCCAAACCTGCATCGGCAGACCCGCTCACATACAGCTGAAACCAGGCCTGACCGCCACTGTGGTTGAACATGCGCTCCAAGCTGGTGGATGCCGCCGTGGACACCCCCAGCGGCAACCCCATCTGGCGCGCCAAAGACGCCAGCACTTGGTCAGAACCCGGCCAAGCCAAATTGCACATGCCCATGGGCGCGATGCCAAAGGGCATGGCGCAGGTCTTGCCCAAGAAAATCGTGCCCAAATCGGGCGGTTGCAAATCTGCCAACACCCGGGGGGCTAACTTGACCAAGGCCAAGTCAGCGGTATTCGTCGAAGCCGCCGTTTCTTGCCCGGCAGCGCCATCGATGTAATCAAA
>CANFPJ010000069.1 GCA_947448885.1 Comamonadaceae bacterium
AAGGTGTAACCGCCCTGCTTGGGTTTGACGGCTAAAGGTTGCAATTCGTTCATAAAAATCTCCTTGAGTTAAAAAGTTTAGATTCAACAAAATGATTAATACCTATTAATCACTTGAATGAAAATATAGCCCATAAATACCTAAAAACTACAAAATTTTTAATTTATTTGTTATTTTTTTACCACTTTGTAATTTTTTACTCAACTTATAGGGCTCGTTTTGCTTCAAAGTGGAATAGATTGACGTTTACGTCAACGTCAACTAAAGTCGCTTTTTCACTTTTTGGCCTGTCATGTCGGTTCTCACCTCTGCCTTGTCCCCCCGCGCTGCTGACTTTGTGGCCAATGCCCAGACCATGCAGGCCATGGTGGATGACTTGCGTGCCCAGTTGCAGGCCAGCGCCTTGGGCGGGGGCGAGGCCGCGCGGGCCAAGCAGCTGGCGCGGGGCAAGCTGCCGCCCCGCGAGCGCGTGGCCTTGCTGCTCGACCCCGGTACGCCATTTTTAGAATTCAGCCCCTTGGCGGCGCACGGCATGTACAAGGGCGACGCACCGTGCGCGGGGGTGATTGCCGGCATGGGGCGGGTGAGCGGCGTGGACTGTGTGGTGGTTTGCAACGACGCCACCGTCAAGGGCGGCACCTACTACCCCATGACGGTGAAAAAGCATTTGCGCGCCCAAGAAATTGCCCAGCAAAACAACCTGCCCTGTATTTATTTGGTCGACTCGGGCGGCGCCAACCTGCCCAACCAAGATGATGTGTTCCCCGACAAAGAGCACTTTGGCCGCATCTTCTACAACCAAGCCAATATGAGCGCCCAAGGTATCGCGCAAATCGCGGTGGTCATGGGCAGTTGCACCGCGGGCGGTGCTTATGTGCCGGCCATGAGCGACGAGACCATCATCGTGAAAAACCAAGGCACCATCTTTTTGGGCGGCCCGCCTTTGGTGAAGGCCGCCATTGGCGAAATCGTCAGCGCCGAAGACTTGGGCGGCGGCGATGTGCACACCCGTTTGTCGGGGGTGGCCGACCATCTGGCCGACAACGACGCCCATGCCTTGGCGCTGGCGCGCGAGGCGGTGGCACGTTTGAACCGCCAAAAAGACATTCAACTGGCGGTGCGTGAAGCCCGTGCGCCCTTGTACGACCCGCAAGAGTTGTATGGCGTGATACCCACCGACACCAAAAAGCCGTATGACGTGCGCGAGATCATCGCCCGCATCGTCGATGGCTCGGAGATGCACGAGTTCAAGCCGCGTTTTGGTGCCACCTTGGTCTGCGGTTTTGCCCATGTGGAAGGCATGCCCGTGGGCATCATCGCCAACAACGGCGTGTTGTTTTCAGAATCGGCACAAAAGGGGGCGCACTTCATCGAGCTGTGTTGCCAGCGCAAAATTCCGCTGGTGTTTTTGCAAAACATCACCGGCTTCATGGTGGGGCGCAAATATGAAAACGAGGGCATTGCCCGCCACGGCGCCAAGATGGTCACGGCTGTCGCCACCGCACAGGTGCCCAAGTTCACTTTCATCATTGGCGGCAGCTACGGCGCGGGCAACTACGGCATGTGCGGCCGCGCTTTCAACCCACGGTTTTTGTGGATGTGGCCCAACGCCCGCATTTGCGTGATGGGCGGCGAGCAAGCCGCCAGCGTGCTGGCCACGGTGCGACGTGACGGCATCGAAGCCAAAGGCGGCAGCTGGAGCACCGAAGAGGAAGCGGCGTTCAAACAGCCTTTGCTGGACCAATTTGCCCACCAATCCCACCCCTATTACGCCAGCGCCCGCCTGTGGGACGACGGCGTGATCGACCCCGCCGACACCCGACGGGTGCTGGCGCTGGGCTTGTCAGCCGCGCTGAATGCACCGATTCCCGAGACACGCTTTGGCGTGTTTCGCATGTAATGTGTATGATTATGATATTTCATACACATTGAGGGTTGTGCGCATGAGAACCAATATTGAGATTGACGACGACTTGATGGCCGCTGCCATGGCCGCTGGCGGTTTCAAGACCAAGCGCGAAGCCGTGGAGGAGGGCTTGCGCTTGGTGGGCCGCCGAAAAACCTATGACGGCTTGCTCGCCTTGCGCGGCAAATTGCAATGGGACGACTCCGACGAAGGCTGGGCGTTGACAAGTTCGCAAGAGCAGCAGCAAGCCGCTGTTCAAGAGCCTGCCGCTGCTTATCAAGTCAAAGGCGCAGCCCGCAAAGGTGGCAAATCCAAATGATCTTGGTGGACACCAGTGTCTGGGTTGACTTTTTTCGCGGTGACAGCGGCGCAGCCAGCACCGCTTTGGCGCAGTGCTTGGGCGACGCCAGCGTTGAGGTCGGCATGGCCGACTTGGTGCTGTTTGAGGTCATGCGCGGATTTCGTGAGAGCCGCGCGATGCGTGAGGCGCAAGCCCTGTTGTGTTCGCTGCCGCAAGTTGAGCTTGGCGGCACAGACAACGCCTTGCAGGCCGCCACGCGTTACCGCCAATTGCGTGCCAAAGGCCGCAGCGTGAGCAGCCCGATTGATGTGCTGCTGGCCAGTTACTGCATGAACCACGGCCATGTGCTGCTGCACCGCGATGCCGACTTTGCCGCCCTGCATATCTTGGGTGGCCTAGACACATGGCCACATTGACCCCCTCCATTTAAAACCTCCAAAGAACCCACCATGAACCACATCTACCACCTGCCCGAACACCAAACCCTGCGCGACCAAATGCAGCGCTTTCTCGAGCGTGAGGTCGAGCCTTTCGGCATGGAATGGGAAAAGGCCGGCAAGGTGCCGCGTGAGGTGCTGCGCAAAATGGGCGAAGCTGGCTTTTTTGGCCTGATGTACAGCAGCGAATACGGCGGCGCCGAGGCGGATGCGTTGACCAACCTGGTGTTTGCCGAAGCGCTGTCGCAGTCCACGTTTGCCGGCTTCATCGTGAGCGTGTTGGTGCACACCGACATGGCCAGTCCGCATTTGCACCATGCGGGCACCGCCGCGCAAAAAGCCAAGTACATGCCCAGCATCATTGCCGGTGACACCATCAGTGCCGTCGCCATGACCGAGCCCGGTGCGGGTTCTGACCTGTCTGGCATGAGAAGCACCGCCAAGCGCGACGGCGACGGCTGGGTGCTCAACGGCACCAAGATGTTCATCACCAACGGCGTGCATGCCAATGTGTATTTCGTCGCTGCCAAAACCGGCCCCGGCAAACACCAAATGTCCATGTTCATCGTGGAAAAGGGCACGCCCGGTTTCAGCGTCGGCCGCTCCTTGGACAAAACCGGTTGGCTGTGTTCGGACACGGCCGAGTTGGTGCTCGACAACGTGCGTTTGGGTCCCGAGGCCTTGCTGGGCGAACAAGACAAAGGCTTTTACGCGCTGATGCGCAACTTGCAAACCGAGCGCATCGCCTTGGCCGCCATGGCGGTGGGCCACTGCCAGCAGGCGATTGAACTGACCCTGGACTATGTGCGCCAACGCCAAGCCTTTGGCAAAGCGCTGTGGGACATGCAGCACATTCGCCAGCGCATCGCCATGCTCGACGCCAAAACCCGCGCAGCGCGGCAACTCATGTACCACTGCGCCTGGTCGGTCACGCAAGAGCACGACATCGTGCAAGAGGTGTCCATGCTCAAAGCCTTGACGGGCGATTTGGTCAACGAGGTGGTGGGCGGCTGCCTGCAGTTTTGGGGTGGCATGGGCTATATGCGCGAAGCGCCCATCGAGCGCCTGTGGCGTGACGCCCGTGTGCTCGCCATCGGTGGCGGTGCCACCGAGGTGATGTTGGAAGAAGTGGCCAAGCGCTACTGACCCCGCCCCCTGTGCTGGCGGCCCTGTGAGGCTGCCAGACTTTTTTGAAACCATTGAGACAAACCATTCATGAGCACCACCTGCATCGAAGTTCGTCACCCCAGCCCTGAGCGGACCGAGGTGTGGCTCAATCGGCCAGAGGTGCGCAATGCGTTCAATGACGCCATGATTGCCGAATTGACCCAGGCCTTTGCCAACATTGCGCGCGATACCCAAGTGCGGGTGGTGTTGTTGGCCGGTCATGGCAAAGCGTTTTGTGCGGGCGCCGACCTCAACTGGATGCGCGCCATGGCCGATTACAGCTGGGACCAAAACCGCGCCGATGCCCAAGGCCTGGCCGATATGTTGTGGACGCTGGACCAATGCCCGGTGCCCATCGTCGGCCGATTGCAGGGTGATTGCTACGCCGGTGGCATGGGCTTGGCAGCGGTGTGCGATGTGCGCTTGGCCAGCGCGTCCATGCAGTTTTGTTTGTCCGAAGCGCGCCTGGGTTTGATGCCGGCCACCATCAGTCCCTATGTGGTGCGGGCCATGGGCGCGTCTGCGGCGCGCCGCTACTTTGTCACCGCCGAGCGCTTCAGCGCCGCCCAGGCCCAAGCCATGGGCCTGGTGCACGAAGTGTGCGCGCCCGATGCGCTCGACGCCAGCGTGGAAGCCATGCTCGAGACGGTGGTGCAAAACGGGCCTGCCGCTGTGCGACTGTGCAAGCAGTTGGTGCGCGATGTGGAGGGCCGCCCCATTGACGATGACCTGCGCGCCGAAACCGCCCGGCGCATTGCCGACATCCGCGCCAGCGACGAGGGCAAAGAGGGTTTGCAATCGTTTTTGAACAAGCGCCCACCGAACTGGTTGCTCCCCAGGGCATGACCCTGCTTCACCCAAACGCCATTGCTGCCACAGCCTAGGAAGAGCCGATGTTTGCCAAAATTCTGATCGCCAACCGGGGTGAAATTGCCTGCCGTGTGGCCGCCACAGCGCGCCGCCTGGGTGTGGCCACGGTGGCGGTGTATTCCGACGCCGATGCCCATGCCGCCCATGTGCAGGCCTGCGACCAAGCGCTGCACATTGGTGGGGCCGAAGCCAAAGACAGTTACTTGCAATGGCAGCGCATCATCGACGCCGCGCGCCAAACCGGTGCCGAGGCCATCCACCCCGGCTATGGTTTTTTGAGCGAAAACGCCGACTTTGCACAGGCCTGCGCCGATGCGGGTTTGGTCTTCATTGGCCCGCCGCCTGCCGCCATTCGTGCCATGGGATTGAAGGCCGCTTCCAAGCAGTTGATGGGCCAAGCCGGTGTGCCCCTGGTTCCCGGCTACCACGGGGTTGACCAAGACCCAACATTACTGGCCCGTGAAGCCGAAAAAATCGGCTATCCGGTGCTGATCAAGGCCAGCGCCGGCGGCGGTGGCAAGGGCATGCGCTTGGTGCGCAGCGCCGATGCTTTTGCCAGTGCCTTGGCCTCGTGCCAGCGCGAGGCGCAAAACAGTTTTGGCGACGCAGCGGTGCTGATTGAAAAGTATGTGCAGCGCCCGCGCCACATAGAGATGCAGGTGTTTGCCGACAGCCAGGGGCATTGCATCCATTTGTTCGAGCGCGATTGCTCGGTGCAGCGCCGGCATCAAAAGGTGTTGGAAGAAGCCCCCGCGCCGGGCATGACCGATGCGCTGCGCCAGCGCATGGGCCAAGCGGCGGTGGCCGCCGCCCAAGCCGTGGGCTATGTGGGGGCGGGCACGGTGGAGTTCATCGTCGAGCAAAGCGAGCGCGGCATGGACTTCTTCTTCATGGAGATGAACACCCGCTTGCAAGTTGAGCACCCGGTCACCGAGGCCATCACTGGCCTGGACTTGGTGGAGTGGCAGTTGCGCGTGGCCTGTGGCGAGCCTTTGCCCTTGGCGCAGGACCAGGTGCACATCCAAGGCCATGCCATCGAAGCGCGCATTTGCGCCGAAAACCCCGAGCGCGACTTTTTGCCGGCCACCGGCCCCTTGGCGGTGTACCGCACGCCCCCCGCGCAGCTGTTCACCCCGGGGGCGGTGCGCATCGACAGCGGTGTGCGCGAGGGCGACACCATCAGCCCGTTTTACGACCCGATGATCGCCAAGCTCATCGTCCACGCACCCACGCGCGCGGCCGCGCTGGCCCAACTCGACAAGGCTTTGGCGCAGTTGCACATCGTGGGCTTGAGCCACAACGTGGGGTTTTTGCGCCATGTGGTGCGCAGCCCATCCTTTGCCAACGCGGTGCTCGACACCGCATTGATCGAGCGCGAAAGCGCCGTTTTGTTTGGTCAAACCCCTGTGCCCGCTCAGGTGTGTGCGGCTTTTGCCCTGGCCCAACATGTCCATGCCTTGGCCCTGGCTGAGCAGCCCCAGGCCCATGCTTGGGTCGACCCTTGGGGCTGCCGCGATGCCTGGGCACCCAACGGGGTGCGCCGCTGGCAAGCCCAAGGCGAGTGGCAAGGTCAAACCATGCAGGTCAGCAGCCTGGGATTGCCCGGCCAGGAGACGCAGTTGCGCGTCCAAGGCGCGGGCGTGGACTGGCATGGCAATTGGCGTTGGCAAGCCAGCGATGCCGGCCTCACCGTGTGGCTGGCCGGGCAACGCTGGACAGCCCAGGTGCACACCCTTGGTGGCGTGATGCATGTGTTCACCCCCGAGGGCGCTGCCGCGTGGTGCTGGATCGACCCGCTGGCGCACCAAGCCGATGCCGCTGCCACCCAGGGCAATTTGAACGCGCCCATGCCGGGCAAGGTGCTGTCGTTTGCGGTGCAGGTGGGCCAGTTGGTGAGCGCGGGCCAGGCCTTGGCGGTGCTCGAAGCCATGAAGATGGAGCACACCATTGCCGCGCCCATCGACGGCACGGTGGCCGAGTTGCTGTACGCACCGGGAGACCAAGTCAACGAAGGTGCGCCTTTGTTGCGCTTGGAGGCAGCCGCAGCATGAAGATCCATGTCTATCTCACCCACACCCAACCCGCGCCGTGGGTCGATGGCTTGGAAGCGGCCTTGCCCGAGCACACTGTGGCTTTGTGGTCGCCCGGCGCGGGCCCGGCCGATGCCGCCGTGGTGTGGGCCCCGTCTCAAGACTTTTTGGATGCACAACCCGGTCTGCAAGTGATCTTCAACACCGGCGCTGGGGTGGACGCCTTGTTGCCCTTGCGCTGGCCGGCGCAGTCGGTGTTGGTGCGTCTGGAAGACGCGGGCATGTCGGTGCAAATGGCCGAATACGTGCTGCATGCCCTGGTGCGCCACTTTCGCGAATTCGACGCCTATGACAAAGCCCAACCCGAAGCCCGTTGGGCGTTTCGCAAACCGCGCCAGCGCAGCGACTTTCCGGTGGGTGTGATGGGCCTGGGCGTGCTGGGCGAGCGGGTGGCGCGTGCGGTGCAAGGGTTTGAGTTTCCGGTCAATGGTTGGAGTCGAACCCCCAAAAACCTGCCCGGTGTGCGCGGCTTCAGTGGCGACGCCCAGTGGGGCGAATTTTTGGCGGCCTCCAAGGTGCTGGTGAATTTGCTGCCGCTCACCCCCCAAACCGAAAACATTTTGAACCGCGCCAACCTGTCGCAACTGCCAGTGGGGGGTTATGTCATCAATGTGGCACGCGGCGGCCATGTGGTGGATGCCGATTTGATCGACTTGCTCGACAGCGGCCACTTGGCTGGGGCCACCCTGGATGTGTTTCGCCAAGAGCCCTTGCCCCCAGAGCACCCGTTTTGGCACCATCCCCAAATCACCGTCACGCCGCACACCTCGGCGCGCACCTTGCGCGACGAGACCATAGCCCAAATTGCCGCCAAGGTGCGCCTGTGGGCCAGCGGCACGCCACCCGAACAACTGCCCGGCGTGATCGACCGCCAGCGGGGGTATTGATGTTGATGCGCCCCGCATTGGCACACCAACGGCCTGGCCACAACCGGTTGGGGATGCCATGAGCACCCCAGCGCCCATCGAGTCGGTGCACCAAGCGCTGAGCGATCGCGCCACCCAGGTGCTGGCCCAGCCTGTGGCGCAGGCCGTGCCCTCTCCGTGCGTGGCGGTGTGCCAAATGCAAGCCGACACCGGTTGGTGCTGGGGTTGTCGGCGCACGCTCAACGAGATTGCCCAGTGGTCCCACCTGGACAATTCCGAGCGGCGTGCGGTTTGGCAAGTCATTGCCCTGCGGCTTGATGGCGCGCGCCTGCCACCTGCTTGAGCGGGCAACCCAGCGCCTGGCCTTTGCGTCTACCATCGGCGCACCATTTAGCGCACAGCTGTTTCACCGCATCCACCATGCCCCCCATTGCCGACCTCATTGCCCAAGGCGCGACCAACCTGTGGGTGTTCATCCCGACGGCCATATTTTTGGGGGCCTTGCACGGCTTGGAGCCAGGCCACTCCAAGACCATGATGGCCTCATTTGTGATTGCGGTGAAGGGCAGCATGGGCCAGGCGGCCTTGTTGGGTTTGTGTGCGGCTTTGTCGCACTCGCTGGTGGTGTGGTTGTTGGCGTTGGCCGCGCTGTCGCTGGGCAACGAACTGATGGCCGAGCAGGCTGAGCCGTATTTCATGCTGTTGTCGGCGGTGGTGGTGCTGGGTGTGGCCGTGTGGATGTGGCAGCGCACCCGCCAAGACATTGCCGCTTCTCAGCTTGGACCTGCGCATCACCACGACCACGACCATGGGCAGCCAAACGATCCCCACCATCGGCCTTCACAAGCTGCGTTTCAAGACGCCCATGAGCGCGCCCACGCCGAGGACATTGCGCGGCGCTTTCAAGGCCAAGCGGTCACCACGGGTCAAATCGCCGTGTTCGGCTTGACCGCCGGACTGGTGCCTTGCCCCGCATCAGTCACCATCTTGATGATTTGTTTGCACCTCAAGCGCTTGACCTTGGGCTTGGTGATGGTGGCCAGTTTCAGCCTGGGTTTGGCCATCGCATTGGTCGGCGTGGGTGTGTTGGCGGCTTGGGGGGCCAAACAAGTTGACCGCCAATGGGGCAACCGCCGTTGGGGCGAGATGGCGCGCCAAATGCCTTACTTGTCCAGTGCCTTGATGGCCGCCGTGGCGCTTTGGATGGGCGCACATGCGGCCATGCGCATCGCAGGGCTTTGATCCGCGCAGCTCAGTGTTTACCCTGGGCCCGATCATTTATTCGCAATGTGAAAATTTTTCCAAGGGTTAACCCTTTGGTTGTAAGCGACCCGCAAGCGCAGCGTCAGAGCCCGGCAAGCCTGGGCCCCAAGAATCCGCCATCCCTCACTTGGGGGCTCACAACTGGAGACATTCCCATGGCAACACTAGACGTCAACCGACCCATGTCGGCCGAGGAAAAGAAGGTGATCTTCGCTTCCTCACTCGGTACCGTTTTCGAGTGGTACGACTTTTACCTGTACGGTTCACTCGCCGCGATCATCGCCAAGCAGTTTTTCAGCGGATTGGACGCCGGCTCGGCCTTCATCTTCGCGCTGTTGGCGTTTGCGGCAGGCTTCATCGTTCGTCCGTTTGGCGCCATTTTCTTTGGCCGCTTGGGCGACATGATTGGCCGCAAATACACCTTCTTGGTCACCATCCTGATCATGGGCTTGTCGACCTTCATCGTCGGCATCCTGCCCAACTACGCCAGCATTGGCGTGGCTGCACCGGTCATCTTGATCGGTTTGCGCTTGCTGCAAGGCTTGGCGCTGGGCGGTGAGTACGGTGGCGCCGCCACCTACGTGGCCGAGCATGCACCGCACGACAAGCGCGGCGCCTACACCTCGTGGATCCAAACCACCGCCACGCTGGGCCTGTTCCTGTCGCTGATGGTGATTTTGGGCACCCGCACCTGGGTCGGCGAAGAGGCCTTTGCCGATTGGGGCTGGCGCGTGCCGTTCATCGTCTCCATCTTGTTGTTGGCCGTGTCGGTCTACATCCGTTTGTCGATGAACGAGTCACCGGCTTTCGCCAAGATGAAGTCCGAGGGCAAAACTTCCAAAGCACCCCTGACCGAATCCTTCGGTCAATGGAAAAACCTCAAGATCGTGATCTTGGCCTTGATCGGCCTGACCGCCGGCCAAGCCGTGGTCTGGTACTCGGGCCAGTTCTACGCCCTGTTCTTCTTGACCCAGTCGCTCAAAGTGGATGGTGCCACCGCCAACTTGTTTGTGGCCGCATCGTTGATCATTGGCACCCCGTTCTTCATCATCTTCGGCTCGCTGTCCGACAAAATTGGCCGCAAGCCCATCATCATGGCCGGTTGTTTGTTGGCCGTGTTGACCTACTTCCCGGTCTTCGAGGCGCTGACCAAGGCCGCCAACCCTGACCTGCACGCTGCCCAGCAAAAGAGCCAAGTGGTGGTGGTCGCTGACCCCAGCGAATGCTCGTTCCAGTTCAACCCCACCGGTACGGTCAAGTTCACCTCGTCTTGCGACGTGGGCAAACAACGCCTGGCTGCTGGTTCGGTGAGCTATGTCAACGAAACCGCGCCCAAGGGCACCCCTGCGGTGATCAAAGTGGGTGACAAGGTCATCAACGTGTTCCCCACACCGGAAGAAATCGCCGCTGCCAAAACCGCCGCTGAAACCAAGTTGGAAGGCCTCAAAGCCGCCAGCCCGGTGGATGAAAAAGCGGTGGCCGCCGCCGAGACCGCGATCAAAAACTTGTCTGACGACAAGAAGAACAAGGACGCCGTGTTCAGTGCCAACTTGAGTGGCGCTTTGAAAGAGGCCGGCTACCCCACCAAGGCCGATCCGGCCAAAGTGAACAAGGTGATGGTCATCATCATCCTGACCTACTTGGTGATTTTGGTGACCATGGTCTATGGCCCCATCGCCGCCATGTTGGTCGAGATGTTCCCCACCCGCATCCGCTACACCTCCATGTCGCTGCCCTATCACATCGGCAACGGTTGGTTTGGCGGCTTGCTGCCCACCACCGCCTTTGCCATCGTGGCGCAGACGGGCAACATGTACAACGGCTTGTGGTACCCGATCATCGTGGCCGGCATGACGTTTGTCATCGGCATGTTGTTCGTGAAAGAAACCAAAGACGTGGACATTTACGCCAACGACTGATGGTTTTGTAAGCTGCCCGAGGGAACTCGGGTGCTACATTCAAGCCCTCCTCTGCGGAGGGCTTTTTCATTTGGAGACACGTGTCATGTGGAAGATTTTTTTGGGCTTTGTGGTGTTTGCTGCGTTGGCCCTCTTTGTGATTTTCAAAGGCGGCGACAACCTGGACATGGGCGGTGAAAAGCATGGCGCCGATGCGGTGCATGCCCCTGAGCCCGCCAAACCGGCCGACGCTGCGGCGCCCGCTGCCGCGCCTGCGGCGAGCGACGCCTCCGTACCGGCAGCCACCAGCAAGTGAGCCTGTTGGCCCCAGCTATCTGCCCTTGTGGGAAGTGGCCTGGGGCTTTCAAGGCCGGCGCGGGTGTGCCAACCCGGCGCCGGGTGGTCCTGGTGGGGCCACCATGGGCAGCATCCCTGCTGACAGCCACTGATTTGCTGCTGTGAAAGTGACGTTGGCGATACTCTCTCTAGAATGACGGCCCACCCCCCAACAAAGCCGTTATGTCCCAGGGTCTCATCCGCATCCGTGGTGCTCGCCAGCACAACCTCAAAAACCTCGACATCGACATCCGCACCGGCGAGTTGACGGTGGTCACGGGGCCCAGCGGTTCGGGCAAGTCCAGCTTGGTGTTTGACACCTTGTTCGCCGAGGGTCAGCGCCGTTATGTGGAGACCTTCAGTGCGTATGCGCGCCAGTTCCTGGACCGCATGGACCGCCCGGCGGTGGACAAGGTCGAGGGCGTGCCGCCAGCGATTGCCATCGACCAAACCAACCCGGTGCGCAGCTCGCGCTCCACCGTGGGCACGATGACCGAGCTCAATGACCACTTGAAGCTGATGTTTGCCCGCACAGCGCAGTTGTTTGACCGCCAAACGGCACTGCCAGTGCGCCACGACACGCCTGAGACCATTTACGCCGAGTTGCTGCGCCGCAGTGCTGAGCTGCCCGGCCAACCCCGGGTGGTGGTCACTTTTCCCATTGAATTGCCCGCCCACACCACGGCCGACGAGGTACAGCAGTGGTTGCTGGCCAGTGGCTTCAGCCGCATCCACGCCGAGCGCGAGGTGGCCAGTGTGACGGGCACGCGCAAATTGCTCGATGTGGTGGCCGATCGCTTTCGCCTGGCCACGGTCGAAAAATCGCGCGCCATGGAGGCGCTGGAGACCGCGCTCAAACGCGGTGCCGGTCGCATGCAAGTGCATGTGCAGCCCGAACCCGCCGCCCCATCCGCCACTGACGCAAGCACGGCCCAAACACTTCCTGCGGTGGATGCGGCCGCTGAAACGGTGTGGCGCTTTTCCAGCGGCTTGCACTGCCCCGACAGCGATTTGCGTTACAGCGAGCCCACGCCGTCGATGTTTTCTTTCAACTCGGCGCTGGGCGCGTGCGAAACCTGCCGCGGCTTTGGCCGCGTCATTGGTGTTGACTTTGGTTTGGTCATCCCCAACGACAAACTCACCCTGCGCGCCGGTGCCATCAAGCCGATGCAAACCCCGGCCTGGAAAGAGTGCCAAGACGATTTGATGCGCCACGCCGAGACGGCGGGCATCCCGCGCGACACCGCTTGGTACAAGCTCACGCCTGAGCAGCAGCACTGGGTGATCGAAGGTTCGCCGCAATGGAAGGGCGTGTGGAACAAGCAGTGGTACGGGGTGCGGCGCTTTTTTGCCTACCTGGAGACCAAGTCGTACAAGATGCACATCCGGGTGCTGCTGTCCAAGTACCGAAGTTACACGCCGTGCCCGAGTTGTTTGGGTGCGCGCCTGAAAACCGACAGCTTGTTGTGGCGCGTGGGCAGCGCGGTCGATGCCGCGGGTGTGCTGCCGGCGGCGCAGCGCTTCATGCCGGCGGGCGTGGGTTGGACGCGCGCACAACTCGAGGCCTTGCCGGGGTTGAGCCTGCACGACTTGATGTGCATGCCGATTGACCGCTTGCGGGTGTTTTTCGACGGTGTGCAAGCCCAGTCGGCCGGCGCCGACGCCCAGGCCCTGGCTTTGTTGCTGGGCGAGATCCGCACCCGCTTGCGCTACCTGTGCGATGTGGGCATTGGTTACCTCACGCTGGACCGGCAAAGCCGCAGCCTGAGCGGCGGCGAGGTGCAGCGCATCAACCTCACCACGGCCTTGGGCACCTCCTTGGTCAACACCTTGTTTGTGCTGGATGAGCCCAGCATTGGCCTGCACCCGCGTGACATGGGCCGCATCACCGAAGCCATGAAACGCTTGCGCGACGCAGGCAACACCTTGGTGGTGGTCGAACACGACCCGGCGGTGATGTTGGCGGCCGATCGCATTTTGGACATGGGCCCCGGCCCCGGCGAGCGCGGTGGTCAAGTGGTGTTTGACGGCCCACCGACCGCGCTGCAACAGGCCGACACCATGACCGGCGCTTATTTGGGCGGTCGCAAGCAAGTGGGCTTGGGTCTCAAACGTTTGGTCACCGACGCCACGCCGCGCTTGGTGCTCGAAGGCGCGCGCGAGCACAACCTGAAAAACGTCCACCTCGAGCTTCCCTTGCAACGCTTGGTGTGCGTCACCGGGGTGAGCGGTTCGGGCAAGTCCACCCTGGTGCAAGACGTGCTGGCCCCGGCCTTGCTGCGCCACTTTGGCAAAGCCACCGAAACGCCGGGCGCGCACGACCGCTTGCTGGGCATGGACCACTTGAGCGATGTGGTGTTTGTCGACCAGTCACCGATTGGCAAAACCGCGCGCTCCAACCCCGCCAGTTATGTGGGCGCCTGGGACCCGCTGCGCGAGCTGTTGGCCACCGCCAGTCTGTCGCGCCAGCGCGGCTACACCGCATCGAAGTTCAGCGCCAACAGCGGCGACGGGCGTTGCCCGACCTGTGGCGGCTCGGGCTTTGAGCATGTGGAGATGCAGTTTTTGAGCGACGTTTACCTGCGTTGCCCCGACTGCAATGGCGCGCGTTTTCGGCCCGAGGTGCTGGAGGTCAAGATCGAGCGCGGTGGGCGTTTTTTGAACGTGTCCGACCTGCTGAATCTGACGGTGAGCGAAGCCGTCGAGCTGTTCGCCCAAGACCGCGATGTGCTGCGGGCCTTGCAGCCGATCGTTGAAGTCGGTTTGGAATATGTGCGCTTGGGCCAACCCGTGCCCACCCTGAGTGGTGGTGAGGCCCAGCGCCTGAAGCTGGCTGGGTTTTTGGCCGAGGCCGCCAAATCGGCCAGCCAAAGCCGGCAAAGCCTGGCGCGCAAAGGCACCTTGTTTTTGTTTGACGAGCCCACCACCGGCTTGCACTTTGACGACATCGCCAAACTCATGCGCGCCTTGCGCCGTTTGCTCGAGGCCGGGCATTCGCTGATCGTCATCGAGCACAACCTGGACGTGATCCGCGCCAGCGATTGGTTGATTGACCTGGGGCCCGAGGGCGGTGACGCTGGCGGTTGCGTGGTGGTCGAGGGCCACCCCGAAGAGGTGCGCCAGCACCCCAGCTCGCACACCGCGCGCGCCTTGCGCGAATACGCACAAGCCATGGGCGAGGTGTTCGCCCCTGGCGCCGATGCCCCTGCACTGAGCAATCCTTACACCGCACCTGCGCCCAGAGCATTGGCCCTGGGTTTGGTGCAAGAGCCATCGGCCAAATACCTCGGCCAGGCATTGAAAGAAAGCATCCGCATCGTCAATGCCCGCGAGCACAACCTGCGCAACCTGAGCGTGGACATTCCGCGTGGGCAGTTCAACGTCATCACCGGCGTGAGTGGCTCGGGCAAATCCACCTTGGCGTTTGACATTTTGTTCAACGAAGGCCAGCGCCGCTACTTGGAAAGCCTGAACGCCTATGCGCGCAGCATCGTGCAACCGGCTGGCCGCCCCGAGGTGGACGCGGTGTATGGCATCCCGCCCACGGTGGCCATCGAGCAACGCCTGTCGCGTGGTGGACGCAAAAGCACGGTGGGCACCACCACCGAGGTGTGGCATTTCTTGCGCTTGCTCTACGTCAAGCTGGGCACCCAGCACTGCGTGCACGACGGCGCGGCGGTGCAGCCGCAAACGCCCGAGAGCATCGTCGCCCAGCTGATGAAAACCTACCGGGGCCAGCACATTGGCCTGCTCAGTCCCCTGGTGGTCAACCGCAAAGGCGTGTACACCGAGTTGGCCGATTGGGCGCGCCCGCGGGGCTACACCCATTTGCGGGTGGACGGCAACTTTTTGCCCACCACCGGTTTCCCGCGCATCGACCGCTTCAAAGAACACACCATCGAGTTGCCCATCGCCAGCCTGGAGGTCAAGCCCAGCAACGAGGCCGCGTTGCGCCAACACCTGGCCTTGGCGTTGGAGCATGGCAAAGGCGTGGTGCATGTGCTCAGCGGCTTGGACGGTTTGCGCGAAGCCATGGCCAGCGCGGCCGCCACCCAAGGCATTGGCCAGGTGGAGGTGTTCTCCACCCAGCGCGCGTGCCCGGTGTGCGCCACGTCCTACAGCGAACTGGACCCGCGTTTGTTCTCGTACAACAGCAAGCACGGTTGGTGCCCCGACTGTGTCGGCACCGGCTTGAAGCTGACCCGTGACCAGCGCAAGGCGCTGGACGACTCGGTGCGCGACGACGACCAAAAAGGGCGCGAACAAAGTTTTGCCGAACCCGAGGTGGAAGACCTCACCGACACCGCTTGCCCCGCCTGCGCGGGCACCCGCTTGAACACCACGGCGCGTGCCGTGCGCTTCCAGGACCAAGCCATCACCGACATTGCCCGCCTGAGCGTGGGCCGCGTGCGCCAGTGGGTGGCGGGCTTGGCCCTGAGCGGCCGCTCGGCCGACATTGCCCGCGACCTGGTGCCTGAAATCGCAGGGCGCTTGGCGTTTTTGGAAGAGGTGGGCCTGGGCTACCTGACCTTGGACCGGGGCGCGCCCACCTTGAGTGGCGGCGAGGCCCAGCGCATCCGCTTGGCGGCCCAATTGGGCAGCCAGTTGCAAGGCGTTTGCTACGTGCTGGATGAACCCACCATTGGCCTGCATGCGCGCGACAACCAAATTTTGCTCAAGGCCCTCAAAACCCTGAGCGACAAGGGCAACACCTTGGTGGTGGTCGAGCACGACGAAGAAACCATTCGCCACGCCGACCACATCATTGACATTGGCCCCAGCGCGGGCAAGCGCGGGGGCCGTTTGGTCGCGCAAGGCACGGCCGCTGACATCAGCGCCCAGGCCGATTCGCAAACCGGGCGCTACCTGTTGCATGCCATGCGCCACCCGATGCAAGCGCGCCGCAGCGTGGGCGCGGCCGAGTTGGCGCTGCTGTCGGCGGCCAGCGCCGCTGCGGCTGCCACCGAGAAACCCAAACGCCAAAGCGCCGCCAGCAAAAAAGCCCAAGCCGACGCTTTGCGCGCTGCCCACATGGGCACGCCCAGCGGGCCCGCCGCACCGGTGGCGTCAGGCAGTTTGCATGTGCACGGCGCGTTTTTGCACAACCTGCGCCAGGTCGATGTGCAAGTCCCCTTGCGCCGCTTGGTGGCCATCACCGGCGTCAGCGGTTCGGGCAAATCCACTTTGGCGCGCGACGTGCTGCTGCACAACGTGGCGGCAGCGGTGGG
>CANFPJ010000070.1 GCA_947448885.1 Comamonadaceae bacterium
GCCGGTGAGCCCAGGGTCTTGCCCTCCAGGTCCTTGAGGGACTTGATGTCACTGCTGGCCTTGGTGATCAGCGCAAACGGCGCGCGGTTGTAGACCATGTAGACCATCACAGGCGCTTCGCCCGGCTTGAGCGAGGCGTTCTGGATGATGGCGTTCATGTCACCAATGCCGGCCTGATAGGTGCCCGACATGACCCGGGTCACCGAGGCGGCCGAGCCATTGCCTTGATCGATCTCCACATCCAGGCCCTCGGCCTTGAACAGGCCCTTGTCCTTGGCCCAATAGAACCAAGCATGCACGCCCTGGATTTTCCAGTCCAGGGTGAATTTGATTTTGGTCGGCGCTTGCGCCGAGGCGCTGGCGCAGGCCAGGCTGAGCATGGCACCGGCGGTGCACAGGCTAAAGAGGCGGCGCAGCGAAAACACAGGGGTTACAGCAGTCATGAGCGAGCTCCTTTGGGGGTCAATGAAACGGTGAGGGATTGGGCGCTGGCGACAAAGCCGTGCAGCTTTTCCACCAGAAACAAAATGGCCCGGCTCACATGAGCCGGTGAGGGGGTGGCGCAGGCGTCTTCGAGCAAGATGCAGTCGTAGCCCAAAAAGCCGGCGTCTTGCAGGCTGGAGAAGACGCAGCGGTCGGTGTTGATGCCGGCAAACAGCAAGGTCTTGATGTTTTGCTGACGCAACAGGCTGTCGAGCTCGTTGTCATGAAAGCCGCTCAGCCGGTGTTTGAAGACGGTGATGTCGTCAGCCGCCACCGGCAGTTCGTCGACCACCTGCGCGCCCCAATGGCCCGGCACCAGGCTGGGACCGCGGTCCAGGGGTGAAGATTCGGCGTAGCCAATGCCACTGAGTTGGCCCTGGGCGTCAAGCTTGGCCTTGAACAGCACGGCCTCTGGCAGGTTGAGCCGGTCGGCGCGCACGCCCCAGTTGAGCCAGATCACTTGGCCGCCGGCGGCCCGCCACAGCGGCAGCAGTTTTTGCAGCATGGGGATGGGCTTGCGGGTGGCGCGCATGCTGACACCTTTTTGCCCAAACCAGCCTTCGGGGTGGCAAAAGTCGTTTTGCATATCGACCACCACCAGCGCGCTGTGATGCAAATCAATTTCCAGTTTTTGGGGACGCGCCTGCAACCACACCGGCTTGGGTTGGCGCTGCGGGCGCAACAAGCTGACCCCTTCGGCCTTGATCTGCCAGCCAATGCTGGCCCCTGAACGGCCCCGAACAGGTGCGGTGCGTGCCAATGCGGGCGTCTTGCGCCCGACTTTGGTGCGATCGGCTGGGTTTTGGGCTTTCATGCCTTCTCTGTTAGCACCCCTGATGCCAGAGTGTGTTGTCTGAAGATGCTGAATAACGGGCTTTGCGTTGCCGATTTGGCATCAATCCTGCATGGGTTCGTGTTCATGAACCATTTGAGATTCCTGCGCTACATCGACGAGATCGCCCGCTCGGGTTCCATCCGGGCAGCGGCCGAGCGCTTGCATGTGGCGCCTTCAGCGGTCAATCGGCGCTTGCAAGACATCGAGGAGGAGCTCGATGCGCCGTTGTTCGAGCGACTGCCTCGCGGCATGCGCCTGACCGCTGCCGGCGAGATGTTCATCACCTATGTGCGCGCCCGTCAGGCCGAACTCGATCAGGTGCGCTCCAACATCGAGGAACTCAAGGGCTTGCGGCGCGGCACCGTCAAGCTGATTTGCAGCCAGGGGTTGGCCCCGAGCTTTGTGCCGCAGGCGATTTCCTCGTTTCGACGGCTGCATCCCTTGGTCGAATTTCGGGTGCAGGTGGGCGACCATGTGCAGGCCCTGAGCGCCTTGCGGGCGATGGAAACCGATTTGATCTTGGTCTTCAACCTCGACGCCGAGCCTGACCTGCACCCCATCGTGTTCCACGACCAAAAGCTGCTGGCGGTGATGCACAAGGACCACCCCTTGGCGCGGCAAGGGGCTTCGATCCGCTTGGCCGACTGCGCCAGCTACCCGCTGGCCCTGCCCAACCGGGATACCGCCGGGCGACAGATGCTCGAACGATTTGTGCTGCGCCGCTCGATCGACCTCAAGCCCCTGGTCGAGAGCAACAGCTTTGAGTTACTGCGCGGCTGTCTGTATCACCAAGAGGCGGTGACCTTTCAGTTTGAGAGTGGCGCGGTCACCGACGGCGGGCAACTGGTCACGCGGGAAATCGAGGACTGGGGTTTCCCGGTCGGCCATATCCTCATGGCCCGCTTGGCCAAGCGCCAACTGCCGGTGATCGCCCACGCTTTTGCCCAGCATGTCTTGGGTGTGTTGGGACAGGACGGGTAGGTCGGCTGGTGGATTCAGCGCTGAGCTGGGTTGCTCAACTGAGAAATAACGCGCGCGGGCTGCTGCCTGCCGAGGCTTCAAGGCTGGCGAGCTTGCGGCAGAAAAAATTCCAGGAATGCTCGATGTGCACAGGGGTCATCACTTGCGCATGGCGGCGTGCGCGCGTGGCCTCGGTGGGCATGCTTCGCGCAAAGCCAGCGGCCATGCCGGCCAGGTGTGCACGCGCTGCTTTTTCCAGGAACACGCCCACACAGGTGGCATGCTCGATCGAGGTGCCGCAAAAGGTGATGCCATGGTTGGCCATGAGCACCGCAAAATGTTCGCCCAGGGCACTGGCCAGGGCGTCGCCGTCTTCCACCGCTGTGAGAAGGGCCGCCTCGGTGGCGTCGCGCGGCAGGTGGGCAAAGTAATCGGCGTCCAGTGTGAACGGCAGCAAAGGCTCGCCCGAGGCAGAGAGCACGCTGGCATGAAAGGCATGGGTGTGGGCCACAACATGCACATCGGGCCTGAGCAAAAGGATTTGCGAATGGATGGGCCATTCCGAATGCCGCCCGCCCCCGCCTTCCAGCTTTTCACCCTGAAAGCTCACCAAGATGAAGTCCTTGGGGCCCAGCACCTCGCCCAAGCCAATGCGGTTGCGTTTGAGCCAGAAACCACGCCCATCTGGGTCGCGCAGGGACACATGGCCCAGCGTCATGTCGCCATGACCCTCCATCTCCAAGATGCGGCAGGCCTGGGCCAGTTGCAGCAACAGTTTTTCTGTGTTGGCCATCATTGACTCAAGGGCGAGGCGACGCCTGCGGCGCATCCGACGGCGCGTCGGTCGGCTGGATACCGATGGTCTGGAAGGTTCGCGCCGAGGTGGCTTGCGCTTGCGCCAAGGTGGCGGCAAATTGTTCTGGCGTGCCCGCCATGGTCTCTAGAAAACCTTGCTGTGCAAAGCTTTGAAAAGCGGCGCTGGCGAGCGCTTTGTTCAATTCCGTGTTGAGCCGGGCCGCAACGGCTGCGGGCGTTTTGGCCGGGGCGTACAGACCCCAAAAGGTACCCAGATTGGGGTCGCTGTTGGACTCGCCCAGGCTGGCGGTGCCGGGAAATGCGGCTGCGCGTCGGTTGCCCGTGACAGCGATCAGCTTGACCTTGCCCGCCTCAGCGGCCGGCTTGGCAATCGCCAGACTGCTGTAGGCCAAATTCACCTCGCCCGAAAGCACTGCCATAAAGGACGGACCGGCCCCCTTGTAGGGCACGGCCATCATCTGCACACCGGCTTGTCGGGTGATCCAGGCGTAGTAAATCGCCGGCAAGCTGCCGGGTCCCCACGTCGCAAAGCTCACCGTGCCAGGTTTGGCGCGCGCCAGGGCCAGCACCTCGGCCAGGTTGTTGGCAGGCAGCGTGGGCGAGGCCACGATCACGTCATTGGGGGTGCGTACCACGCCGCCAATGGGCACAAAGTCCCCTTTGGGGTCATAGGGCAGCTTGCTGAAAAGCAGCGGATTGAACACCAGGCTCTGGTTATCGGTCAGGCACAAGGTGTAGCCGTCGGCTGGCGCGCGCGCACAGGCCGTCATGCCAATCAAGGTGCCCGCGCCGGGGCGGTTCTCCACCACCACCTGCTGGCCCAGCGAGTCGGACATCAGCCGCCCCAAATTTCGGGCCAGCAAATCGGTCAGTCCACCGGGAGAAGTGGAGGCGATGATGCGGATGGGCTTGGCGGGAAAGGTGTCGGATTGCGCCAGGGCTGACTGGGACAGCAGCGATGCGGCAAGCAGTGGGGAGAAAAGGCTTTTCAGCACTTTGCGCAATGTCAATTCATGCATTTGAAATCCAGTATGGCACGGACGGTGTGCCGCTCAACCCAATGAAATGGCCTGGCTGGGTTCAGCCCAAGGCCAAACTGAAATACCCGAAACCATCACTCGGGCTGAAGGCCTGAGCGGGCAATGACTTTTTTCCAAACCATGGCTTCTTGCGCGATTTGCTTGGCAAATTCAAACGGAGCGCTGCCCACCGGGCTGACCCCCAATTCAAAAAACTTTTGCTTGACGCTTGGATCGCTCAAAATGACTTGAATGGCTTCAGCCAGTTTTTGAATGATTTTGCTGTCGGTGCCCAGGGGCGCTGAGAGTCCCCACCAGTTGCCCGTGATCAGTTCTGGAATGCCTTGCTGCGCTGAAGTGGGGACATTGGGTAACACAGTGAGCCTCTGTGGCCCAGCCACTGCCAACGCCTTTAATTTGCCCGCAGTGATATTGCCAGCCACCGAGCTCAAGGCCGTCATATAAATTTGCGTGTCTCCGCCCAGCAAGCCCTGAACTGCTGGGGCAGAGCCGCGGTAAGGCACGTGGATCAACTCAACACCCGTCAACTGTTTGTACAGCTCAGCCGCCAGATGAGGCGGTGTGCCGTTGCCAGGCGATGCAAATGCCAATTTGCCAGCCTCTTTCTTGGCCATTGCAGTCAATTCGGTCAATGTGTTGACCGGCAAATTGGCGTTGACCACAACCACCGAAGGCGCATTGCTGATCATCGAGATGGGCGCCAAATCCTTCACGGGGTCAAATCGCATGCCTTTGATCAAAGAAGAATTGGTCACATAGTTGTTCGTTGAGCCCAGCAGCAAGGTGTACCCATCCGCAGCAGAACGGACAACGTCTTCTGCACCGATGTTTCCAGAAGCCCCACTTTTGTTATCGATCAAAAAACGGACCCCAAATTTGGCTTCCAGCTGGTTTTGAATCAGCCTGAATGTGATGTCGCCGGTGTTGCCTGGCGCGTATGGGATGACGACCCGAACAGGGCGATTCGGCCAGCTGTCCGCATCGCTAGATAAGCTGGGGCTTGAGGCCAAAACACCAGCCAGGAGCGCTGCGGCCGAACCTAAAAATTGACGTATTTTTTTCATCTTGCTCCGGACTTTCAGTGAATTGACAAGCTACCAAACAAATTCACCGTTCAACATCACTTTGGTGGCTTGAATATGCGGCAACTCTTCTTCGGCGCATGATAAAGGGTCTGCGGTGAGCAAGGACAAATCAGCCAAAAAACCCGGGGCCAGGCGACCGCGTTTATTTTCATCAAAACACAAATAAGCGCCGCCTTGGGTGGCGATTTCCAAAGCTTGGCTTCTTGAAATGGCTTGTGATTCACCCACCACCTGACCGCCGCGGCTTTTTCGGGCACTGGCGTGCCACATGGGATGGAACAAGGAAGGCGGTAAGTTGTCACTCCCAAACGCCACCGGTACGCCGCTCTCTGAGAGGCTTCGCAGTGGCACCAAATCATTCAAATCATGAACGCCTTCTCGCAACATGCGATCGCCGTCTTTGTAGATATGCCGATTGGTGTGGGTGGTCAGCACAATGCCCAAGTCCTTGATGCGGGAAATTTGATCGCGGGTTAGAAAACGTTGATGGCCCAATACCCAACGCATGGGTGCAATGGGATGGGCTTGATTGGCCAGTTCAAACAGTTCCAGAAGATTGGGCCAAATTCCACACAATCGAATTTCACTTCGCGCCGCCTCTTGAACCAATACCTGCATGACGTCCAAAGGCAATGCACACCCAGCTTGGAAACCTGCCCACCCGGTACAAGGGTGATTGGCCGCTCGGAGCCGGTTGTTGTGAGGATCCGAGTCGATTTCTGCATAAAGCCCTTGAACCCTCAAAAAATCGTCGCCACTGCCATTTCGCCCCACCCAGGCGGCCCAATCTTTCAAAAGCAGTGCAGCATCACCCTCACCATTCAAATGCCAATTGGGACTGAAGGTGAGCAAGGCCCTGACCGTGCCCTTGCCCGATGAATGCACCGATTTGTAGGCTTGGATGACTTCACTGGCAACCCCATGGCCTTCAAAGACGCAGGTCGTTCCGGTTTTGTTGTACTCGGACATGCCATGCAGCAAGGCCGCCTCACGTTGCGCCCTTGAAAACCCAGGCGCACAACGCATCAAGGTGTGTTCAACCAGTGGGACCAAACTTTTTTCCCAAAAAATGCCAGTCGGTTGCCCCGATGCGTCCTTGTCGATGACCACATCGTCGCTGGGTGAGCGCGTATCTGAGCCAATACCCGCCAGCTTCAAGGCCAAGCTGTTTGCCACACATGCAAAGGGCACCGAATTTGACCAATACCCCCACATCGGACGAATGAACACGGGATGCTTTGGGCTGACGCGATCCAGGTCGAACCGCGTGGGCATTAAATGCGAAACATCGCTCGAAAATTCCGGCGGTTGACCGATGGGCTGGGTCAAAATCCATTCGCCTTCGGGACGCTGCCGAGCCTCATCAGCAATGGCATCCAAAACATCCTGCAAAGAATTGGCATGTTGCAAACTGGGCAACTGATGTCTCAAGCCCTCTCGGTCCATGTGTGCGTGGCCATCGGTTAAGCCGGGAATCACGCAACCACCCTTTAAATCAATGATCTGCGTGCTTGGATCTGCTGAATTCAGCAGATCTTCAGTCTGACCTGCGGCCTGCACACGATTTCCAACAATGGACAAGGCCTGCACCGTGCCCGTTTGAGCGTCACATGTGTGGATGCGCCCGTTATGAAGAATCACATCGGGGGGTGATGGTCGGCTTGAATTCATCTTGCTTTCACTCAGACCTGCCCCACCAGCGTGCTGTGCACCACGGCCTGGGCGATGGCCAGCGAGCTGGTCAAACCCGGCGACTCGATGCCAAACAGGTTGGCCAAGCCAGGCAAGCCATGGTCGCTGGGGCCCTGCAACACAAAATCGGCCGCGGCTTGGCCCGGGCCTGAAATTTTTGGTCGAATGCCCGCATAGCCGGGTTGCAACGCACCATCGGGCAAGTCCGGCCAGTAGGCGCGCACGGCTTGGTAAAAAGCCGCTTCATGGTCTCGGGAGACGACCAAGTCCTCGGGGTCGTCCACCCATTGCACATCGGGCCCAAACTTGGCTTGCCCGCCCATGTCCAGCGTCAAGTGAACGCCCAAGCCCGCCGCTTCGGGCACCGGGTAAATCAAGCGAGAAAACGGCGCGCGCATGCCCAAGGTGAAGTAATTGCCTTTGGCAAAAAAAGCGGTGGGCACTTGGGCGGCATCCAAGCCCTGACATTGCCTCGCCAGAGCGGGCGCGCTCAAGCCGGCTGAGTTCACCATTTGGCGGGTCAACAGTTCGGTGCCATCGGCCATGTGCAGCACCCATCCCTGCGGATGCACATGGGCCGACACCACCTGTACATGGCACACCACCGTGCCACCCGCGTTTTCAAAGTCACCCTGCAAACTGAGCATGAAGGCATGGCTGTCCACAATGCCGGTGCTGGGCGAATGCAAGGCGGCCACGCACGACAAAGCCGGCTCCATGGTCCGGGCTTGATCGGCGCTGATCAGCACCACATCGGTCACGCCATTGGCATGGGCTTTGTCGCGCAAAGCCAGTAAGCCGGGGATTTGCCCTTCATCGGTGGCCACCATCAGCTTGCCGCAACGCCGGTGCGGCACACCGCGCTCGGCGGCATAGGCGTACAACATGTCACGCCCTTGCACGCACCAGCGCGCCTTGCGCGACCCTTGGGGGTAGTAAATGCCGGCATGAATGACCTCGCTGTTGCGCGAACTGGTGCCGGTGCCGATGGCCCCCGCCTGTTCCAGAATCAGCCATTGCGCACCCGGCTGGGCCAAACACAGCGCACGCGCCACCGCCAAGCCGACCACACCGGCCCCAATCACCACCCCATCGACTTGATCCAAAGCACGGCCCTTTCAAAAAAAATGGCACCTCGAAAGGTGCCATTGTGGGGCCAGCGGGACCACGCCCCGAGGCTTGGGATCAGCGCTTTTTAGCGGCAGGGCGCGCCTTCGCAGCCGTGGGCATGGCTTGGGCCATCTGGTTCACATTGGCTTGCATCATTTCGTTGGCTTGGTGAACGGCTTTTTGCACCGAGCTCAAGGCATTGTTGCCAGCGGCCACAGCGGCCTTCAGGGCTTGCGAAGCGGCTTCGGTGCCAGCAGGTGCGTTTTGGGTCAGGTTCTTGACCAGGGCCTCCACGGCTGCTTGGGCTTGACCGACTTGGCCTTCCACCACTTGACCGATTTGGCCACCGGTGCTTTGGGCGATGTCAAACAACTGGCGGTTGTAAGCAGCGGCTTTCTCAGCCAAGGGCTGGAACATTTGGGCTTGCAGCGACAGCAGGTCTTGTGCGTCACGCACCGACATCAGGGATTCGGTTTGGTGCTGGGCATCGCTCAAAGCGGCTTTGGCGGCGCTCATGTTGAGCTCGATGAGTTGCTCCACACCGGCGAAGGCTTTGCTGGTCAGGCCAGCGAGGGTTTCGAGATTGGCCTTGTTGGCGGCCAGCACTTGATCAGGTGTCAGGGTCATGTTTTGCTCCAATAAATAAAGGGGTTGTTCACTGCATTTGCTGCATTGCACAATGACCGAAATTATAAGAATGAAGGGTCAAAAAAACGACCTTGATGCACTTTTAGAGGCGACAAACTAAGTGACCACCTGGATTGACACCGCGTGATCGAGTCTGACGCACAGCTTGCAAAAAAACATCAACAGACCCTGGTTTGCGTAACGGCGTCACGCAAACCAGGGTGTGTGCCCGCGATTCGGGCGCCCCTCAATACGAGCGCGGCAAACCCAACACGTGTTCGGCGATGTAGGACAGCACCATGTTGGTGGAGATGGGTGCCACTTGGTACAAGCGCGTCTCGCGGAACTTGCGCTCCACGTCGTATTCGGCCGCAAAACCAAAACCACCGTGGGTTTGCAAACAGGCATTGGCAGCTTCCCACGACGCATCGGCGGCCAATAATTTGGCCATGTTGGCTTGCGCGCCACATGGTTGACCCGCGTCAAACAAACGCGTGCCCTCATAGCGCATCAAACTCGCCGCCTCCACATTGATGTGGGCACGGGCGATGGGGAATTGGATGCCTTGGTTTTGGCCAATCGGGCGGTCAAACACGCGCCGGTCGTTGGCGTAGTTTTTGGCTTTCTCAACAAACCAGTGGCCGTCACCCACGCATTCGGCAGCAATCAGCAAACGCTCGGCATTGAGGCCATCGAGGATGTACTTCAAACCCAGGCCTTCTTCGCCAATGCGGTTTTCCACCGGGATTTCCAAGTTGTCGATGAACAACTCGTTGGTCTCGTGGTTGACCATGTTGCGAATGGGTTTGGCAATGATGGTTTTGCCCATCTCCGGGCGCACGTCGACCAAGAACACCGACAGGCCTTCGGTTTTTTTCTTCACCTCGGCCAGGGGCGTGGTGCGCGCGAGCAGCAGCATGTAGTCGGAATGTTGGATGCGCGAGGTCCACACTTTTTGGCCATTGACCACGTAGTGATCGCCTTTGCGCACCGCCATGGTTTTGAGCTTGGTGGTGTCCGATCCGGTGGTGGGCTCGGTCACGGCCATGGCCTGCATGCGCAACTCGCCACTGGCAATTTTGGGCAGCAAGGCCTCTTTTTGCGCTTTGGAGCCATGGCGCACCACGCAGCCCATCACATACATCTGGCCGTGGCAGGCGCCTGAGTTGCCACCCGCGCGGTTGATCTCTTCCATGATCACGCTGGCCTCGGTCAAGCTCAGGTTGGAGCCGCCGTATTCCTCGGGGATCAGGGCCGACAACCAACCCGCGGCGGCCAGGGCATTGACGAATTTTTCGGGAAAGGCGCGCGCCTCGTCCAGGTCTTGCCAGTAACGAGAATCAAACTGGGTGACAACGCTGCGCACACCGGCGCGCAGTTCGGCGTAAGGGTCAACTTGGCTCATGGAACAAATGTCTTTCTCAAACAGTTTCGGCGTAAATCTGGCCCGCGTCCAAATTGATCACGGTGCCACTCAAATAACCCGACAAAGGCGAGCAGGCAAATGCCGTCATGCGCGCAATTTCATCGGGCTCGGCCATGCGGCCAAAGGGCAATTTGGTGGACAACTCCATCCATCGGCTGGTGTCGCCCCATTTGTTCTTGGCCTGGCGCTCGAGCATGGTTTGCATGCGCTGGCTGCGGGTGGGCGCAGGGTTGATGCCAAACACCCGAACACCTTTGCGCACGCTGCCCCCGCCCAAGCCTTGGGTGAAGGCGATCAAGCCGGCATTGGCGGTGGAGCCGCAAATGTAGTCATAGCGCGGCGCCACACCGGCCAGGCCAATGATGTTGCAAATCACGCCCCGGCCGCGTTGCTCCATCATGGGCAAATAGGCGCGGGTCAGGTTGATGTAACTGAACATCTTGAGCTCCCAGGCCTGGCGCCAACGCTGCTCGTCGATGTCGTGCAAGGAACCGCCCGGGATGGCACCGGCGTTGTTGACCAGCACATCCACCTCGCCCACCGCTTGGCACAACTTTTCCGTGGCACCTGGCTGCGACAAATCGGTGGCCACAGACTCGGCGGTGATGCCAGTGCTGCTGTGGATGGCTTTCACCGCCACCGCCAGTTGTTCGGCATCGCGCGAAGCGATGATGGGCATGGCGCCCTCGGCCGCAAAGGCTTGGGCAATGGCCAAACCAATGCCGCGCGAGCCGCCGGTGACGAGCACGCGCTGTCCTTGTAATTGCAAATCCATGGGGTTCCTTAGGTCGGGTGCTCAGGCTTTGGGTGCCGGCACTTGGTCACGGTACCAAGCGGAGATGTCTCGCCCGGTCATGAAGCATACCCCTGGCGTGGCCATGAGCAGGTCCAGCATTTTCTCCAAGCTGTGAAAGCGGTGTGGCACGCCAATCAAATGGGGGTGCAAGCCAATCGCCAACACACGGGGATGATCCACCGCCTCGCGCTTGAACAAATCCAGGGTGCGGGTCAAGCGCATGAGCATCTCGTCGGAGCTGTGGCGCTCCACCGCATAAATGATGGAGTCGTTGATCTCCAAGTTATAGGGCAGCGACAACAAGGGGCCGTGCTCGGTCCGCATCCAGTTGGGCACATCGTCGACCACCCAATCAAACACATACTCGATGCCCAGCTTTTTCAAAATGTCGGGGGTTTCGTAGGTTTCGCGCAAGCCCGGGCCCAACCAACCTTGGGTGCGCACCCCGGTGAAGGATTCGAGCATGTCCAAGCAGGTCTTGATCAAGGCTTCCTCAGACTGGGCCTCGTGGTTGATCGCTTTTTGGTGCAAACCATGGCCAATGAACTCCCAGCCCGCGTCGCGCATGGCCTCGGCAGCGCGGGGATATGCCTGGATCACCCCCGCGTTGAAGCTGGTCGATGCGGGCAAGCCTCGGCTGTGGATGGCATCGATGATGCGCGGCAAGCCAGCCCGCATGCCGTAATCGGCCCAGCTGAAATTGGGCACGTCCGGCACGGTCTCTTTGCCGTGGGGCGGCGTGATGATGGTGCGCGGCATGCTGGCATCAAACTGCCAGTGCTCCACATTGACCACCAAGTGCACCATGATGGCGCCTTTGGGGTGGGGCTTGAGTGGGGGGCCGTCGTTGGAGAAGCGATAAGGGATGCGTGGGTTAGCCATGGTCATGACGAATGAGGTTGAGGATATCGAGCTTCATGGCGGCAAACGCTTCGCTGGCGGTCAAGGCCACGGTGCGGGGTCTGGGCAAGCCCACGTCAATGCGTTGCTGAATGCGACCCGGTCGCGCCGACATGACATAAATGGTATCGGATAAAAAAATCGCCTCGTCAATGTCGTGGGTCACAAAAATAATGGTCGGCTTGAGCTGCTGCCACACCGACAGCAACAACTCTTGCATGGTCAATCGGGTTTGGGCGTCCAGCGCCCCAAAGGGCTCGTCCATCAGCAAGACCTGAGAGCCCAATGTGAGGATGCGGGCAATGCCCACACGCTGGCGCATCCCACCCGAAAGTTGCACCGGCAAATGGTTTTTAAAGTCGGCCAACCCCACGATTTTGAGCATCTCGTGGGCCCGATCTTCGTACTCGGATTTGGGCAGGCCTTGGACTTGCGGGCCAAACACCACGTTGTCCCACACGCTCAACCAGGGCAAGAGCGCGGCCTCTTGAAACACCACACCGCGCTGTGGGCCGGGTTGGCTCACGCTGGCACCGGCCACCTTCAAGGTGCCCGAGCTGGGCTTCTCAAAACCGGCCAACAAATTCAACAAGGTCGACTTGCCGCAACCCGACGGGCCGAGCAAGGCCACGAATTGGCCGGCTTGCACGTCCAAGTCGATGCCTTCCAAGGCCGTGACGGGGGGCACGCCTGGGTAGGTTTTGCACAACTGTTGAATGGAGATGTTGGACATGGGTGACAAGCTTCCAAAGATCAATGGCTTTGCAGAATGCGCCAATTCAGCACACGCCGCTCCAAGGCCACGATCAAGCGATCGCTGATGTAGCCCATCATGCCAATCGACACCATGTCAGCCAACACAATGTCCATGCGGCCCACATAGTAGGCGTCCCACAGCACATACCCCAAGCCGGACTTGACGGCCACCATCTCGGAGACGATCACCGCGGTCCAAGAGATGCCCAATCCAATGCGCAAGCCAGTGAAAATGGACGGCATGGCTGCGGGCAACACCACGCGCCACAACAGTTGACGCCGGCTGGCGCCCATCATCAACGCGGCGCGGACCCAATTGCGCTCAACGTCCCGCGCTCCCTGGGTGGTGTTGACCACAATCGCGTAAAAACCGCCCAGAAAAATCAGGAACACCGAACCAATGTCACGGATGCCAAACAAGGCAATGGAAAACGGCAACCAAGCGGTGATGGGGATGGGCCGCAGGCTTTGGATCATGGGGTCAAACAATTGTGAGAACAAGCGACTCCAACCGATCAACAAACCCATGGGCACGCCGATCAAGGCGGCCAACACAAAGCCTTGGCTGACCCGCATCGAAGAGTACTGCACATTGGACAGCCAGGTGCCCAAATAAGGGTTCAAGCCCATGCCGGGTGAAGCAAAAATCCAGTCATGCCAGCCCTCGACAACCCGCCAGGGTGTGGGCACGATGCCCGCCATATCTGGCCTGCTGCCCGCCCATTGCCACAAGCACAACACGGCCACCGGGACCAGCAGGCCCTTGACCAGCAAAGCCCATTGCGCCCATGGCTTGGAAGCGGTGTTGCCCATGGCGATTTACTTTTTGAGCTCGAGCACCAAGGCGTCGTCATACAAAGCGGCGGCCTCTTTGGCCACGTCTTTTTGCACGATGCCTTGCTTGAAAGCCGCCTCCGCCAAGCGTGAAACCTGGTCTTTGTTGAGCACGCCACCGAGTTTGATGATCTTGGCCGACTCTTTGGTCACGGGCAAAGGCAAGCCGGTGTACTTGGCATAGGCATCGGCAAACTGATCGGGGTTCTTGGCCAATTGCTCTTCGGCCTTGAGGTAGGCCCACAGGAAGCGACGCACCAACTCTTTTTTACCGGCCATGGCCTCGCCAGACGCGGCCAACAACCCCAACTCAGCGCCCACGGCGCGCGACTGGCTGTAGTCGAGTTTGCGGGCAAACACGGCGTCACCCTCGGCCACGGCCTGGGACTCAAAGGGCTCCCACAGCACCATGGCATCGATGTCGCCACGCTTCATGGCTTGCACAAAAGCGGTGCCCCCGCCTTGCACATTCACCGGCGAGAAGCTGGTGTAGGGAATGTTCTTTTCAATCAAGGTCATGGCCCACTGAAACCACACCGCAGAGCCGGGGGCAATGGCGATTTTTTTGTCCTTGATGTCGGCCCAATCCTCGATCTTGACCCCTTTGCGCACCACCAAGTACTTGGGCGAGCTGCCCACGCCGGTCAAACCGATCAAGTTTTTGCTGCCTTGCGCGGCCACGATGGCCAAGTCACCTGGGCCCACCGCTGACACATCGACCGAGTTGGACAACAAAGCGGTGCGGGCGTCGGCATAGCGCACAAATTCAGCGCGCTTGACCTCGATGTTCATTTTCTTGAGCTCTTCCTCGACCATCAACATGGGCGAGAGGTGACCCACCTTCACGAAACCGATGGTCAAGGTCTCTTTTTGCTTCAAGGGTGCCGGGGCGGGGCCCAGGGCCAAGGCCGCCCAACCGGTCAAGGCGAGCGCAACACCAAACAAGGCTTTACAACTTTTCATGGGGACTCCTGAGAATGAAAATTTGGCAACTGAAAAAAAACGGATCGAAATACACGCGGTGGTTGGACCAGACCGCACAGCGGGGGGATGGCTTCACACCACCCCTTGGGCTTTGAACTGTGCAATTTCCGCGCCCGAATAACCCAGCTCACCGAGCACCGCATCGGTGTGTTCGCCCCAACCTGGGGCGGGCGTGCGCACCTCGGCGGGGGTGCGCGACAGGGTCACCGCTTGGGTGATGTAGTGCTTGCGCCCATGCGGCGTGTCCAACGCTTCACTCACACCCAGGTGCTGCACTTGCGGGTCTTGCATGACCTGCGGCACGGTGTACACCGGCCCGGCGGGCACGCCGACTTGGTTGAGTTGATCCACCCAATGCTGCACGGTTTGGGTGGCAAAAACTTGGTTGAGCAAGCCATTCAAGCGCGGCCGGTGGGCCACGCGCAAGGCTTCGGTGCTGAACTCGAGGTCAGCCAACCACTCGGGCTTGTCCAGCAATTCACACAATCGCTTCCAATTGCCTTGGCCCGATGCCCCCAAGTTGAACGGGCCATCGCTGGCAGTGAACAAGCCCATGGGCGAGCTGGTCGGGTGGTTGTTGCCTTCTTGCACCGGCACGCTGCCTTCGTTGATGAACCGCGCCACCTGAAAGTCCATCATCGCAATTTGCGCATGCAACAAAGAACTGTGCACCCATTGGCCGCGACCCGACACCTCGCGCTCGTGCAGCGCCGACAAGATGCCCAGGGCGCAGTACAAACCCGCGCTCAAATCGGCCACCGCCAAACCCGCGCGGAAAGGGCCACTGTCGGTGTCACCCGTGACGCTCATCAAGCCGCCCATGCCTTGGATGATTTGGTCAAAGCCCGGGCGCTCAGCATAGGGCCCGTCTTGTCCAAAACCCGAAATGCTGGCCAAGATGATGCGCGGGTTGACCTTGGCCAAGTCCTCGTAACCCAAACCCAATTTGTGTTTGACGTCAGGGCGCCAGTTCTCCACCAGCACATCGGCTTGCGCCACCAAGCGCATCAAAATGTCCAAGGCGCCGGGTTTTTTCAGGTTGAGGGTGAGCGAGCGTTTGTTGCGGTTGAGGTTTTGAAAATCGCCGCCTTCACGGTTGGCGGCAAACAACACCTCGTTGGGGTCGACCCCAGCGGGGGGTTCAATGCGCAGCACATCGGCACCAAAGTCGGCCAACACCCGCACACAGTTGGGCCCGGAGCGCACGCGGGACAGGTCCAGCACCTTGAAGCGCGACAGCGCGCGGGGGGAAGCGGCAGGGTTCATGGCGGCTTTAAATATATTTATAAACTGGTTAAAGTATATTTTTACACGAGTTTTGATATCCTCGCAACACCACCCGTTTTGCTTTCCCATTCCCCGCCCATGAAAGTCAGCGAACAAATCCGCTCACGCCTGGAAGAGGCCATCGCCGCAGGAAAACTGCTGCCTGGCGACCCCATTGATGAAGCCGCCTTGGCCCGCCAATACAAGGTCTCGCGCACCCCCGTGCGCGAGGCCCTGCTGGCCTTGCAAGCGCAAGGCGTGCTGAGCAATTTGCCGCGCAGCGGCATGATCGTGCGCAAAATGGATTTGCAGCAATTGCTGTCGTTGTGGGAGCTCCTGGGTGAGCTCGAAGCCGTGGCCGTGCGTTTGGCCTGCGAGCGCATGGACAATGCCGATCTGCGCACCCTGAAAAAACTTCACACCGCGTCCCAAAAGGTGGTGGCCAAAGACGACGTGGCCGGGTGGCAAGAGGCCAATTTGGGGTTTCACGAACACCTGTATCAATGTGCTCGCAACCCGTTTTTGCGCCAGGAGGTGCTGCGCATCCGCTCGCGCACCGGCATTTACCGCCGACATGCGTTTGGGGCTTTGGGGCAGATTCAATCGTCTTTCGAGCAGCATGCCAGCATCGTGGCAGCGATCGAGGCGCGCGA
>CANFPJ010000071.1 GCA_947448885.1 Comamonadaceae bacterium
ATGATTGACTACCAAACATTGGTGGGCGACACGGTGGACAACGTGCCCGGCGTGGCCAAGGTTGGCCCCAAAACCGCTGCCAAATGGCTGCTGGAATACGGCTCGCTCGAAGCCTTGATGGCGCGATCTGACGAGATCAAAGGCGTGGCCGGTGAAAACCTTCGCCAAGCGCGGGACTGGCTGCCCACCGGCCGGCAACTCGTCACCATGAAAATCGATTGCGATTTGAGCGCCCACGTTGCGGGCCTGCCTTCGTTGGAGGGCGTGGTCATGCAAGCACCCGACCAAGCAGGCTTGATCGATTTTTACAAGCAATATGGCTTAAAAGGCTTGGTCACTGCATTGGAAGCGGGAGAGGGCGCTGAGCCTTCCGCCAAAGCCGCCCGTGGCCCATTGAATGATTCGGGCGTGGGTGAGGTGGGTGTGTTGTTCGACGAACCCGCACCCGCGGTGAGCGCCGAGGTGCACTACGACACCGTGCTCGATGGGGCGAGTTTGGATGCGTGGTTACAAAAAATAGAAGCTGCCGACTTGGTGGCCTTGGACACCGAAACCACCTCGCTGGTGGAGATGCAAGCGCAGATTGTGGGCATCAGCGTGTGCATCACGTCAGGCGAGGCCGCTTACATCCCCTTGGGCCACAACGCCGCCGATGCGCCCACGCAATTGCCCCTGAATGAAGTGCTGGCCAAGCTCAAACCGTGGTTGGAGAACCCGGCGAAACACAAGCTGGGCCAGCATGTGAAGTACGACCGCCATGTGTTTGCCAACCACGGCATCGAGGTGCAAGGCTATGTGCACGACACCATGCTGCAAAGCTATGTGCTGGAGGTGCACAAACCGCATGGCTTGGAGAGTTTGGCACTGCGTCACTTGGGCCGCCAAGGCGTGTCCTATGAAGACCTGTGCGGCAAAGGGGTGCACCAAATTTCATTTGCCCAAGTGGACGTGGCCAAAGCGTCGCACTATGCGTGTGAAGACGCCGACTTCACCTTGGCCGTGCACCAGCGCTTGTGGCCCCTCTTGCAAGCCGACGACAAGCTGCGCTTTGTGTACCAACTGGAAATCGACAGCAGCGAAGCGCTGTACCGCATCGAGCGCAATGGGGTGCTGATCGATGCGCCCACTTTGGCCGCGCAAAGCCACAGCCTGGGTCAGCGCATCATGCAACTCGAACAAGAGGCGTATGCGATAGCGGGCCAGCCCTTCAACCTGGCCTCGCCCAAACAACTGGGTGAAATCTTTTTCGACAAACTCGGTTTGCCGGTGATCAAAAAAACCGCCACCGGGGCTCGCAGCACCGACGAAGAGGTGTTGGAAAAACTCGCCGACGACTACCCACTGCCCGCCAAAATTTTGGAGCACCGATCCCTGTCCAAACTCAAAGGCACGTACACCGATAAGCTGGCGCAATTGGCGCAACCGCGCACCGGCCGCGTGCACACCCATTACGCCCAAGCGGTGGCGGTGACGGGGCGCTTGTCCAGCAACGACCCGAATTTGCAAAACATCCCCATCCGCACGCCCGAGGGGCGCAAAGTGCGCGAGGCTTTTGTGGCCCCCGCGGGCAGCGTGATCGCCAGCGCGGATTACAGCCAAATCGAATTGCGCATCATGGCCCACATCAGCGACGACCCGGCCTTGCTCAAAGCGTTTCACGATGGCTTGGATGTGCACAAAGCCACCGCCGCCGAGGTGTTTGGCCTGACCCCCGATGCGGTCAGCAGCGAGCAACGCCGCTATGCCAAGGTGATCAACTTCGGTTTGATTTACGGCATGAGTGCCTTTGGCTTGGCCAAGGCGCTGGGCATCGACAACACGGCGGCCAAAAACTACATCGAGCGCTACTTCCAGCGCTTTGCCGGTGTCAAGCGCTACATGGACGACACCCGTGCCCAAGCCAAAGCGCAGGGCTATGTGGAGACGGTGTTTGGGCGGCGTTTGTATTTGCCCGAGATCAACTCACCCAATGGGCCGCGCCGAGGCGGCGCCGAGCGCGCCGCCATCAATGCGCCCATGCAAGGCACAGCGGCCGACCTCATCAAGCTCAGCATGGTCAAGGTGCAGCAGGTGTTGGACCAAGAGGGGCGTGGGACCCGCATGATCATGCAGGTGCATGATGAGTTGGTGTTCGAGGTGCCTGATTCAGAGGTGGATTGGCTGAAAACCGAGGTGCCGCGCATCATGGCGGGGGTGGCGCAGCTCAAGGTGCCGCTGCTGGCTGAAGTGGGGATGGGCGCCAACTGGGACCAGGCGCATTGAGGTCATTCTGCTATTAGGTTTCTCTGACTTCACGCAACTCCATGTTGGTGTGGCGCAGTCGATCGGCCAACACCAACGCCAAGGAACGCATCACGCCCAGGCTCATCAAGGCATCACTTGCGGCCAGCTTGGCAAAGGTGTTTCGATCGATGGCAAAAATCTCGGTCTCCAGTGAAGCGTGCACATAGGCTGACGGTGCCCGCCCATCTAAAAAGGACATTTCGCCAAAAAATTGGCCGCGGCTCAAGGTGGCCAAATGGATGGCATTGCCCGTGCTGGTTTTCAAGCTGACTTTGACTTCGCCACGGCTGATCAGCATCAACTCACGCCCCAAAGACGTGGGTTCAAGCACCAGGTCGCCTTCTTGGTGGATGCGAACCACTTTGCAACGATCCAAGGCCTCCAACTCGGATGGGCCCATGCCGTGGAACAACTCGAACTTGGCCACGGGCAGTCCTTGACCCTGTGGGTGGACATAGCCTTGTTGCACCAAGGTCTCTTCTTCAATCCATTCCAAGGCTGGATCCAACTCGGTGAAAACTTTGGTGGAGTTGTCCGATAACAGCCCCATTTGGTCAATGTAGCTGCGCAAATTCCTGCCGTTGGGCAAGCGATCGGGCACCCGTGTCAGGACCAAGCGCGATTGATGGTTGGCCAAGTTGCTGCGAATGCGTTCAATCATCTGGCTCGCAGTCATGTCCATGGACTGCACCCGCATGAAGTCCAGCACCACGAACTTGGCTTTTTTGATTTCGGGTTCAATGGCGCTGAACAATTGATGGGTGGTGCCAAAAAACAGGCTGCCTTGCAACTCGAATATCAAGGTTTGATGGCCTTTTTCGGACAAAATTTCACGCTCGCGCTGGCTGCGCACCCGTGAAGAAAAGACCTTGTTGCCCCAGTTTTTGCGGCGGATGGTGGTGGTGTGGATTTGTTCGCTCAAAAACAAAAAGATCGCCAATGCAATGCCGACTGCCGAGGCCGCAATCAAGCTGACCGTGTTGGCCACGACGACCACCAAAACAATCACGCCAAAGTCCAGTCGGGTTTGGGGCGAGCGAATCATTTGCAGGGATTCCCAGTCGATCATCCTCATGCCAATCACCACCAACATCGCGGCCAAGGCGGGCACCGGAATCCAAGCGATCATGGAGGTCAGCAACAAAATCACCACCAAAGACGCCAGCCCTTGAAATACCCCCGACAAATGCGTGCTGCCCCCGCTGGCTTTGCTCACCAAACTGGCCCCCATCGAGCCTGATCCTGTGGCCCCGCCAATCAGGCTGGATGCCAAATTGCCCAAGCCTTGCCCCCGCAGTTCTTGGTTGGAGTCGTGCCGCGCGCCGGTGATGGCGTCCAGCACCAGGCATTTGTTCAGGGTGTCAATCGACAACAGCACCGCCAAGGTCATGGCCGGCAACACCATCTGCTGCCAGGGCGGCAAGCCGGAGGCCATCAACTGGTCCCACGGTCGGGTCACGCCATCCATGAAAGTTTCGAGATTCACGTTCAAGGGGCCGATGATCAAAGGGTTGTCATGCAGGTTCAACAACTCAGGCCAAGCGCTCAAGGCCATGGCCCAGTAAGCGACCATGCCGGCCACCAAGCCTTGAAGCACACCGGGGACGCGTTTGGACAGGCGTGGAGCGAGCAGCATGCCCATCACCGTCGCCAAGCCCATCAAAAAAGACGGCCATTGCCACAACCCGGGTGCACCGAGCCATTGCCAAAGGTTCATCTCTTTGGGCAGTGCCAGCCATTTGGGCAATTGGCCCCACACCATGATCAATCCCACCCCACTGAGGTAGCCACTCACCACCGGGTAGGGCATGTATTTGATCAATTCACCCAGGCGCATGAGCCCAAAGGCGAGCTGAATCAGGCTGCTGAGCAAGGCGACCAAAAACAAACTCAACATCACATGGGCTGGATCACTGCCTTGTTGCACCATTTGCAGGGTCAACGCGGCCAGTACGGCTGCCGCCGGGGCACTGGGCGCCGATATCAAACGCGGCGTGCCACCAAAGAGGGCGGCCACCAGCCCCAAGGCCGCTGCCCCCATCATGCCCGCCATCGCGCCTTGGGCGCCAAAGGCGCTGCCCATGGGCGAAAAAATCGTGACGCCAAAGGCAATGGCCGACGGCAAGGCCACCAGCATGGCCGAAAACCCGCCCCAAAGGTCGCCAGTGACGTTGGGGTGATGTGCCAATGAACGCATGTGGGAGGCCCGGTTAAATTGCTATAAGCGCTGAAATTATTAGAAATGATTTTATGTGGCGATTGTCAATGTATGGATGCTAAATTTCTCAAATGCAAGCGCTTCCATCATTTTCGCGGTGGTGAGGGGTGATGGCGCTGAGGCCCATGTTCCGCGCCGAAGTCCCTGGGTCTGTAGACTCGCTGCGCGGCGCTCAGGCCTGCGAATTGGAGAACTTCAATATGCGTCAAACCTTGCCAGCCCCCACGCTGGAACACCTGTGTGACTTGGCCGTCACCATCGCCGCCCCGGTGGAAGTGGGTGACACCCCTTCAGGCTTGCGGCGCATGATCCCCATCACGGGAGGGAGCGTGTCAGGGCCCCAATTCAATGGGCGTGTGCTGCCCGGCGGTGCAGATTTTCAATTGATCCTCAACGATGGCACCCAAGCGCATTTGGATGCGCGGTATGTGATCGAGCTCGATGACGGGTCCCGGGTGTGGGTGCACAACACCGCATTGCGGGTGGCTTCGGCAGAAAACGCGCGCCGCATCATGCGGGGTGAAAAAGTCGACCCAGATGCGGTTTACTTTCGCTGCCAGCCCCAATTGGAAACCGCTGCCGCCCCCTGGGCTTGGCTCAATGACAGCCAGTTCATCGGCACAGGTCAGCGTGCGCCTGATGGCGTTTATTTGAGTTTTTACCGCGTGCGGTGAGCGGCTACAAAAGGGGGCGCGCACCCCCTGTGGCGGGGGGCATGGCGCCCATTGGGGCAGAATGCCCCTTTTATTTTTCCACTTGAGGACGCCAACATGCCTTCAGCCTACGTCATAGTCGATATGCAAATCTCCGACATGGAGCAATACAAAAAATACATGGTGGCCGCGCCAGAGTCGATCAAAGTCGCAGGGGGCGAATACCTGGTGCGCGGCGGCCCCATCGAAACCTTGGAAGGCGAATGGAAACCCGCCCGCATGGCCATGCTGCGATTTCCCAGTTACGCGGCGGCCAAATCTTGGTACGACGGCGAGATGTACCGCGCAGCCCGTGCCCAGCGCGCAGGGGCGACTTTGTTTTTCAACGCGGTTTTGGTGGAGGGCGTGCCCGCGCCGGTTTGAGCACAGCATGCTGAGTTGCTGGGCCTCATTGAAAGCCAAGCAACTCAAAAATATGCCATTTCAAGGCATGCGCATTTTGATGATGGCCGGCAAAAGACGCGATTGCGGAGCGAAAAGCGCTGCTGAATCCCCTTGGCTTCGTGCGGTGATGACAATTTTTTAGCTTGCTTGGTAGATTGGCAAATCTTCTGAAACACGTTTGGAGTTAATTCGAATGGGCGATAACAATCATTATTTTGAGGAATTCGAAGTTGGGGTGCGTTATGCAACGACTTCACGACTGGTGACGATGGAAGATCACTTGGCATTTTGCAAATTGGTTCGATATGAAGTACCGCTGTTTCTGGATGAAGAGGCAGGTGCGAAGACCAACTTTGCTGGAATGATTTGTCCCAGCCACTTAATCATGTCTTTCACCACTGCAATGACGGGTGCCTTGTTTTCCAAGAGTATTCTTGGACTCCTTGCAATTGAACGCGCTAAATTCCTCGCACCAGTCCGACCAGGTGATACCTTGCGCACGGAAGTTGAAATCATAGACAAGCGATTAACTTCAGATGGTCAAAAAGGGGTGGTGACATTCCGCGACCATGTCTACAACCAATCTGAAAAGTTGGTATTCCAAAATGACAAAATCGCTTTGATCAAGTGCAAGTCAGGGCATCAAACTGACGCGGAATCAAAATAATGAACGACCTTTTGCGTTTTTCCGAATCTGAAATAGAGAAAACACAAAACGAGAAATTGCGAGCCATGCTTGAAATGTGCTCGCGAGGGCACCCGTACTACATGAACAAATGGAGGGAATCGGGAGTCAATATATCAAGCATCACTTCGCTTTCCGATCTAGAGCTGCTACCACTTACGCACAAGCGTGCATTGATGGAGGATCCAGAGAGCTTCCGGCTCAAACTGCCTGATCTACCGTTGCATGAGCGAGTGCTTTGGGATGTTGGCTACACCACCGGGAGTACTGGGGATCCCACCCCCGTGTACAACACTTCGCACGACTACTATGCATACCTTTTTCAATCCAAGCGAGTCGCGGACATATCTGGAATTCGACCGGACGACATCATTGCCAATTTATTCCCCCTAACGGCCGCACCCATGGGCGCCTTTGTGCGATCCGCGACCAATGCTTATGCCGTGGGTGCAACCATTTTTGCGGCACTGCCCGGTGCAGCTCACGGAAATTTTGATGTCAATCGCTCTCTGGACGAGGCTGTGGCACTGATAGAGTTACATCGGGCCACCATACTCTGGGGCATTCCTAGCTTTGTGCGCCGAATTTTGATGCGTGCGCTAGAAATCAATGCTGATTTTCGAACTGTGCGCATGTGCGCTCTGACAGGTGAAGCCACTTCAAAGCCATTTCGCGAGGACTTGCGCAATCACTTGCGTCAACTCAAGTCAGCCGGAACCACCATGTTTGACCGGTATGGCTCCACTGAAATGGGCGCATTTGCACAATGTGTGGAAGATGGGCCATGGCATAACCCAGCCCCTGAAATTCAGTTTCATGAAGTTGTAGACCCAGACACTGGCAAGCGACTAGCAGACGGTGAGCGCGGCGCGCTCGCTGTCACACATCTGGATCGACGAGGCACTGTTTTAATACGGTTTTTGGTGGGGGACATCGTGAGCATGGTTCGCGGCCCATGCCCTGTGTGTGGTCGATTTGGTGACCGCCTGGTTGGACCCGTCGTTCGCACAAAGGATCTCGTCAAAGTGAAAGGTATGTTGATCAATCCTTCAGCATTGATAGAAACCATGAATGGTATTTCCGGTATTGATGAATACCAGGTGTTGGTCCGGCGGACAAAACCAGAAGATCCATTCTCCCCAGATGAGCTTTTGGTGCGGATGGCTTCAACCGCAAACCACGATCACCTCAGTCAAGTCGTGATTGAGCGCGTACAGAAAACTGTTCAAATTCGCCCCCGTGTCGAATTTTCTCCAGCCGTTGAAATCTATGACCCAGCAAAGCATTCAAAGGCGACTCGATTTCAAGACCAAAGGCCGTTGAATAACGAATAGACACCATTCGTTGCGACACTTAACGATCATCAATCAGCCGGTGTATTGAGCTTCTTTCAGGAAAGCCGACGCTTGTCACGTTATCAGCAAGTAGCGTCATGAGTAAATCACGAAATGTAGAGAAAACCCAATCAATCTAAGGAGAGTCATCTGTGAACCTATTGTTGAGTGAAAAGCGTGTATTGATCACTGGAGCATCCAAAGGTATCGGTTATGCAACTGCATTATCTTTTGCACGTGAAGGCGCCATACCCATCATGGTGGCTCGCAATTTAGAAATGCTTGAAAAAGCTGCATCACTCATTTTCGACGAGACCGGGGTCAATGCAAAATTAATATGTCTTGACTTAACAAATTCCGGATCAGCAGTTACTTTATTTGAATCAGTTGGCCCAGTTGATGTTTTGGTAAATAATGCCGGCTCGATCCCTGGCGGTAATTTGTCTCAAATCGATGAGGCGCGATGGCGGAGCGCATGGGAGCTAAAGGTATATGGTTACATCAATTTAACTCGAATGTGGCTTCCGGTCATGGCTTCACGTGGATCAGGGGTGATTGCAAACGTCATTGGTATGGCAGGTGTAGCCCATCGAAATGCTTATGTTTGCGGAACTGCTGCCAACGCAGCACTTATCGCCTTCACCAACGCAGTCGGGTCTAATAGCAGTCATCAGGGGGTCAGGGTGTTTGGCGTCAATCCAGGGCAAACTCGCACCGAACGAATGATTAATTTGGAAAAAAATACACCAGGTGCCTTGAGTTCTGGGGTCGCCTTTGGGCGTGCCATGGAACCCGCCGAAGTGGCCGATTTCATTGTTTTTGGATGTTCGGCGAAAGCCAGTTACCTCAGCGGAACTGTGGTTAATCTCGATGGCGGTCAGCAATACTCTGATTTTAAAAAATAACGGACCTAGATCTTTAATCTTGTGTTCCAAAATGGTTTTGAACTGATGTATGAGTTCAAAACCAGATGGGCTCAGTGTTTTTAATTTTTAGCCCTCTCATCACTCATAATCGTGGGTGTTATAAAACTGTAAATTGACGATCTCTCGGTTGCAAAGGATCCACGCCATGTGTGTTTGTGTCACTTCATCATCAAGATGCGCGAAGAATTTGTTTCGGAAATTTATCACCCTGATCCTCGCCGGCTTTGCTCTGACTGGATTCCACACGGTCGCTGGGGCTCAACAATATCCAAACCGCCCCATAAAAATCATCAATACTTTTCCTGCTGGTGGATCGGGTGACACAGTCCTGCGTGTTGTTTTTGAAAAAGTCGGACAAGCGCTCGGTCAGCCTTTCGTGATTGAGACGCGCGTGGGTGCATCCGGTGCGATCGGAACAGCCTTCGTCGCGAAGTCTCAGCCTGATGGCTACACTTTTGTACTTGGAACTGCCAGCACTTTTGGTACCAACTCAAGCACCCAAAAAAATCTACCTTATGACCCGATTGCTGACTTCACACCAGTCATCAATATTGCAACCACACCGTATTTTCTTTTGGTCAATCCGAATGTGCCATCGACCAATTTGAAAGAGTTCCTCAGCCATCTCAATGCCAATCCTGGCAAACTCAACTTTGGCTCATTTGGCTTGGGCAGCTCCAATCATCTGGCTTATGAATTGCTAAAGCAAGCAACCAACGCAGATATCGTGCATGTCCCCTACAAAGGTGGTGCGCCACAGATTGCTGCCCTTCTGAGCGGAGAAATTCAATCATCCATGGATGTCTACGCAACGTCCATCATGCACGTTCGTTCTGGCAGATTCAAGGTTCTGGGGGTCGCCTCGGCAAAACGATTCTCCCTCACGCCAGATGTGCCAACGCTGGGCGAGCAGGGATTCCCGGTGGAAGGTGGAACATTTTTTGCCCTCCTGGGCCCTGCAAAATTACCCCCTGAAATTGTTGCGACCTTGAATCGTGCGGTCAACACAGTGCTCGATATGCCCGATGTGAGAGAAAGGCTGGCTGCGATCGGTGTTGAACAAGTGGGTGGATCTTCGGAGGTTCTTGCAAGCACTATTCGCAGCGAATTACAGAAATGGGCCCGATTGGTCCAGGTTCGTAATTTGAAGTTTGAGTAAGCCAGATCTGATTCGAAGGTCACTCTTTTCGGCCTCTCATCTGTGGCTCTAATCAGGGGGCTGCTGCTTCAGCCAGCGCCTCAAGCCACCTGAATCACAATTTTCCCAATGTGCTGGTTGGTCACCATGTGGTCTTGGGCCTCGGTGATTTGGTCAAACGCAAACACTTGGCTGACCAAGGGACGCATGTGGTCGTTGCCCAGCAGCGGGCCCAGGTCGCGCGCCATGGCCTGAAAGCAAGCGATGCGCTCGGCCATGCTGCGGGTGCGGAAGGTGACGCCAATCAACTGCAAGCGCTTGAGCGCCAAGTCGTCAAGGTTGATCTCGCCACCCATGCCGCCCAAGCGGCCAATTTGCACCCAACGCCCCAAAATGGCCATGGCTTGCATGTGCTCGGTGATGGCGCCTCCACCCACCGAGTCCAGCAGCAAATCCACCCCATGATCGGGCGCGATGGCCTGCACCCGCTCGGTCAACTTCTCGCGGCTCAAGTCCACCAAGTGGGTAAAGCCCAGGCCTGACAGCTCCGTCAGTTTTTGCGTGCTGCGGCTGCTGCCGATGATGGTGCGCACGCCCATGGCGCGGGCAATGTGTGCCGCCGCCATGCCCACCCCCGAAGAGGCAGCGTTGATCAGCAGCACATCATCGGTTTTGACACGTCCGTTGGTGACCATGGCGTCATGCGCGGTCATGTAGACATTGGGAAACGCGGCCGCTTCGTGCCATGACCAGTGGGCGGGCTTGGGCATCACCAAACGCTGGTCCACCGCCAAGTATTCGACGTTGGCCCCGGTCACGCAATGACCCATCACGGCTAGACCCAGGCTGGCCGAGGCCCCGTCGCCCAGACCCACCACTTCGCCCGCAAATTCGACACCACTGCCACGGGGTTCGCCCGAGCGGTGCGCTTTGCGCGGCCCAATTTCGCCACGGTTGATGGCCGTGGCCTCGATGCGAACGAGCACTTCGCCCGCTTTGGGTTGGGGCTGGTCCACGTCGCGCAATTCAATGCGCCCGCCATGTTCAGCGTGGGGAATGATGAGGGCTGCTTTCATGGGGACTCCTGTAGCCTGGGTGACGATTTGTGGTGGGCGCAGTCTATATGATGAACCCAGTGTTCACGAACCCAGGCTTGGCCTGGGAAAACCCTTTCACCTTCAAGGAGGCGCCATGTTGAAAGTTGCCGTCATCGGTGCTGGCGCTGCGGGTTTGTGCGCAGCCAAGCACCTGAAAGCCCAGGGCGTCGCCGTCACCATCTTTGAAATGGGCAGCCACATCGGCGGCCTGTGGGTCTATGAAAACGACAATGGCTTGAGCCCGGCCTACCAGTCCTTGCACGTCAACTCTGAAAACCGGGTCACGGCTTATGTGGACTTTCCATTCACAGCCGATGCCCCGCTGTACCCCGACCATCGGCAAATGACCGCTTATTTGCGCGCTTATGCCGAACATTTTGATCTGGTCAAACACATCCGGTTTCAATCGCCCATCGAAGCGGTGCAAGCCGACCCAGGCCACGGCGGCCCTTCTTGGTATGTCACCGTGCGTGGTCAAGACAAAGAGCGTTTTGACGCGGTCGTGGTCGCCAGTGGCCACCAAGGTGTGCCCTTGCACCCACCCTTTGCCCCAGATTTTGCCGGCCAATACCTGCATTCGCACCAGTACCGCGTGCCCGAGCCGTTCAAGGGCCAGCGCGTGTTGGTGGTGGGCATTGGCAACAGCGCTTGCGACATTGCTGCCGATGTTTGCACCCAGGCCCAGGCCACGGTGATCGCGGCGCGATCGCCGGTGCTGCTGATGCCGCGCATGTTCTTGGGCGTGCCCACTTCACGCGTTTTGGCCAAGGTGGAAAAACCCTGGGTGCCTTGGCCAGTGCGGCGGTTTTTTCGCACCCTGGTCTCGCGCATGGCCCATGGCACCATGGAGCAGTGGGGTTTTCGCACCCCCACGAAACGCACCCACCCAGCGGGCCACCATTTGTTGATGGGGCATTTTGTGTGGGGCCGCATCAAAGCCAAGCCTGGCATTGCCAGTATCCAAGGCCACGACGTGCGCTTCGACGACGGCACGGTGCAGGCCTTTGACAGCATCATTGCGGCCACCGGTTACCGCGTGGACTTGCCTTTTTTGCGGCCTGAAACCTCGCCAGTCGAAGGCCACTGGCTGCGCTTGTTTCACCGCGTGGTCCACCCCCAGCAACCGGGTTTGTATTTCATGGGCTTTTTCAATGTCAGTGGCGGCGGCAACATCCGCATGATGGACGACCAAGCGCAATGGATCGCCAGTTTGGTCAATGGCCGCTGTGGCTTGCCCAGTGCGGCCGAGATGAACCGCGCCATTGACCAAGAGCGCATCACCATCCAAAAGCTCTACCCCGACAGCCCGCGTTATGGCTTGGAGTTGGACCCGGTGGACTACCGCCGGCAACTGGCACGCGTTCAACGGTTTCCGAAAAGCCCCTGAACCCCACTGCATTGGAGCCTTTCATGAGCGAAGACATTTTGTTGACTGTGAGCGAGCGCATCGCCACCTTGACCGTCAACCGCCCGGCCTCGCTCAACAGCCTGAGCCTGGGGTCCATTCAAACCCTGTTGCAGCACCTGCGCGACCTGTCGGTGCGCAGCGACGTGCGGGCCTTGGTGCTCACCGGACAAGGGCGCGGCTTTTGCGCGGGCTGGCAACTCGACATGGACCAAGTGCCCGGCATCGAGGGCGAATCCCTGGGGGTGCGGCAATCGCACTTGATGGCCGAGTATTTCAACCCGGTGATCGAGGCCTTGCACGATTGCCCACTTCCCACCCTGGCGGCTGTGAACGGCGTGTGTGCCGGTGCGGGGGTCAGCTTGGCCTTGGCCTGCGATGTGGTCATTGCCCACCACAGTGCTTCGTTTGTCATGACCTTTGCACCGCGATTGGGGCTGATTCCAGACCTGGGGGCCACCTGGAAAATGCCGCGCTTGGTGGGCTGGGCCCGCGCCCAGGCCACGGCCCTGCTGGGAGAGCGCATCAGCGCCGAGCAAGCCGCGCAATGGGGCATGATTTGGCGCGCTGAGCCCGATGCGGAATTTCAAAGCACCGTGAACGACACGTCCATGCGCCTGAGTTTGGGGCCGCCTGGCATTGCCAAAGAAGTGCGCCATGCCCACCATGCGGCGCAAACCAACACCTTGAGCCAGCAAATGGATGTGGAGCGCCAACGCCAGCGGGTGTTGCTCGACAGCCCCCACTTCCGCGAAGGTGTGGCAGCGTTTGCGCAAAAGCGCGAGCCGAAATTTGGCGCTTAAAGCGCCCACTGTTCTTGGTTCATAAAGGCCGCTGCATGCGCCTCGGGGGGAGGCCCATGCCAAGGCAGGGCCAGCTCTGCTCTGCGGATCAGAACAAGACGGAGGGCAGGTAGGTCGCCATGCCGGGCACGGCCACCAGCAGCACGACAAAGGCCACCATGATCAAGAAGAAGGGAAAGACCGCCTTGGACACAAACGCCAGGCTGCGACCCGACATCATTTGCATGATGAACAAGTTCAGGCCCACGGGCGGCGTGACCATCGACATCTCGACCATCAACACCATGTACACCCCAAACCAAATCAAGTCGATGCCAGCGGCTTGCACGGTGGGCAGCAGCAAGGAGCTGGCCAGCACCACAATCGACACGCCGTCCAAAAAGCAGCCCAAGATGCCAAACAAAACCGTCAAAGCCAGCAGCAAGCCGTTGGCCGAGAGGTGATACGACTCAATGAACTTGGCAATCGTCGTGGGCAGGCCGGTGAAGTCCACCGCCGAGGACAAAAACATCGAACCCATGATGATGAAAGAAATCATGCACGAGGTGCGCACCGACTCGCGCACACTTTCAATGAAGTTGGCGCGGGTCAAGGTGCCCGAGATGGCCGACAGCAGCAGAGCCCCTGCCACGCCAATCGCGGCCGATTCGGTGGGTGTGGCCACACCGGTGTAAATGGAGCCAATCACCAGCGCAATCAAAATGCACACGGGAATCAAATGCCGACTGAGTTTGAGTTTTTCCATGAAGCCGATGGAGGGCTCTGGTGGCGGCATTTTGTCTTTGTGGGTCATGGACCAAAAAGCGATGTAGCCCATGAACAGCAGCATCAGCACGATGCCCGGCAGAATGCCTGCCGCAAACAAGCGCGCGATCGACACCTCGGCCGACACGCCATACACAATGAAGGTGATGGACGGCGGGATCATGATGCCCAGCGTGCCGGCGCTGGTCAACGCGCCCATGCTCAAGCTGGGCTCGTAGCCGCGCTTGTCCAACTCGGGCAGTGATATGCGGCCAATCGTGGCCATGGTGGCGGCTGATGAACCGCAAGCCGCCGCAAAAATACCGCAACCAATCACGTTGACATGGAACAAGCGCCCCGGCAATCGGTTCAGCCACGGGGCCAGGCCTTTGAACATTTCTTCGCTCAAGCGGCTGCGAAACAAAATCTCGCCCATCCACACAAACATCGGCAAGGCGGTCAAGGTCCAGCTCGCGCTGCCGCCCCAAATCGAGGTGGCCATGATGGTGCCGGTGGGGGAGGTGGTGCCGACAAAAAACACCACCAAGGCCGCACCCAGCAAGGCGATGGCGATCCACAGACCACTGCCCAGCAGCAGCCCCAAGCTGAGCAAGGTGATCAAAGCCAGTTGTTCGTTGCTCATGGTTCAGGTGGGCGAAGGCTGAGTGCCATCGCGCGGGTATTGGGTGGTTTCGTTCATCAGGGGTGTGACCAAGTTGTCGACCAAGGCGAGCCACAAGCAGGCCACGCCGAGTGCCATCCACAACTGCGGTATCCACAGTGGCACGGCAATGATGCCTTGGCCCATTTCATTGAATTGGTAGGAGTCGTAGGTCATGGCGACGCAGTACCAAGCGAAAAAGCCCACAATCCCCGACGCCATGACCAAGCACAAGCGTTCAAGCCAGCGCTGCCAGCTGGTGGGCAATCGATCGGCCAGCAAATTGACCCGAATGTGGCCGCCCGTGTTGAGGGTGTAGGCCAGGCCCATGAATGACGAGGCGGCCATGGCGTAACCCGCAAACTCGGCACTCCACGACACCACCAGCCCTAAGGGCCGGGCCACAATTTGGATCAACACGAAGGCCACGATGCCGACCAAGGCCAAGCCCGACACCACCCCACAGGCTGTGTAACAGCCATTGAGAATTTTGCGCATCACGGGGTCTTATTTGTTGCGGAAGTCTTTGAGCGCCGCCACCCCATCTGGGCCAGCGCGCTTTTCCCAGTCGGCGGCCAACACGTCGCCAATTTTCTTCAAGTCGGCTTGGAATTTGGCATCGGGTGTGATGATGGTCATGCCCTCTTTGACCAAGCGGGCCTTGGTTTCGTCGCCTTCACGCTTGCTCCATTCCCATCCGCGTTTTTCGGCATTGGTTGCGGCGGTCAGGATGATGTTTTGCAAATCGGCGGGCAAGCCTTTGAACACCTGGGTGTTGATCAAGATGGTGTCTTTGGAATGTGCGGCTTGAAAGTCGATGAAGTACTTGGCATATTCCCACGCTTGAGTTGCCACACCTGTGGTCGAAGAGGTGAGGGTGGCGTCCACAATGCCCACGGTGAAGGCTTGGCTGAGCTCAGAGGCTTGAAGCACAGTGGGGGTGGCCCCCACCAATTCGGCAAAGCGCGATGCCGCAGGGCCCCAACTGCGGTGCTTCATGCCTTTGAAGTCCTCCAGTTTGGTGACGGGTTTTTTGCTGAGCATGCCCATGCCCGGAAAGGGCACGGTGTACAAAATCGTGATGCCTTGGGCGTTCAGGCGTTTGTCCAAATAGGGCTTGGAAATTTTCCACAAGCGCTCGGCCGCGTCGTAGCCACGGTCCAAAAACAAAATGCCGTCGATGTCAAAAAAAGCAAACTCGTTGCCATAGGCGGGCAGGTTGGTCTCGGCGATCGGCACCTGACCGGTTTGCACCGCGCGTTTGATCTCGGGCATTTTGAACAACGCACCGTTGGAGTGAACGGTGATGTCAATGCGCCCGCCCGATGCTTGCCGGATTTCGTCGGCAAACAGGCGCGTGTTCTTGGTGTGGAAGCTGCCATCGGCATAGGGCGTGGGCATGTTCCATTTGAGGTTTTGGGCTTGGGCGGCCAGTGGCATCAGCGATGCCAATGCCAGGGACAAGGCGGATAAAAGCAAATGGCGCTTGGGCAATGTCATGGGATTTCTTTCAATCAAAAAACGTCAATGGGGGCTACCCGTTTGTCCGGGCAGTGGCTTGGGCAGGCGCGGCGGCCCAGCCTCTTCAGGTCTGCGCCAAGCTGATCACAGTTCGTTGAACCACTTGACCTCGTCAAAAAACTTGTTCGGTTTGGTGAAAAACGAAATCGACAAGCAGCCATTGGGCGCATGGGCAATGTGGGTATTGCCACCCGGTCGCCACACAAAGTTGCCCGCTGTGGCTGGCGCTTGTTCGTCTTCCAGGCTGCCCTCCAAGATGTAGGTTTGTTCAATCTCG
>CANFPJ010000072.1 GCA_947448885.1 Comamonadaceae bacterium
AAATGCATGGCCGCTGTGCCCAGGGCCATGGCGTAGCGCGACTGCATCAGCATGGCCACCACCTCGGCCGAAAAGCTGGAAAACGTGGTGAGTGCCCCCAAAAAACCGGTCACCAGTGCCAAGCGCCAGGCTGGGTCCAGTTCGGGCAGATGCTCGAACAAGGCCACGCACACGCCCACCAAATAGCCGCCCACCAGATTCGCGGCCAAGGTGCCCCAGGGAATGGCGGCACCGGTGTTGAGCCACAGGCCCAATTGCCAACGCGCCAAAGCACCCACAGACGCGCCCAGGCAAATCGCCCACACCGCCAGGCTCATTTGTTTTCGCCCATCACCAGGTCGGGCAAAAAGGTGACGATGCTGGGGAACAAGGTGACCAACACGATGCACACCACCAGGCACAAAAAGAAGGGGATGGCGGCGCGCGCAATGGTGTTGCTGTCTTTGCCGGTCATGTTTTGCAGCACAAACAGGTTAAAGCCCACCGGCGGCGTGACCTCGGCGATCTCGACCAGCAGCACAATGAAGATGCCAAACCAAATCAAATCAAAACCAGCCTTTTGGATCATGGGCAGCACCACAGCGCTGGTCAGCACAATCATGCTGATGCCGTCCAAGGCGGTGCCCAAAATCAAATAGATCACGGTGAGCACCGCGATCAAGGCCAAGGGGGAGAGTTGCATCGCGTTGACCCATTCGGCCAGCTCGCGGGGGATGCCGGTGAAGGCCATGGTCTTGGTCAAAAACGCCGCACCGGCCAAGATGAACATGATCATGCAGCTCGATCGGGCCGTGCCCATCAAACCCTCTTTGAAGTTGGCCCAGGTCAGGCTGCGGCTCCATGCCGCCAAGGCCAATGCGCCCACCACGCCGTAGGCGGCGCATTCGGTGGCCGTGGCATAGCCCGCGATCAGCACCCAGCAAATGAACACGATCAGCGCGCCGCAGGGAATGAGGTTGCCCGACAAACGGATCTTTTCCATCAAGGTGGTGGGCGGGTCGGGGGGTGGCACTTTATCGGGGTGGCGCCAACTCCACCAAGCGATGTAGCCGCTGAACAAGGCCATCAGCAACAAGCCCGGCGCAAAGCCCGCCAAAAAGATGCGGATGATGGACGCATCGGCGGCCACCGCATACACCACCATGGTGATCGAGGGTGGGATCAAAATACCCAGCGTGCCCGCGGTGGCCAAGGAACCCAAGGCCAGCTTTTCGTCATAGCCACGGCGCATCAATTCGGGCAAAGCCACTTTGCTGATGGTCGCGCAGGTGGCGGCCGATGAGCCCGAGACCGAGCCAAAAATGCCGCAACCCAAAATGGTGGTGTGCATCAGCCGACCGGGCACGCGGTTGAGCCAGGGGCGCAGGCCTTCGAACATTTCTTCGCTCAGCTTGGTGCGAAACAAAATTTCGCCCATCCAAATGAACAAGGGCAGGGCGGCCAGTTCCCAACTGGCATTGCTTTCCCAAAACGCCGAGAACAGGTTTTTGCCCGGTTGGGTGCTGGTGAAAAACGCTTGCCCGACCCAGCCGCAAATGGCCAAGGTCATGGCGATCCACACGCCGCCGCTGAGCAGCAGCAGCATGATGAACAGCAGCAAGCCGCCAACCAGCAAGATGTCCACGCTCAGACCTCGGCGGAAAAGTCGCCACGCGCGTGGCGCGCTTGCACCTCGCGCACGTAGGTGGGCTCGGCGCCGCGCCACACCAACCACCATTCATCGATCAAGGCCACCCACAACAGCACCGAGCCCACAGCAAAGCTCAACTGCGGTATCCACAGTGGCATGGGCAGCATGCCTTGGGCGATGTCGTTGAACACCCAGCTCTCATGGGTGAACAAGCAAGCCGACCAGGCCAGGTACCCGGTGGCGACCACACCCACGCTCAAGGCAGAGATTTCCATGCGCCGGCGTTGGCTGGGGGCGACGTGATCGAGCAGCAAGGTCACGCGCACAAAGTCGCCGTGCTTGAAGGCGTGGGCCATGGTCAAAAAAGCAGCGGCGGCGCAACACCAAGCCACCACGTCATTGACCGCGCCGGTGCGCACCCCGATCTCGCGCAACAGGCTTTGGCCGACCATCAAGACGGCGATCACCAAGATGAAAAATGCGCCCAAGGCGCCTGCGGCCAGGTACAGGCGGTTCAGCCCGCGGCGCCACATTTACTTCTTCGCCGGTGCGGCTTTGGGGGCAGACTTCAAATAAGCGGCCACCATGGCCTCGCCGTCAGGCCCAGCGCGCTTTTGCCAATCGGCCAGCATGATCGCGCCCACTTGTTTCAAGTCACCCATCAGCTTGGGCGATGGGGTCATGATCTTCATGCCTTTTTCGGTCAAGGCCTTTTTGTACCAATCGTTCTTTTCCTCGCTCACCTTCCAGCCACGGGCTTCGGCGTCGGCGGCAGCCTTGGTCAGCGCGGCTTGGGTGGCGGCGTCCAAGGCGTCAAAGGCCTTGCGGTTGACGATCACCGCATTTTTGGGCAACCAGGCTTGGGTGTCGTAAAAGTATTTGATGCTCTCGTAGGTTTTGGTGTCATAACCGGTGGAGCCTGAACTCATGTAGCTCTCGACCACGCCCGTGGCCAAGGCTTGCGACAGCTCAGCGGCTTGGATGGTCACGGGTTGGGCGCCAATCAGCTCGGCGATCTTGCCGGTGGCGGGGCTGTAAGCGCGCCACTTCAAACCGCGCATGTCGGCCACCGAAGCAATTTCTTTTTTCACATAAATGCCTTGCGGCGGCCAAGCCACGGCGTAAAGCAGCTTCATGCCCTGGGCGGCCAGCAATTTGTCGGTGAAAGGCTTTTGGGCGTCCGACAGGCGCTTGGACTCGGCATAGCTGGTGGCCAAAAACGGGATGCCATCGGCCCCGTACATGGGGTTTTCGTTTTCAAAGTTGACCAGCAGCACCTCGCCAATTTGGGCTTGACCGCCTTGTACCGCGCGCTTGATTTCATTGGCCTTGAACAGCGAGGCGTTGGCGTGCACGGTGATTTTGAGCTTGCCACCGGTGGCTTTGTCCACATCGTTGGCAAACTGGACCAGGTTTTCGGTGTGGAAGTTGCTGGCCGGGTAGGCGGCGGGCAAGTCCCATTTGGTTTGCGCCCACAAGGGTGCAGAGAAGGCCAAAGTGAGGGCGGTTGAGACCAGCAGTCGGTTGTTCATCAAGGGCTCCTAGGGGTGTGTGCTGAGAGGCTTTACTGTAACCGCTGTGACACATGCACCTGCGACGCATGGCCCCGTCTCGCGGGCGGTGCGAACTGAGCCTTGGGGGCTGACCCAGTTGGAGGAATTGGGTTGAGTGGGCCGCTGGGTGATCTGGGGGGTGGTTTGGAAAAACGCAGTGAAACAAGCGTTCGACCACGGATGTGCATAAAATATGTGCATTCATTAATGCGCATTGGAGATCCACATGTCCCTCATTCAAGCCGTTCCCCCCAAGCCTCGCCATCGACAACCATTGAAAAAGGCCACCAACCTGACGCTGAGTGTTGACGTGCTGGACGATGCCAAAGCCCTGGGGCTGAATGTGTCGCAAATTTGCGATCAGCACTTGCGCGAAGTGGTGGCCCAAGCCCAGGCGCAGCGCTGGCGCAGCGAACACGCAGACTTCATTGCCGCCTACAACCACACGGTCGAACAAGAGGGCCTGCCACTGGATACCTGGAGAAGTTTTTGATGGCACGCTTTGATGTGTATGCCAACCCGGGACCGCAGGCCAACACCACGCCGTATTTGTTGGATGTTCAAAGCGATTTGCTCGATGGCTTGGACAGTCGCATGGTGATTCCACTGCGGGGCTTGGCGCACTTTGCCAACGTCAAAATTCCCACACGGTTGATGCCCGTCGTCAGCATCCATGGCAATGACTGCTTGCTGGAGACACCCAAAATGGCTGCTGTGCCCCTGCGAATTTTGAAAGACCGGGTGGCCTCTTTGACAGCAGACCAGGCGCGCATCACCGCTGCCTTGGACTTTTTGTTTCAGGGGTATTGACGCTTGCCATGAGGCGGTTGTTTCGCCGCCAAGGCCTTCCTCAAATTCGGCTGAAATACTCGTTGCGCTGAAACGCCAGTTTGTCTTCCGCCTGTTGAAAGCGCTGCCACTCCAGTTGTTTGATGCCGCTGAGCAGCGCCACAAAGCCGGGGCCAAAGGCGTTCACCAGGTGGGTGTCGGCTTGCAAAGCCGCCAAGGCTTGGCCCAAGTCGGTGGGCAGCAGGGTGTTGCCTTGGCCGTAGGGGGATTCGGTGGCTGAAGGGGGCTTCAAGCCGCGCGCGATGCCGTCCAAGCCCGCATGGATTTGCGAGGCCATGTACAAGTAAGGGTTGGCGGCGGGCTCGCCAATGCGGTTCTCTATCCGGGTGGCCGGGTCTTGGGCCTGGCCAATCACCCGCAGCATGGCGCCCCGGTTGTCGCGCCCCCACACCGCTGCTTGGGGCGCCAAGGCCAGGGGGCGAAAGCGGCCGTAGCCATTGGCCGTGGGCGTGCAAAACACCAGCGCACCAGCGGCATGGTCCAACAAGCCCGCCAGGTATTGCGCACCCAAGGGGGACAAGGTGTGTTCGGCGTCTTGTGCGCTGCTGCCCGTGGCCGCTGCATCACGTTGGAACAAGTTGGTGCCACTCGCCAGGTCGATCAGAGATTGGTGCAAATGCCAACCGCTGGACATGATGTGCTCAAACGGCGGGCGGCACATGAAGCTGGCCCAATACCCAGCCCGGGCCAAGGCCTGGCGCACCCCATTGCGAAAACGCACCATGTTGTCGGCCGCGCGCAAGGCGTCGGTGGGGGCAAACACGGCTTCGACCTGGCTGGGGCCGAGTTCAATTTCCAGCGACAGCAAGGGCAAGCCCATGCCTTGGGCGGTGTCTTGCACGATGCGCAAGGCCGCATGGGCGGTGTCGCTGTGGGCTTCGCTCAGCAAGGCGCAGCCGGGGTGGATCAAGTCCACTTCAGGGGGCGGGCCCGGCCATGCGGCTTGCTGCGGGTCGGTGTGCGCGCCGGGGCCGCGCAGGCGGTAGATGTGAAACTCCACCTCCAGGCCACATTGCATGCCCCAGCCTTTGGCTTGCAGTTGGGCCACAGCCGCTTGCAGCACGCGCCGGCTGTCCCAAGCCACGGGCGTGCCGTCTTGGAACCACGCTTGGCATGGCACCCAGCCCACCTCGGAGGCCCAGGGCAGGGTGTGCAGTTCGATGTCTTGCGCCAGCAGGGTGACGTTGTTGCCCTGGCCAAAGCCGTGCAAGCCATCGGTGCCACCGGGTTCAAAGACTTTGAAGGCGGTGCGGTCCGAGGTGTCTTTGAGCATCAAGGTGCTGACCATGCCGACGCCATTGCGCAGCGCGCCTTCGACCGCATCGGGCATCAAAGTTTTGCTGCGCGTGGTGCCATGGATGTCGCACCACACAAAACGCACTTCGCGCAGCGCACGCTCGCGCATTTTTTGCAAGGCTTGTTGCAGGGCTTGTTCCCGCTGCGGGGTGTGGATGCCGCAGCGTTCATCAAAGGTTTGGGTTGGCATGTGACTGCGGGTCAAACTGTGTTTGGGTGGGCCTGGGTGTCGGTCATCCACGGGCAGGCCGCGTGCTTGGCCTGGGCTTGCTCGCGCCACCAAGTGGCCCAGGTGCCGGCCGGGGCCACACCATCCACGGTGTCGGGACCGGTGCGCTGCTGGGCCACATCGGCCTGCGACACGCCGGGGGCCGGGCCACCGCCCTCCACGCTGTCAATGGCTTGCAGCAACTGGCGCCGGTTGGCCACGATCAATTTGTCGCTGGTGCCCAAATGTTCGCGGGTGCGGTCTTGAATGGCGCCCATGCTCTCCACCGCCCATTGGTCGTGCACATTGATGTCGTCCTCGCCCATGCCCAAATAGGTTTGGTCGCGTTGCTCATCGGGGTTGAAGCCCCATTGGTTGTGACTGCCCGACACCGGGATGTAGTCGGGCAGGCTGATGTAGGGCGCGCGCTGGGCGCGCATGGCCGCGCCGTCCAGGGGCTTGTCGAAGCTGGTGAAAAACGCATACCAATAGGTGTGGGTGTCGTCCACCGGCACATGCATTTGGGTGATGGTCATGCTGGCCGACAAGGGGATGACGAAGGTGCTGGGAAAGATGGATTGGGTGACGCGCACATGGGTCAGCTCGTCGGTCATGGGTCTGCGCGAGGTGATTTGCATGCCCTGCGGCGTGGGCTCAAAGCCAATGTCAGGGCGGTAGAACTCGCGCATGATGCGGCTCATCGGCCAGGCTTGCCCATCGATCGCACCCACGCTGGCGCTGCGAAACTGCTTGCCCCCGGCGTTGTCGCCCACCGCGCTCAAGTCTTCGTCGTGCAAAAAGCGGTGCAAAAAAGACGGGTGGGCCGGGTCAATGCCCACCTCAAAGCACTGCAACCAGTTGGCATGCCATAGGCCTTTGAAGGCAAAGCTGTGGCTGGCCGGCGCCAAAAACGCGTCGATGGCGGGCAGGGGCGGTAGCGCCACATCGGTGGGGCCCATCCAGGCAAACACCACACCGTTGCGCTCCACCACCGGGTAGCTGGTTTGTTGAACCCGGTCGCACAAGCGGCTGCCCAGGGGCTCGGCGGGTGTGTCCAGGCAGCGGCCTGACACATCAAACTTCCAACCGTGGAAAGGGCAGCGCAAACCATCGCCTTCGTGGCGGCCAAAGGACAAATCGGCGCCCCGGTGCGGGCAGTCGCGGTCGAGCAGGCCCCAGCGCTGCTGCGCGTCTTTGAACAACACCAGGTCTTGGCCCATCAAGCGCACGGCTTTGACCGGTCGCTGCGCCATGCGCGGGTCCAGAGTTGGGTTGAATTCATCCACCAGCGCGGCGGGCTGCCAGTAGCGGCGCAGCAATTGGCCGGCGGCAGTGCCTGGGCCCACGCGGGTGATGCGGTCGTTTTGTTCGGCTTTCATGGGGTGTGCAATCGAAGGCGATGAGGGGCAAACGATAACAGCGAATCCACAGGGCATCAACGGCATCGCTGCTGCGGCCGAGACAAAGCCCTGCGATAACATCACCGCCATGTACACCGAAGTTTTATATGGCGGCGTTGCGCTCGCCCCGCCTGGCCTCATCACCCACCAGGCGCACGGCATGGGTCACACCGCCATTCAGTTCATGGGGGGTGTCGCATGAAGTGGCAATTTTGGGTCGACAGAGGTGGCACCTTCACCGACATCGTGGGCAAGCGGCCCGATGGCACGCTCATCACCCACAAGCTGCTCAGCGACAACCCCGAGCGCTACCGCGACGCGGCGGTGGCGGGCATTCGCCATTTGTTGGGCTTGACCCCCACCCAAGCGGTGAGCCCGGACCTGGTGGCGTGCGTGAAGATGGGCACCACGGTGGCCACCAATGCGCTGCTCGAGCGCAAAGGCGAGCCGACCTTGTTGGTCACCACCCGAGGCTTTCGCGATGCCTTGCGCATTGCGTATCAAAACCGCCCGCGCTTGTTCGATCGGCACATTGTGTTGCCCGAGTTGCTCTACACCGAGGTGATCGAAGCGCAGGAGCGCATGGGTGCGCACGGCGAGGTGTTGCAAGCCTTGGATGAGGCGCATTTGCTGGCCCAATTGCAGGCCGCGCATGCACGCGGTTTGCGCAGCGTGGCGGTGGTGTTCATGCATGGGTATCGCTTCACCGCGCACGAGGCCCAGGCGGCGCAGTTGGCGCGCGAGCTGGGTTTTGCCCAGGTCAGTGCCTCGCACCAGACCAGCCCTTTGATGAAGTTTGTCAGCCGGGGTGACACCACCGTGGTGGACGCGTATTTGTCGCCGATCTTGCGCCGCTATGTCGAGCAAGTGGCCAGTGAGATGCCTGGCGTGCCTTTGTACTTCATGCAGTCCTCGGGCGGCTTGACCGATGCCCATGCGTTTCAGGGCAAGGATGCGATTTTGTCCGGCCCCGCAGGCGGCATTGTGGGCATGGCCCGCACGGCCGAGTTGGCCTTTGCCCATGGCGAGGGCTTGGATGGCCCGGCCCGGGTGATTGGCTTTGACATGGGCGGCACCTCCACCGATGTGAGCCACTATGCCGGTGAGTTTGAGCGTGAGTTTGAAACCCAGGTAGCGGGGGTGCGCATGCGCGCCCCGATGATGAGCATCCACACCGTGGCGGCGGGGGGCGGCTCTTTGCTGCAATTTGACGGGGCGCGCTTGCGCGTGGGCCCGCAAAGCGCGGGGGCCAACCCAGGACCGGCGAGTTACCGCCGCGGCGGCCCCTTGGCCTTGACCGACGCCAATGTGCTGCTGGGAAAAATCCAGCCGCAGCACTTCCCGGCGGTGTTTGGGCCGAATGGTGACCAAGCCCTGGACGCCGAAGCGGTGCGCTTGCGCTTTGAGGCGCTGTTGGCGCAAATGCAAAGCACCCCCTCGGCCAGCAGCGACATGACGGCGGCCTCGCTGGCCGAAGGTTTTGTGCACATCGCCGTGCAGCAAATGGCCAATGCAATCAAGAAGATTTCGGTGGCCCGGGGATACGACGTCACCCGCTACACCTTGCAGTGTTTTGGTGGGGCCGGTGGCCAGCATGCGTGTTTGGTGGCCGATGCCTTGGGCATGTCGCGCGTGTTGGTGCACCCCTTGGCGGGGGTCTTGTCGGCCTACGGCATGGGGCTGGCCGATCAAAGCCTGATCCGCGAGCAAGCGGTGGAGATGCGCTTGAGCGCCGACACCTTGGCCGATTGGGTGCCGACTTTGCAAGCCTTGGCCCAGCGTTGCGAGCGCGAATTGCGCGCTCAGCCCCTGGGTGCGGGCGCGATCGAGCTGCGCCAGCGGGTGCATGTGCGCTTTGATGGCAGCGACGCGGCCTTGATCGTCCCGTTTGGTTCTTTGGCAGACATTCAAGCCGGATTCGAGCAGGCTTATCGCCAGCGCTTTGCTTTTTTGATGCAGGGCAAAGCCTTGGTGGTGGAGGCGGTGTCGGTGGAGGCCGTGGTGGCTGGCGACGCGCCCACCGAGCGCGTGAGCCCCAGTCACCCGGTGCGCGAGGTGCCCGTGCGTGAGCGCGTGCGCATGCACAGCCAGGGGCAGTGGCACAAGGCGGCTTTGGTGGTGCGCGCCGATCTGCAAGCCGGCGACGTGGTCGCTGGGCCGGCCATCATTGCCGAGCCCAATGCCACCACCGTGATCGAACCCGGCTGGCGCGCTCAGTTGACCGCCTTGGACCATTTGGTGCTCACGCGGGTGTTGCCGCGTGAGGTGCGCCACGCCGCTGGCACACGGGTTGACCCGGTGCTGTTGGAGGTGTTCAACAACCTGTTCATGAACATTGCCGAGCAAATGGGTTTGCAATTGCAAAACACCGCTTACTCGGTCAACATCAAAGAGCGTTTGGATTTTTCATGTGCGCTGTTTGACGCGCAGGGCAACTTGATCGCCAATGCACCGCACATGCCGGTGCACCTGGGCTCGATGGGCGAGAGCATCAAAACCGTGATCGCCGAAAACCATGGCCGCATGCAAGCCGGTGACGTGTTTGTGCTCAACGACCCCTACCACGGCGGTACCCATTTGCCCGATGTGACGGTGATCACCCCGGTGTATTTGCCCGATCACCCGGAGCCTGTGTTTTATGTGGGTTCGCGCGGCCACCATGCCGACATTGGCGGTACTTCGCCAGGCTCGATGCCGCCGTTTTCCACCTCCATCGACGAAGAGGGCGTGCAAATCCAAAACTTCAAGCTGGTGGAGGGCGGTGTGTTGCGCGAGGCCGCCATGGTGGCTTTGCTCAGCGCTGGGGCGCATCCCAGCCGTAACCCGGCGCAAAACCTGGCGGACTTGCGCGCCCAAATTGCGGCCAACGAAAAAGGCGTGCAAGAGTTGCGCCGCATGGTGGCCGATCATGGGTTGGCGGTGGTGCAAGCTTATATGGGCCATGTGCAAGACAACGCCGAAGAGTCGGTGCGCCGCGCCATTGCCGCCCTGGGCCCGCGTTTGGCCCCGGCCCATGGCCGTGCCCAGCCCCAGGCCTTTGTGCTGGCGCTGGACAACGGTGCGTGCATTCAGGTGGCGGTGCGCATCGATGCCCAAACCCGCTCAGCGGTGGTGGATTTCACTGGCACCTCGGTCCAGCAAAGCAATAACTTCAATGCGCCCAAAGCGGTGTGCATGGCGGCGGTGTTGTATGTGTTTCGCAGCCTGGTCAATGACGACATCCCGCTCAATGCGGGTTGCCTGAAACCCATTGAGGTGATCATTCCCGAGGGCTGCATGCTCAACCCGCGCCACCCGGCATCGGTGGTGGCGGGCAATGTGGAAACCTCGACGTGCATCACCAACGCATTGATGGGCGCCTTGGGCGTGATGGCCGGCAGCCAGCCGACCATGAACAACTTCACCTTTGGCAACGCCAGCCACCAGTATTACGAAACGATTGCCGGCGGCAGTGGGGCGGGCGGCTTGTTTGGTGACCACGGCGAACCGGTGGGCGGCTTTGACGGCACCAGCGTGGTTCAAACCCACATGACCAATTCGCGCTTGACCGACCCCGAGGTGCTGGAATTTCGCTTCCCGGTGCGCTTGCAGTCGTTTGCATTGCGCACGGGTTCTGGCGGCGCAGGGCGTTGGCACGGCGGCGATGGCGGTGTGCGCCGGGTGGAATTTTTGCAACCGATGACCGCGGCCATCCTCTCCAATGGTCGGGTGCATCCGGCGTTTGGCATGGCCGGTGGCCAAGCGGGTGCGCCGGGGCTGAACCGGGTGATCCGTGCCGATGGCACGGTGCTTGACCTGGACCACATTGGCCAGGTGCAAATGGCGGTGGGCGATGTGTTTGAAATCAGCACGCCCGGTGGCGGCGGCTACGGTTTGGCCGCAGGTGCCGCCGACCAGGCTTGACCGTTGACGGTCAGGCCTTGGGCGGCAAAGCGTTCGGCCGTGGCGCTGCGGATGCCCTTGACCCGGCGCATCAAATCGGCCCAATCGGCAAACGGCTTGACCTGTCGCTCGGCCAAGATGGCCCGGCTCATGGTCGGCCCCATGCCGCGCACGCTGTCGAGTTCGGCTTCGCTGGCAAGGTTGATCTCCAGCGCCAAGGCCGTGCCAGCGAACCCGCAGATCAAGCCGCTGAAAGCCAAACGCTGCAGCAGGCCGGGCCAGGCCATCCAGCCCAAGCGCGGGGGGTGTTTCACCCAGCCCATGGTGCTCAGGTGGGTGTGGCTGCCACCGACAAGGCCTGCATGTATTGGGCCACGCCGGTTTGCACATCGGCAAACACATGGTCACACCCTGCGCGCCGCAAAGCGCTCAAGTCGGCCTGGGTGAAGCACTGGTATTTGCCGCGCAAGGCATCGGGGAAGGGGGTGTATTCGATCAGGCCTTGGGCTTGGGCCTGGGCCAAGTTGAGGTCAGGTTGTGCGCTCAGGCTTTGCACCACGGCCAGCGCCACTTCGTTGAAGCTTTGCGCCCGCCCGGTGCCCAGGTTGAACACGCCGCTGGCTTGGGGGTGGTCGAAGAACCACAGGTTGACCGCCACCACATCACCCACCCAGACAAAATCGCGCAACTGCTCGCCAGGGCCGTAGCCACCGTATTCACCAAACAAGCGCACCCGGCCATCGGCATGGAACTGACCATGCTGGTGATAGGCCACGCTGGCCATGCGGCCCTTGTGCTGCTCGCGCGGGCCGTACACATTGAAGTAGCGAAAGCCGCACACCTGCTGGGCTGCGTTGGAGAAATCGGCACCACATTCGCGCCGCATGCGCTGGTCAAACAGCAACTTGGAGTAGCCGTAAACGTTGAGCGGCTTTTCAAATTCGGGCGTTTCGATAAAGCTGGCCGAGCCGCCATAGGTGGCGGCGGAAGAGGCGTACAGCAACCGTGTGCCCAGGCGTTGGCAGGCAGAGAACAAATCGCACGACAACTGGTAGTTGTTGTGCATCATGTATTGGCCGTTGGTCTCCATCGTGTCGCTGCAAGCGCCCTCGTGGAACACGGCTTCCACGCTGCCATAGTCGCCCTTGGCAAACCGCGCATAGAAGTCGCCGGCATCTTGGTAGTCGGCGATGTGCAGGTCGGCCAGGTTGCGAAACTTGTCGCCATCGCGCAAATCGTCGACCGCGATGATGTCGGTGATGCCGCGTTGGTTCAGGCCTTGGATGATGTTGCTGCCGATGAAGCCGGCCGCGCCCGTGACAACTGTGCGCATGGATGCCCCCTTAAACCGGCGCTGCTGCGCCAAACAACTCGGCATGCGACACGGTGGCCGTGCCCAGCTTGCCCACCACATAGCCACCCGCCTTGTTGGCCCAGGGCATGGCCTCGCGCAGGGTCAAGCCCGCACCGACCAGCACCGCCAAGGTGGCGATCACCGTGTCGCCAGCGCCCGTGACGTCAAACACCTCTTGGGCTTGCGCCCCCACATGGCTGGCGCCTTGGGTGTCAAACAGGCTCATGCCCTCTTCGCTGCGGGTGACGATCACCGCTTGCAAGCCCAATTGCTGGCGCAGGTTTTGGGCTTTGTCGGCGAGTTCTTGTTCAGAGTGCCAAGCACCCACCACTTGCTGCATTTCGCTGCGGTTGGGGGTGATGACCGTGGCGCCGGCATAGGCGCGGTAGTCGCTGCCTTTGGGGTCGACCAAGATGGGTTTGTCCAAGGCGCGCGCAGCGGCAATCATCGCGGCCACATGGGTCAGGCCGCCTTTGCCGTAGTCGGAGAACAGCACCACGCCATGGGCGGGCATCACACGTTCAAAGCGTGTCGATTGCAAGTCCAGCACCGCAGCGCTGGGGCGGCTTTCAAAATCGGCCCGCAGCAGTTGTTGTTGGCGGCCAATCAAGCGCAGCTTGACGGTGGTGTGCAAGCTGGGGTCGCGCTCGAGTTCAGGGCGAATGCCGCTGCGCGCCACCAAGGCTTCAAACTGGTGGCTGGCCGCATCGTCACCGAGCACGCTGAGCAAGCTCACCTGCCCGCCCAAGGCGGCCACGTTGCTGGCCACATTGGCGGCACCGCCCAGGCGTTCTTCTTCGCGGGTGACGCGCAGCACGGGGACTGGCGCTTCGGGGCTGATGCGGTCGACCGCGCCGTACCAATAGCGGTCGAGCATCACATCGCCCACCACCAAGACATGGCCTTGGGCCAATTGCGCAGGGGTCAGGTGTTTCACAATTCCTCCACCCGCCGCGCGGGGTAACTGTCCCAGGCTTGGCAGCCAGGGCATTGCCAAAAATGTTGGGTGGCTTCAAAACCGCAGGCTGCACAGCGGTAGCGCAACAAGGGCTTGACCGCGCGGGCCAGGGCTTTTTGCAGGCCCTCAGGGGTTTGCGTTTGGCCTTGCATCCATTGGCTGGCGACCACCAGTGAGGGCTCTTTGTCCAGGTGTTGCAACAACAGTGCGGGCACGGCCGCTGGGTCGTCCACAGCGGTCAAATCGGCCAAAGCTTTCAAAACGTCCAGCGAGGGCGTGTGTTGGTAGGCCTGTTGCAACAGGGCACGCACGGGTGTGACTTGTTGGCACTCTTGCGCCCATCGCGCCAAGTGGGGGGCCACCAAGGGCAGGGAGGGAGATTGGGCTTGGACCAATTCGATCAACAGGGCCAGCGCTTGGCGGACCTGCCCGGCGCGGTGCAGGCCTTGGGCCAAGGTGAGGCTGGCGCGCACATTGTGCGGCGACAAGGCCAAGGCCTTTTCCAGCAAAGCTTGCGCGGCGGGCCAATGCTCGGCGCTGTTCAAGGCCAGCGCTTGTTCGCACAGGTAATGGGCTTGGCGTGCTTGGAAGCTGCCTTCGCCCGCTTGAGCCAGTTTGTCGGCCATGGCGGCGGCTTGGCCCCAATCGCGCGAACGCTCGTAAATGCTCAGCAAAGCCAGGTGGGACATGGATGCAAAGGCGGTGCCTTCCAGCAGGCGCAGCGCTTGCTCGGCGCGGTCCAGCAAGCCGGCTTTGAGGTAGTCCAGTGCCAGGGCATGTTGCGCGCGGTCACGGTCGCTTTGGCTCAGGTCGGCGCGGGCCAGCAGGTGTTGGTGCACCCGCACGGCACGTTCGTACTCGCCCCGGCGGCGGAACAAATTGCCCAAGGCAAAGTGCAGCTCCGAGGTGTCGGGGTCGCTTTGCACGGCTTCAATGAAGGCGTCAATCGCCTGGTCTTGTTGCTCATTGAGCAAATGGTTCAGGCCTTTGAAATAGGCTTTGGGCGTGCGCTGGTTGTCGAGCCTGAGTTGGCGCAGGTCAAAGCGCGACGCCAACCAACCCAGGGCAAAGGCAATGGGCAGCCCAAGCAAGATCCAGCCTTGGTCAAACTCCATGGGCGTCTGCCTCGCTCAGCTTGGGTTGGCGGCTTTCTGGGTCTGGGCTGGGGTTGGCGCGGGCGCGGCGCACTTGGCGATGCTCGCGCCACCATTTGGGCACCATCAGCAACACACCCAGAACCAGGCCGAGGACAAACACCGCCAGCAGCACCAGCACCTGGGGTGCCAGCCACTGTTGACCAAAAAAGAAATGCACCGTCACATCGTGCTGGTTGTTCAGCGCGAAGGCAAACAGGGTGAAAAAAATGGCTGCTTTCAGCGTCCACTGAAGCAGCCCGATGAGTTTCTTCAAGTGGATTCCTCAGGGGCTTGAAGATTCTAAGAGCGATGGGCGCAAGGCGGCCACGTCAAGGGGGCGGTTGCTCAAGCAACTTGGGGGTGCCTTGGTCCACTTCTTCGCGCAAAGCTTTGCCAGGCTTGAAGTGGGGCACGCGTTTTTCGGGAATGGCCACTTGTTCGCCCGAGCGCGGGTTGCGACCCATGCGGGGAGGGCGGTGGCTGATGGTGAAACTGCCAAAACCGCGCAGCTCAATGCGGTGCCCGCGCGCCAGGGCGTCGCTCATGGCTTCGAGCAAGGCTTTGACGGCAAATTCGGCGTCGCGGTGGGTCAATTGACCAAATCGCTCAGCCAGGGCTTCAACCAAATCGGAACGTGTCATGGGTCTGATACAGCAAAAATCAATCCAATGCCAAGGGCGTTGGGGCCGCTGCACCCACCCCCTGCCAGATGGCCAGGAAATGGGGGCAGTGCCCCACCTTCAAACTCAGTTGTTGTCGAGCTTGGCGCGCAACAAAGCACCCAGGCTGGTGGTACCCGCGTTTTCGCGCGAGGACTGCTGGCTGAGGTTTTGCATGGCGTCGGCTTGGTCCGCCGCATCCTTGGCCTTGATGGAAAGTTGGATGTTGCGGGTTTTGCGGTCGACGTTGACCACCACGGCAGTGACTTCATCGCCTTCTTTGAGGACGCTGCGGGCGTCTTCAATGCGGTCGCGCGAAATCTCGCTCACCCGCAAGTAGCCAATGATGTCTTCGCCCAGGTCGATCTCGGCGCCTTTGGCGTCCACGGTCTTGACCTTGCCGGTGACCACTTGGCCTTTGTCGTTGATGGCGGCAAAGGTGGTGAAGGGGTCGGCGTCCAACTGCTTGATGCCCAAGGAGATGCGCTCGCGCTCGACGTCCACGGCCAACACCAGGGCTTCGACTTCTTGGCCCTTTTTGAAGTTGCGCACAGCGGCTTCGCCGGTTTCGTTCCAAGACAGGTCGGACAGATGCACCAAACCATCGATGCCAGCGGCCAAGCCCACAAACACGCCAAAGTCGGTGATGGATTTGATCGGGCCTTTGACGCGGTCGCCGCGCTTGGT
>CANFPJ010000073.1 GCA_947448885.1 Comamonadaceae bacterium
GAAATGGTCAGGCAAATCAAACTCAAAGAAGGCTACGAGCAACTTCAAATTATCAGCGTCTCGGCCCTGTCCGAGTCCGAAATGCAAAGCCGAGGCGGCCCTCCCGAAGGCTCTCACTTCATTGCCAAGCCTGTCGATCTAGGGTGGCTTAAAGGGTATTTATTGGGCTTGATGACGCCGCAGGCTTGGGTTTAGGTAGACACATACTCAGCGGACCTATATCATTACTTTATCAAATAAAGTAAGGAATCAACATGGCCGACTCTACACTCACCAGTAAGGGACAAACTACAGTGCCACTAGAAATTCGCGAGGCTGTGGGCCTTCAAACTGGCGCAAAACTCAGCTGGTCAATCTCGCCAGATGGCGTACTACTCATTAGAGCAAAAACAAAATCAATTCAATCATTAGAGGGCGCCATCAAGCTACCAAAAGGAAAGCAAATCAGTATCGAAGAAATGAACCCCTGGAAATAACAATTCAATGGCCGCCATCGACACCAATATTCTTGTTAGATTCCTTGTTCAAGATGACGCAGAACAAGGCCAATTGGCAAGAAAACTAATACGTCGGTACATTGCATTGGATGAAAGCATCTTTATACCCGTCACAGTTTTGCTTGAGCTAGAGTGGGTATTGAGATCAAATTTTTTATTTGACAAGCATCAAGTCCTTGAAATGCTGTCCAACCTGCTATCAACAAAAGAATTGATTTTCGAATCTGAATCTTCTATCGAAATTGCACTTGAACTGTTTCGCAATCACAGTGCAGATTTTGCAGATTGTCTGCACATCGCCTTAGCTCACACAGCGGGTCAGTCACCCCTATGGACTTTTGATAAGTCAGCAGCTAAGACGACAGGTGCACAACTTCTAAAATAAGTCATCAAACACTGAAAGCTTTTGGGTAGCCATTAAAAGCACCGCCCACCGCCCCCATCTTCAAGGCGCTTATGTGCGAGGGCTGGGATTTCGAAGCCCTATTTGGGTCAATCAAGAAGGCATCTTGCCTGTCGGACAACCGGTCAACCAACTCAAGCGTTGTGGTTGGCAACCATCACTGGTTGGCGGCGTGTGGCCCGAGGTACCTGCATCATGCCCTCTGAATTGGGTATCTCAAACAATATGGGCATCACCCACACTGAACACTCCTATCGGAGGACCCAAAACGCTCACTTATGCATCACCTGCATACCCAACTGATTTAACCAATCAGCCCAGTGGCGGCACCTGGTTGGCCTCTGGGGTAGCCACAAAAGATCGCCTGGCAGCACAAAGCCTCATGACCCAGGGGACTGAATACTTGTTTATCCTTTACTATGGCAACAGCAGCGTGCCAACTTATCAATACACCAAGCGCTTGAACACAACGGTTCCCACTTTGGCGCAGATGGGTGAAATGCCTTGGGTCAAGCTTGATAACGTCGGGGGATTTAGTATCAATGGTGCAATCAGCTCTGCTTTGGCTACAGCTACAAACATTAATGCAGCAGTCAATTTCGAAACATTGCGACCTACCCCAAATGTATTTACATTGGACGTAGATTGGACCGGTCAGTCCATGAACACTGTAGAGATTTCAGGCTTGAATACTTCCTTACAAAGAGCACATTACCCAAGAGCTATCCCGGGTGACTTTGTGGCTCGAGGCCTGTCATACGGCACACTTGCCCCTCAGCTTGACCAGAACGGTATAAATCTAGAAATCCAATATTCTGGAACAACAGATGCAACAACAGGCCAACCCATCACAACTGGTCCTAATTATCCGTTGCAAAGGATTATTTCTTTGTTCCATCGAACTTGGGATGGCTCTTGGAAGTCTCAGGATTTCCAAATTGAGACCTTCAGAAGATAACCGTCATCTAGGTCCATCAAAACAATCCAACGTTTGAATTAATTTTCGAACGTTGAGAAAGTTAACCAATAAAAAACGCTTCCTTGGAAGCGTTTTTTTATTGTGATTTTTTATTACTTCACCAACTTGCGCTTGGCGTAATCAATTCCTGAAAACTTTGCAAAGTCTTCTAGGGTTCGAATGCTTCCTAGGCCAAAGCGCCCCAAATTTTGCCTTGCATAAACTAAATCCATCAAGCGCTGCTTAGCTAATTCAGACAATTGAGTAAATTTAAAGTCACGTAATTTTTCCCATTCTGGGTGCCAGTGATGGGTGTGGTGCTCTTTATTCGGCGCCTTGTACAAATGGAACAAGGGTATATGAGGTGGATGAAATATGTCCCATCCATGCGTAAAGGCTCTAACAGAGAGGCTTTGCTCCTCCCCATGGAAGTACAGCCTGGGATCGTAAGGAATTTCGTCAACAAAACTACCTGCTGCGAACAAAAATCCACCAGCTAGATGACAACCCCGCACTGGCTTGCGGGTAAAGACATGCTCGGCCATAAACCTCAAAGTGGCATTGGTGTCGCTTAGGGTAGTTTCTGGGTGCGGCCTTAAAACCAAAGTGGTTTTTTTGCTGACATTGATTTTAACAACTGGCTTTTCATCTTCAAACTCAAAGCCATAGGGATAAGTGCTAACAATGGGCTTGGCACTAATCGCCTTGAGCGATAGCCATTGCGAAACAAGCTGTACATCCCAATCGGGTTCAAACAACATGTGCGAATCAATTTGCAACAAAAAAGATTCGCCTTGGTACAAAGAAAAAACGATAGAACGTGCCCAGCAAACACCGCGAGACTCCACAGGGTCAATGTGCACGTACCGCAATTGAGCTGGCTTGCAAAGTGTATGAAGTTCCGCCCTGCGAGGCAATGGTGTTTGGTCGACCACAGCAAAAACCAACTGCGAAGGATTTTTGGCCTTGGCCACAGCATCGCGAAGCGTGTGCTCTAGGAAAGGTTCACAAAAAGCAGCTACAGATACAAATATCATTTTTTAATTGGCGTGTTTTGTCAATCAATCATTGCCAAACAAATCGCGTGTGTATACCTTGTGTTGAACACTTTTCAAATCGCTAGACATACGGTTGGAAACAATTAAATCGGCGCGCTGCTTAAATGAGTCTAAATTCTGAACTACCTCAGATTTGAAAAATTCCGATTCTTTTAAATCAGGCTCAAACACAATCACCTCAATGCCTCTGGCCTTCAGACGTTTCATAATGCCCTGAACGCTACTGGCCCGAAAATTATCACTGCCCGCTTTCATAATCAAACGGTAAATACCCACCACCTTGGGATGATGCTTAATGATGTCGAAAGCAACAAAATCCTTACGGCTGCTGTTTGAATCCACAATGGCACGAATTAAGTTTTGAGGTACTTGAGCATAGTTGGCCAAAAGTTGCTTTGTATCTTTGGGCAAGCAATACCCTCCATAACCAAAGCTTGGATTGTTGTAATGCGCCCCTATTCGAGGGTCTAGACATACACCTTCAATAATCTCGCGGGTGCTCAGACCCGAGGCTATGGCGTAGCTGTCTAGCTCATTGAAGTAAGCCACTCGCATTGCCAAATAAGTATTGGCAAATAGCTTGATAGCTTCGGCCTCTGTAGAACCTGTAAGCAATATAGGGGCATCTTTGTTGATTGCGCCTTGAAGTAACAAATTGGCAAAGCGCCTTGCATGATCAGTTGCACCCTGTTCATGGCCAACCACGATGCGGCTAGGGTATAAGTTATCGTGCAAAGCACGGCCCTCACGCAAAAACTCTGGCGAAAAGAGCAAGTTTGGCGTGCCGTACTTTAGACTCATTTGCGCAGTGAACCCCACAGGCACTGTGCTCTTGATTACCATGACAGCTCGAGGGTTGATGGCTATGACGTCTTGAATGACAGCCTCTACAGAGGCCGTGTTGAAAAAATTGGTTTGCGGGTCGTAATCGGTTGGCGTGGCAATCACCACAAAATCGGCTTGTGCATAAGCCTCCACCTTGTCCAAAGTTGCTTGCAGTTGCAACGACTTGTTGGCCAAGTAATCTGCCAATCCATCGTCTTTAATAGGAGCCTGCTTGGTATTAATTTGTTTTACTTTGGCAGGAACGATGTCCAACGCCCAAACAGAATGATTTTGCGACAATAACACCGCCATCGACAATCCTACGTAACCAGTACCAGCTACTGCAATGTTCAATTTCTCCTTCAATTCAGCTCCTTTGTATTTAGGTTTTAAAATTACTTAACAACATGAAACGCATGTCAAACGAACTTGAAAAAACTCTGGCTCATGCTTTGGACCGCACTCAAAGGCAGCCAGGGTTGGCGTTGATTCATGCCCTGAAACTTGATGACGAGTTAAGTCAAATGGGTTGTGCTGATCCCATCACTTATTCCCTACATGGCTACGCCTCCCAACACAGCAATTCAGATCAAGATGGCGCGCCTTGGCGAACGTCGGAGCCTGGTCGATTTGATTGTCTTTACCAAGCACATCGTCAGTTTGGGGATGCTCCTGGACGTGCTTTGGCAACAGCCTTTAAAAATGCGAGAGGATCTGAAATACCAGCTCTCAATTTGTTGTACGCCAATGAATGCTTGGAAATTGACAGCCTATGGCTTCGTTTTTTCAACAAATATTTGGCTTATCACGGCGTTCAAAACAATCTGTCTCTTAAGCCGAGTAGCGCAAGCAGATTTGAGCGTCTTTATTGCCCTGCCTTGAGCACTGTTAATGTTCACACTCAGGGACCACTTGTATCTGTGCTGATGCCGATCTATAACGCTTCGCTTACACTGCGCAAAGCGGCCCAGTCAATTCTTGACCAAACTTGGCAAAACCTTGAACTGATATTGGTAGACGACTGCAGCAAAGACAATAGCCTTCAAATAGCCCATGATTTGCGGAGCAAAGATTCGCGGGTTAAAGTGATTGCTCTGAATAGCAACGGCGGACCCTATGTGGCCAAAAACATTGCACTGACGGTTGCCAAAGGCAAATACCTCACGGTGCACGATGCCGACGACTGGGCTTTCCCCACCCGACTTGAAGAACAACTTCATTGCTTGCTTGAACACAAAGTGCCTGGAATTGCCGTAAGTGTGGGGCGCACCTTGCGATGTAATATGCATGGAGAATTTACCCGATTTCAGCCTCTAGACTGGGTTAGTCTGGACGGTGCATTACGCATTTGCTTTCCATCACCCTTGTTTGACCGTTCTTATTTTGACCAAAGACTGGGGGCATGGGACAGTGTTCGGATTGGGGCAGATGCAGAAATTTTCCAAAGAATTCGACGCTTCGATTCAGGCGCTTTACACATATCGGACACCCCAGTGATGCTGCAACTAGACCTTCACAATTCATTAACTCGCCATGAAGATACCCACAACGATGAACGCGGCGAAGCACCTGCTCGCAAAGCCTATCGGCAATCGTGGTCATCCTGGCATGCCTCGCAAACGGTTATGCCCAGTTTGCAATTTCCCCAAACTCAAAGAACCTTTGTTGTCCCAGAGTATTTGCAAGTTCTTACCTCCAATATCACCGACTTTCTAGATAGTCTTACCGAAAGTACTTTGACATGAATCATCTACAAATGCTAGGGCTCGTAGCTACTGGGATAATGGTTGAAAGCTTACTCAAAAAGCCTCTTCACTGGTAGTTTGCCTTTCAAAAAATTGTAGGCTAGCAACACCACATAGGCATTATTTCCCACAAGCGGCGGCATCTTTTTGTTGCGGGTCTTCGAGACTTTTAATTAAATACGTCTGCTTCTTTAAAACACTTGCCCTGCAAATCTTTTACCGATAACTGCGGATGCATTTCCGCTGGCCATTCAATGCCAACATCAGGGTCGTTCCAAGCAATACAACGCTCATGCGCCGGGGCATAGTAGTCAGTTGTTTTATACAAAAAATCGGCGATGTCGCTCAGCACGACAAAACCATGCGCAAATCCAGGCGGCACCCAAAACTGGCGGTGATTGTCCTCGCTCAGTTCACAGCCCACCCATTTCCCAAACGTGGGTGACCTACGGCGAATGTCCACCGCCACATCAAATACTGCACCACGTACCACACGTACCAACTTACCCTGGGGCTGTTGCAGCTGGTAGTGCAGCCCACGCAAAACACCCTTGGCACTTCGGCTGTGGTTGTCTTGGACAAACTTTATGTTTAGCCCGGTAGTCTCAGCAAAGTGTTGATCGTTAAAACTCTCATAAAAGAAACCTCGACTGTCGCCAAACACTTTGGGCTCCAACATCAAAATATCGGGAATGGCGGTGGGTGTCACGATGTAGGGCATGGCTTATTTCAGCAAATTCAACAAGTATTGACCATAGCCGTTTTTCTTCAGCGGGACTGCAAGCTGGTGCAGCACAGCTGAGTCAATCCAGCCCTGCCGGTAGGCAATTTCTTCGGGGCAAGCCACTTGCAAGCCTTGGCGTTTTTGCAAAGTGGAAATGAAGCTGGCCGCTTCAAGAAGGCTATCGTGGGCGCCGGTGTCAAGCCATGCATAGCCACGGCCCATGATTTCCACACTCAACTCGCCTTGCTCCAGATAACGCTTATTGACATCTGTGATTTCCAGCTCGCCCCGGTGGGATGGTTTGATGCTGGCGGCGATGTTGCACACCTTTTCGTCGTAAAAGTACAGGCCTGTAACTGAATAGTTACTCTGTGGCTTGGTGGGCTTTCCTTCGATGCTGATGGCGCGTTGTTTGTCGTCAAATGCTACAACGCCATAACGCTCAGGGTCGTGCACGTGGTAGGCAAACACGCTGGCACCGCTTTTACGCTCATTTGCGCTGTGCAGTTGTTTGACCAAGTCGTGTCCATAAAAAATGTTGTCACCCAACACGAGCGCGCTAGGTTGTCCGTCCACAAAGTCGCGACCAATGATAAAGGCTTGCGCCAAACCGTCGGGGCTGGGCTGCACTGCGTATTGAATGTTCATGCCCCACTGGCTGCCGTCGCCTAGCAACTCGGCAAAGTGCGGTGTGTCTTGTTGAGTGCTAATCAGCAACACATCGCGTATACCTGCCAACATTAGTGTGCCAAGTGGGTAATACACCATGGGTTTGTCGTATATCGGCATGAGCTCTTTGCTCACCGCCTGCGTCACTGGGTAGAGACGAGTGCCACTGCCTCCGGCCAGGATGATGCCTTTGCGATTCATGTAAAGCCATTTTCATAATGATTGACAGCCCACATAAGGTAGAGGCCTACTTTGCACAAGTGCCAACCAGTCTGGGTTGTTCAGGTGGAAAGCACCATTTTCCGAATGCCTCGCTCAAATGGTTCGGATCACTTCCGGCTGAGTTCAGCTTTTAGCTTGCGGGTGACTACTTCCGCAATGACATAGCGAGCAGGTCTTCATCGCCTTATTCAGCCAAGTCTTATAGAAAATTCACGAGTTGGTTAAGGCCGCATTGCTGCTGGTGCTCGAAATACTTGTAGCCCGAGGTGTGGCCAATTGGCGGTGTCGCCGCAGCGCCGCATCTCATTATGTTCGCTCTAGTTGAACACCTGCTGAGGTACAGCAACGCCTCAATTAAGCGAGTAGTCAAACGAACCAGACGGGTACGGGAAATCAGCCACCAGCAACGTCATATATCGGACCAAACAAGACAAAGTCTGCAACCTTCCCCAAGCCTGAACCTGAAGAGTCCAGCGGAGCACAAGCGAAGCTTCAATTGCTTGCCAAGGCAGGCATCGCTGGTGGGTGACGCAAATCTATTATCTGGTCGAAACGGTAGCAGAACAAGTAAAAATTCATAGATGCTGATTTTTACAAAAGCCGTAACACAAGTAACATTTATTTTATGTTGGAAAATTACTACTGTGTAGATTAAGCTCACATCATCGTCTTAAATAATTGATGCAAAGAATCTAGTGGCGTGACGAATTATTGATGATAATTAATTTAAATGCATTTCAAAGTATTGTTGATAACCTCATAAGAATTTGCATTATATGGAATTACATCTTTCTTGATTATTTCCTTAATCCCTAATATTGATTTTTTAATGTCAGAAAAATCGATCCCACGTAATTGCCACGGAGCAAATTTCCACCATTCAAGTTCGAGCAGTTGCTTTATTGTAGATTCATCGAAACGGAATTTAATTATCTTAGCAGGAACACCGCCTACGATTGCGTAGGGGGGAACGTCTTTGGTTACTACAGAACCAGCTGCAACAATGACGCCATGTCCTATGGAAACTCCTGAAATAACAGTTACGCCAAAGCCAATCCAAACATCATGTCCAATTCGTGTTTTTTTTCGAACAGTCTCTATGGCTTTCTTTTGTAAATATGGCTCGATAACATCATTTATGTATTGCTCACGATCAGGGAAGCCTTTCTCAGTATTTATTCTAAATGACTGTTGATACTGAAAGGGGTTAGTAGAGAGCCAATTTTTTGGATGGTCAAATTGACCAATGTTAATAGATTTTGCAATTGAGCAATATCGGCCAATCGTAACTAAGTTAAAAAGTCCATCTGAGCAATAGCTAAAAGATCCTATTCCTGTTTGGCCTTTGAATGTTGCATTATTGATGCGAGCTGGAGCTTCGAATGAAAATCCATTGAGTACATTTTTCCCGGATAATATCGAAACGTCTAAGCCTTTTTCGGCAAACTGCCTCTGACGTTCTTTCGGATCATTTGATAATTGCATATTTTTCGTATATTAACCAATAAGAGTATTGTAGATATTTTTATATTCAAAAGCCATTTTCATGCAACTCTCATTTAGTGCATCCGAAATCTGCCATGATTTTACTGCACTCATGACACGCTCATACTGTTTTGAATCATTTTTTATCTCTAAAATCAGATTAATCACTTCTTCAGTATTAAAATTATTGATTAACCAGCCCGCTTTAGTTTTAGAAATTCTCTCTCCGACAGCACCAATATTAAATCCGATCACGGGCAAGCCTGCAGCCCAAGATTCAGTTAATGTATGACAATGTGTTTCTGGCCATATTGAGAGAACGAATGCTAGGTGTGGATTAATATTACGAACTTTTTCAACAAATTCATCTCTTTTATATTCACCATGCAAAATACAATTAGTTACATCGACATTACCAGAAACTTTACCTAAAAGATGAATTTCAATATTTAATTTCTCAGAATATTTAGCTAATCCACTAATTATTTCGCCACCTTTTGCTTTTGAAATATTTCCAGGCACGAGTATCTTTAATGGCTTGCTATGATCTATATTTTTATTAATACATGATATGTTTTCAAAATCTCTACCATGTGGTATCACCGAAAATGGATATACCTTCAAAACGTTGAAATTTCTTAAAACAATCGATTTAGCACTCTCGCTTGTAGTCACTAAGTGGTCGCATTTTTTTAGGACCGATTCAAAAGTTCTTCTCCATTCGAAAATGGCTGCATTCTTGAGGGGAGGTAAAAATTCATCACGCCAAAGGTCATACTTACATTCTGTCAAGCTGGAAGTACATGTCCCTCCGCAATATTTTTGCTCTGCGTCTAAAAGCTTAACAGTTGGACATATTGTGTAAAAATCGTGAAGTGAAAAAACGACTGGTATACCAAGGGCTTTTGTAATATCTATAAGACCAAGACTGTGCCAAGCAAGATGACGCACATGCACAAGTTCAAAAGCATATTTAACTATCCAACTAGAAACCACAGCATCATATTCATCCGATTGGTGAGGGAAAGCATTTATTGTTTCATTCAATATGCACGATTCAATTAGAGTGTATTCTCTTTCATGATAAATATATAGATCTATTTTTTTTGAATTCGAATATATTACAAAAGTTTCAATTTCTTGACCTAATGCTTGCATTAAATCTTGATTTGTATGAGGTGTTCCGCCGGTCTTAGTGGATAAAACATAAAGAACTCGGGGTTTAACATTTATCTTACTTTCTAGTAAGGTACTGAGTATTTGTTTAATCCAATTGTGCGTTGCAACTAAATCTTCTTGTGTGATGAACTTTCGAATTTCAGCTGTGTATTCTGGGTAGCGTTTGTCAATAATTTCACGTCCTTGTTTCAGTAATTGGGATTTGGAATCACCAAAACTTGCTGATCGCACATGATATATATAGGTGGATTGATCTACAATATTATGCCAACCTTTTCGTACTGCACGCATACAAAAATCGTTTTCCTCGCCATATCCTCTTGGAAACGCTAAGTCGTCAAGAGTACCAACGTCGTCCAAACAATCTCGCCTTACGTACATGCAGAATCCGTGTCCCGTTGGTGCTTTAGGATAAATTCTGAGTGTGGCCTGCGCAATTGCACGCGCCCAATTATCAAGATTATAATTCGCAGGAATTTCATTTTCTCTTCCAATTTCTGGCGCTGAATAAGCACCTGCATTGTTTGAAAATGGAGTGGCTGTTCCAACTCGCTCATCTGAGTAAGCTGCTATTCTTAGGTTGAGTAACCAGTTGGGCGTAACCCTCGTGTCTGAATTTAGGAAAATAACATCTGAAAGTCCTGCTAATGAAATTCCATAATTAACCGTTTTGGTAAATCCATAGTTTATTTTATTGTGATAAATTTCAAATGATTTAATTCCCACTAGTGAGTTCAAATAGGGTGCCACACGTATGTCCGTACTTGCATCATTTATCAAAATGAGTCGAAATGAGTGCTTAGTGTGTTTTTGTATAGATTTAATACATTCCTGAAGCTCTTCAAATGCATTATATATTGGAATAATAATTGCAATGGGAAGTTGATTTTTTTTAATTCTTCTTATAGTATTATATATATTTAAATTTTCGCTTAAAGAGTTTTTTACTTTTATTTTAGATGACCATAATTTTATTACTTCTTCTTTACTACGTTTATATCCAATCCTTTTTCCTATGATTTCATAGTGAATCAATGGATTTATTTCAAAATTTAAAACTTCAGGGTAGTTTTCCAGATACCAAGAGGTCTTGAAATTTGGCCCGGGATCTCTTCTCTCTCTTCCACCATTTCGTGCAAAATGGCTTAGAGGATCGATATTTTTATTTTTTGCAACATCTAGATTTTCTGCCAAGTACCATTTTTCATCATACAGACCAGAATTACTGATAATTTGCATTATTTTCTTTAGGTCATAATGCTGAATTTCTCGTATTTCATCATCAAATTTTTGATCTTTTTCTTGATTAAAATTTTGGCTGATTTTATTATTAAGAACACTTTTAATATTATCTCTTATGTGTTCAAGTTCTTTGGATATTTTCAGTAATTCTATATAGCTTTGATATTTTTTTTGACCGTATTTTTTTCTTAATGCTTCATCGCCAATGCGTGAAAGTTCTTTTCGGCGATTGTGACCAAAGCTCTTAGATTTGGCATGGAATACAAACACATCATCAGCGATTGCTAATTTAAAGCCATTGTCAGTGGCTCTAATACAGTAGTCGTTTTCTTCACCATACCCAACCAGGAAGTTTTCCTCATCCATCAATCCAATGGCCTCTATCACCTGACGCTTAATCATGAAACAAAAGCCGTTAACGAAAGGGAACTCAGGGTAATTCATTGTGGAGATATTGCGTACTTGGCTCGCCATGTCATCAACTGTGTAACCTGCCGGGAGTTCATTTACGGCAAAGTTGCCTTGCTCGTCGCGTAGATTCGGTACGCTTTGCCAGTTGGCTGCGTTTGAAAGCGGACCAACAATGCCAATTCTAGGATTGGAGTTCATACACCGAATGAGGCCAGTAAGCCATCCGGGTGAAACAATAGTATCGCTATTTTGGGTAATGACGTAGTCAGCTGTGGTGGCTTTCAGTCCGGTGTTAACCGTCTTGGTATAACCCACATTTTTTTCATTCTCAATGAGTTTGAATATTGGTTGGCCGCCGCAGTATTTGCGCAACCACTGGGTAGTGACTTCGTCAGACCCATCGTTCACTACGATGATTTTAACTATCAAGCCGTCGGTGCAGCGTTGCAAAGATTCAAGACATTTTTTCACGTCTTCTAGTGCGTTGTATACAGGCACCACTATGTCTATCGTCGCTACGGCTGCCTCTGCTGTTGCTGGATTGGGTAACCCTCCGAGTTGATGTGCGAGTTTGATGTTACTCTGTAACATAAGGGTTAGTTCGGGGGTTTGAGCCAAAGCTCTGTTGTAGTGGCGTATGGCCGCTTCGTAATCTTTGTTTCGAAGCGCAGCGTTACCTTCTGAAAGCGGTGTAGTTTGCATAATCAAGATGAAAGCGAAAAATCAACCAGCCAAACTGGTTCGGTGGTGGGTTTGTTAGGTAAGTCGCCGTTGGGTTGTTGTGTGCGCTGTAATAGCAAACTCAAAACCTGACCTTCTGCCCAGCGATTGCGATCAATCACGGGTTCTGCGTAATCAAGAGGCTCCGGCCAAAGCTGTTTGGTGCGGCTAGCAGTATCAGTGGTCATCAGTCTGCACTTGGCGCCCATAATTTGGGTGACAACCATACAGTTTTCAGTCAAGTCTCCTCGGTAAACGGCATAAACACAGTCTTGTTTGTCTATCAATATTTCAGGTCTGCTGATGGGAATTTGAAGAGTGCCGCCGCCCTGCAGGTTGAAAGCTTGTGTGCGAGCTGAAAAGTATTGTTGGTGCCAAACTTCTCCGTCAAACCATATGTGTTGATACTGAGGTACGCCGTACTTATCGTTAGCGTAAAAAGCAATGTGGGGGCGGTTATGACTGTCCAGTGCCATGCTGGTTTGGTTAATTAGATTACTACCTGGCGACACTGGCCAAACAGTTTCGGCGTTCACTTGAGTCATGGGCAACTTGCAAGGCAGCCCACGTGAAGTAAACCAACTCAGACCGTTATCTGGTGACCAAGCGTAGCCAATATTGACGTTGTTAACGAGTTTTTGTTCGCCAATAGTGTCGGTACGCCAAACAAATGAGAGGTGCAACGTGCCATTAGAGCCTATGGCTGGGTGGTTCCAGTAGGCATTGCTAGTCCAAGGCTTTTGGTCTGCTCCGCTCAAAATAGCTGCGGACCGGTCTGACCAGCTTTGAGTATGTTCATCATAGGTTTTAAGGCGGGCGCTGCCTTTGTTATGTACACCGTCGCGGTAAAGCATGGTTAGCGGGTGGCCACCACGAGGTAATATGAAGGTGGGGTAAGTCACGCGGTCTTCGTTGGCACCTGTCATAGCCAGCTCATCAGTCCAGTAGTCAATGGCGTTGGGCTTGCTGCTGCGACGGTAGCGCAGTTTGGTGGCGTGGTGGTCGTAAGAAATGTGCAAGTGGCCGGCGCGATCAACGCCCATGCTGATACTGTTGTGGGCGTCTCGCAGGTTGTATTGGCCAAGTAGGTCGTGTGTGGATATGTGGCTGTTTGTAAGGGTTCGACGCACCACACGAAGGGTGGTTTCGTCCAAGTAAAACGCGGTGTATTGGTAGTCACCCCATGTCATCACGCCGTGATGACGAAAGATGACGGTGTTGATTGTGTTGCTAGCCCAAGCTTGACCCAAGTCAAAAGCTGCGATTTGCTGAACTTTAAAGGAAAAATTTGTTTTATGTGTGCTGGCAGAGTTAATTTGTGATTCAAATTTTTTAAAAATTTTAAGATAATTTGAATATTGAGAAGACAAATTGGCCTGGGTGTGTGTTTGAGTAAGTTGAATGGGTGTTGATAGACCTATTTGATCAAAGTAACTCACTTGATAAGCTGTCCGAGCTTGAGTCAGCAATGAGATGTCACTGTTTGGAGATCCAACGATGATGGCCTTTTCAAAATGCAGAGATGCACGTTGCGACTGAGCAACTATGGCAGAAGCCATACCGATGGTGTTGTGCACACCTGAAATCAAAATTTGGCTGATGTGCTTTTTGCTACAGCCCCAGGATTGCGCCAGTTGTATGTATTGTCTGGCTTCAGAATCCTGTCCCATTTGGAGCCGCCCTGCTGCAGCCAGCAGAACAAGTTTGGCGCGCTCTGGGTGGTGTTGCAGAGTTTCGCGATCAAGCTTGGCCAAGTTGTGCCAATCGCCAAACTGCCATTGCGTTCGGGCACGCTCCAACAAGTTTTCGTCGTAGGGGACCAAATGACTTACTGCATCGATTGAATCAAACGGCTCTTTCAATTGGCCATTAGTTTCGGATTGCTGAATTGATGTAGTAGCCGGTTTGCCCAGTTTTGACGAACCGAAAGCTTGCTTTAACCACTGACCCAATACTTTGAACATTCCAATTGCTCTTAAATTCCTTGCTCGCGCAAGAGAAGGTCTTTGATCAATTCGATCTGGGCTTCTGCCTTCACAAGCTCTTCATGTTGCAGGTGTTGGCGGTTATGCAAGTCTTGGTTGGCACTTTCAAGTTGTTGCAGCCTCTCTTGGCTTTCTTTGTACTTGGTTTCTAAAGCTTGTTTTTCTTTGGCCAAGGTATCTCGTTCGGTTTTGGCCTTGGTTGTTGCAGCCGTTTCAGCTTCTTTTACTTTGACCAATGCATCGCGCTCTGCAGTCAATTGCGTTTGTTGCTGAACTGCTTTTTCCTGCTTGCTTTGCAGATCTGCTTGAGCCTGTTCGAGAGCACTAAGTTGCACTTTCAAGTCAGCCCTAGCCTTTGTCACTTGATTCAACTGGCTTTGAAGCTCTTCTTGCGATTTAATTCGCTGACTGAGTTGCTCTTTCAGATCAGCGCTAGTTTTTGTCACCACCTCAAGCTGGCTCTGCAGCGCTGCTTGGGCCTGTGCCAATCCATCACGCTCTTTCTGCACTAGCTCTTTAGCCTGAGCCAATGCATCGCGTTCCTTCAATGCAAGCTCTTTAGCCTGAGCCAATTCTTCTATTTTCTTGTGCGCAAGCTCTTTGGCATTTGTTTCGTTGGCACAGCTTTGCGCAATCGCATCTCGCTCTGACAACACTTGGGCCTGCTGGTGAACGGCTGCTTCAAGCTCGCTTTGCAGATCTGCTTGTGCCTCAGAAAGTGCACTAAGCTCTTCTTGCAAGTCAGCCCTAGCCTTTGTCACTTGATTCAACTGGCTTTGAAGCTCTTCTTGCGATTTAATGCGCTGACTGAGTTGCTCTTTCAGATCAATGCTAGTTTTTGTCACCGACTCAAGCTGGCTCTGGAGTGCTGTTTTGGCCTCTACCAATCCGTCACGCTCTTTTTGCACTAGCTCTTTAGCCTGAGCCAATGCATCGCGCTCCTTCATTGCAAGCTTATTAGCCTGAGTCAATTCTTCTAGTTTCTTGTGCGCAAGATCTTTGGCATTTGTTTCGTTGGCACAGCTTTGCGCCAATGCATCTCGCTCTGACAACACTTGTGCCTGCTGATGGGCGGCGGCTTCAAGCTCGCTTTGCAAATCTGCTTGTGCCTCAGAAAGTGCACCCAGCTCTTCTTGCAAGTCAGCCCTTGCCTTTGTCACTTGATTCAACTGGCTTTGAAGCTCTTCTTGCGATTTAATGCGCTGACTGAGTTGCTCTTTCAGATCAGCGCTAGTTTTTGTCACCACCTCAAGCTGGCTCTGCAGCGCTGCTTGGGCCTGTGCCAATCCATCACGCTCTTTCTGCACTA
>CANFPJ010000074.1 GCA_947448885.1 Comamonadaceae bacterium
CCCAAGCGGCGGCGAAACTCGGCGGTGTGGATGGCTGTGTGAACTTGGTGGGCTTCATGTCGGCACCCCTGGCCTTGGCCGACACCCCCAACGAGGTTTGGCACGAGGTCATGCAAGGCAACTTGGACTCAGCGTTTTACATTTCGCGCGCGGTGATGCCGCATTTGCGCGCCAGCGCCAATGGCAGCATGGTGCACATCTCGTCTGGCTTGGGCGCTTGGGCCAGGCCCATGTATGGCGCTTACGGCCCGGCAAAGGCGGGCTTGTTGTTGCTGATGCGCCAACTGGCGTTGGAGAACGCGCCCCAAGTGCGCGTCAATGCCGTGGCACCGGGCCCCGTGGACACCGCCTTTTTGCGGGGTGGCACCGGCCGTTCGGATGAACAAGGCGCGCCGCCCTTGCCCACCGAGGTATTGGCCAAGCTCGCGCCGATGGGCCGCATGGCCACCCCCGAAGACATCGTGGGCCCGGTTCTGTTTTTGCTCTCAACCGCCTCGGCCTACATGACGGGCCAAACCCTGTTCGTCAACGGCGGCGCTTACATGCCCTGAGGCGCACCCCCCCTTTTATCGGAGACACACCATGGCTTTCACCCTTCAAATCACCCGCCGCAGCGGGCTTGCAGCCCTGGCCCTGGGCGCCAGCTTGTGGGCCACTGGCGCCATTGCCGCCGACGACGCCTTCCCGAGCAAACCCATCCGTGTCATCGTGCCCTTCACCACCGGTGGCGTGGCCGACACCAGTGCACGCTTGGTGGCCGATCACTTGGGGCGGCGGTTGAACCAACAAATTGTGATCGACAACAAACCCGGTGCCTCCGGCAACATTGGCATGGCCATGGTCAAAGCCGCACCGCCCGATGGCTACACCTGGGTGCTGGGCTTTGACGGCACGATGGTGATCAACCCCCATGTGTTTGCCAAAGTGGGATTTGATTCGGTTGCCGACTACGCACCGATTGGCAAGATTGGCGACGCCACTTTGATCTTGGTGGCCAACCCCAACGTGCCGGCGAAAAACCTGCAAGAGCTGATTGCGTTGTCGAAAAAAACACCCGGCGGTTTGTCCTACGGCACCTCGGGCACCGGCAGCACACCACACATCGCCGGTGAGCTGTTCAAAATTCGCTCGGGCGCACAACTCACGCATGTGCCGTACAAAGGCGGTGGCCAAGCGATGATCGACGTGATGGGTGGCAGCATTCCGCTGGTCTACACCGCCGTGGCCGGCGCCTACAACCATGTGAAATCGGGCAAGCTCAAACCCATGGCGGTATCGAGCCCCCAGCGCGCCAGTTCGCTCCCCGAGGTGCCCACCTTTGCCGAGAGCGGTGTGAGCGATTTCAATGCCGCCTCATGGGTGGGTTTTTTGGCACCGGCGCAAACACCGGCGGCCATCATCCAAAAACTCAACACCGAACTCAACGCCACCTTGAACGACCCGGTGGTGCGCGACAAGTTGCGCGTGCTGGGCATCGAGGCCACACCGGGCAGCCCAGACGCATTTCGCGATGAAATTCGCCGCGACTTGAACCGCTATGGGCCGGTGGTCAAGGCCGCGGGCATCCAAGTCGAATAAGCCACATCGCTGACGCCCATCACGGGGCGCGCAAAAACAAGATGCTGCGGGTGTGCGCGTCGACATCGGGCGCATCCAACCATTGGCCTCGGGTGCGGCCTTGGGCATGCATCAGCGCTTGGTCGCTGTAGTGCGGGTCGCCCCACACACCGCTTTGCCCCACCGGCAACACGCCTTGTGCCGCTTGCGGTTGGGCAAAGTCGATCACGCGCCGGGTGGACGGGCCATAGGTGATCACCCACGGTGCGGGGCCCAATGAATAACTTTGGTTGTTGGGCACCTCGCGCCCACCGGCCATGGCAAACGGCCCCACATTGAACACCCGGTCCAACGGGCTGACACGGCCCAAGGGATGCACATGGGTCAAGGTGTGCACCTGGCCCCACGCCCAGTTTTGCACCACCGGGCCCAAAGTGGTTTTCAGGTGTTTGACGGTGGCACGCCAAGCATCGGCCACCACTTGGGCGCGGGTTTCCACGACCGGGGTATCACGCCGATCCCACCAGGGCGACTGGGCATGGGCCGCCAAACGCGGCAACGCCATGTCGGCCATGCGGGTGCGCAACAACAAGCCCATCCATTCGGTGCCCAGTTCATCGGCCATGGCTTGTTGCAACACATCAAAGGCCAATTGATTGGACAAGGTGGGGGCAATTTTGTCGGCACCGTGCTGGCCATCCCAAGCCAACAACAGCTCGACCCACATGCGCTCCTCATCATTGGCGGCAGCGGCGCGCAAGTCGTCGGCCAAGGGCCGCCAAGTGCGCACAAAGTAATCGGTTTGGTTGTCCAGTTGCAAGTCTTGGGTGCTGCGGGTGTCCCAGCGCACCGTGTCTTGGCCGAGCTGTTGGTACAAGCGCCGCGCCCGGTCGCCGGGGTTGTAATAACCGGGCACCACGGTGACCCCCGCAGGCTGGTGGTTGGCCGACACGATGAAACCGCGCGCTGGGTTTTCTTCTTGGGGGTTGCGCTCAAAGGGCAAAAAGCCCCCTTTGACCGCCTCGCCACGCGCATCGTCCAAGATGCGCGATGGGTCCACGCCATCGGGGCGAAGGGCTAAGCGGGCTGCGGCCCACCAGCCAATGTCGCCTTGTGCATTGGCCCACACCACATTCAAACCCGGCGCATGAACCAGGCTGGCCGCTTGGCGTGCTTTGTCCAAGGTGTTGGCGCGGTTGAGTTGGTAGAAGGCCTCCACGATGGGGTTTTCGGTTTGGTACAGCGTCCACCACAGGGCCAGCGGTTTGCCGTTGGACGGTGAAGGCAACGCGTCATTGATCACCGGCCCGTGCGGCGAGGTGCGCACTTGCAACACCACGCTGTCGGCGCCTTTGACGGCGATGGTTTCGTCGCGCACGGTCAAATCCACCCACGCCCCTTGGTGCCAAATGCGGTTGGGGTTTTGCGGATCCACGTTGAGCGCCACCATGTCGGTGTCGTCGTTTTGGAACATGGTCAGGCTCCAACCAAAGTCGCGGTTGTGGCCCAGCAAGGCCATCGGGTTGAGGGCCAAAAAGTGGCCATACAGCTCAAACCCTGGGCTGCTCAAGTGGGCCTCGTACCAGACCGCGGGCACGGCATAGGAAATGTGCGGGTCGCCCGCCAACAAGGGCCGACCACTGGCCGTGCGCTGCCCCGACACCACCCAGGCATTGCTGCCCTCGAGCACCGGCATGCCCGCCACATCCATCCCCGCTTGCGACCAGCGCACCCATTGGCGCGCATCGCTCGCGGCTTGGCTCTGCGCATGTGCTGCTGCAGCCCAAGGCTGCGGGCTCGGCGCAGGGCTTTGGGCCAGGGCCACAGGGGGCGCCGTCGCTGGTGCAGGGGCCGGTTGCCGCCACACACCTTCCGTTTGCCAAGGTCGGTCAAACAAGGCGCTGTAGTTGGGGCCGAGTTGGTTGTGGATGTGGGTCAACACCGGCTCGGTGCGAAACCCAGCGGCAAAACTGTAGGCCAAATAGGCGGCCACGCTGAAGGTGTCGGCCAGCGTGAACGGCTGGGGTTGGATGCGCAAGAGGTGGAACTCCAGCGGCAAGGGCCGACTGCTTTGAAACTGGTTCACCCCGTCCAAATAAGCCAGCATGGCTTGCCCGGCTTCGCTCTGGGTGTCAAAACGCGCAGCGGCTTGCTCGGCATGGTGGCGCAGGCCCACCGTGCGAAACACCCGGTCGGTGTCCAGCAGTTTGGGGCCCAAGACGGCGGCCAACTCGCCTTTGGCCAAGCGGCGCATCATCTCCATTTGGAACAAGCGGTCTTGCGCATGCACAAAGCCCAATGCGCGGTACAGATCGGCCTCGTTTTGGGCCTGCAAATGGGGCACGCCAAAGTCGTCGTAGTGCACTTGCACCGCCGCGCTCAAGCCTGTCAGGGGCAAGTTGCCGTCCCGCTGGGGCAAGCTGTGGCGCCACAGGCCCAGCGCCAGCAAAGCCGCGCTCACCACCAAGGCCAACACCCACAACGCGATTTTTTTCATTCCCTGCCTCTGTGATGGGGGCTCGCTGCCACGCAACGGTGCCCATGCCCGATTTCATCACACCCGCCACCCCGGTGGCATCCACCGTGCGCTACCATGACCCCATGAAACAAACCATGGACAACGCCAGCCTCACGCTGCGCCGCTGGACTGCCAAGCTGGTGCGCACGCTGCTGTGGTTGGGGGTGGCGGCCTTGGTGCTGGTGGTGGCTTATTTTTATGCCGCTTACCACTTTGCTTATTCGCGCGGTGAGAGCGTGGGCTATGTGCAAAAAATCTCGCTCAAAGGCTGGGTGTGCAAAACCTGGGAGGGTGAGCAAGTGCGCGCCCTCGCGGTGGTCCCCGCCATGCCCGAAAAATTTGCCTTCACGGTGCGCGATGCGGCGGTGGTCGATCAGATCAACACCCACATTGGGCAAAAGGTGGTGCTCGAGTATGCGCAACACAAAGGCCTGCCCACCTGTTTTGGCGACGCCGAGCATTTTGTGACCGCTGTGCGCCCCGCACCCACCACGGGCGAGCCCGATCAAGCCACCAAGTGACGAAAGTGGCGCACGCCACGTGAGACCTGCTGCCACCACGTGGTGAAGGACAAGCAAGGCTCGTCCAGGCTTTTGAACAAGCGCGCTGGCGACCTGCGCTGCACCGCCAACCCGGTCCAAGCTGGCAACCGTGGGTGGTCCCAACACGCGACACTGCTGGCCTGGGACAAAGCGGTTTGCCAATCGGCCGCCGATCCAAAGGCACACACCGGCGCCAAGGCACCCATGCGCTGGGCCACAAACATCCAGCGCTTGAAGCTCCACGGCATGGCTTGCATCCACTCCTCGCACCACAAGCCCACCGCCAACACCCCGCTGGGCAAATCGCTGGGCAAGGCGGCCAGTGACCAGGGGTGAACCAGCCACACATCGCGCCCGGCCCAAGCCTGGGCATCGGGGCCATGCCAATCCAGCAAAGCCGGGGGTTGGTGCAACAGTTCGGGCTCGCTCATGGCCCAAGGGATGCGTTTGAGCTCTTCTGAAATGGTGAAGGAAGCCGCGTTGTGCGCCATGATCTCCATCATTTCGATGGGCTTGTCGATCATCGAGCCCCGGCTGTGCCAATCTGCGGGGGCATGGCGGGCCACGGTTTCGGCATTGAACACCCATGGCGGGTCACCGGCCAGGCCCGCCACACGCTGCCAGTTGAGCCAATTGCTGGCCACATCACCATCGAGCAAATGGGCTTGCATCCACTGCGCGCCCACCCGCCAATCGATTTTGCGCACATGCACGATGTAACTGGCCAGCCACAAGCGCGCCTGATGGTGCAAATAGCCACAGCTGTACAACATGTTCACCGCCAGGTCGATGGCGGCAATGCCGGTGGCGGCATGGCGCACGTCCAGCGGCAACTCGGGTTTGAAGTCGCTCTCCAGCAAGGGGCCTGGGAACAAGGCCTGCTGACCCAAGCCTTCGCCCAAATGGGCATAGAGGTGTTGGGCGTACTCGCGCCAGCCCAATTCATGGATCAGCCGGTGCTGCACCCCAATGCGAAAGCGCGTCACCATGGCCCGCGCCACCTCGGGCACGCTCAGATAACCGTGGGTGATGTAAGGTGAAAGCTGGGTCACCGCGCCGTGCAGCGATTGGCGTGTGCGCGCGTAGTCGTGCACTTGCACCGCCGCCAAGCGGGCGTGTGCAGCTTCCAGGGTGGGGGGGAATTCGGGGTGGATGAGCATGGCGCAAACAGGGGCAAATGGTGCACGCTCACACTGGCCGCGCGGATCCCTGATTCAGGGGCCTACAGAATTCTACCCAGACCGCCGACTCAGCTGAGGGCCTGCTCCAAAGCATCGATGAACATGGCCGCCACATCAAAGCCGGTTTGGTCCATGATTTCCCGAAAGCAGGTGGGGCTGGTGACATTGACCTCGGTGAGGCAGTCGCCAATCACATCCAAGCCCACCAACAACAGGCCGCGAGCGGCCAACTGGGGGCCGAGGTCGGCGGCGATGGCCTGGTCGCGCGCGCTCAGCGGTTGGGCCACGCCCTTGCCACCGGCGGCCAGGTTGCCGCGCACCTCACCGCCTTGGGGGATGCGCGCCAGCGCAAACGGCACGGCCTGGCCGCCAATCACCAGCACCCGTTTGTCGCCTTGGGCAATGGCGGGGATGTACTTTTGCACCATCAGGCTTTGGGCGCCATCGCGGTTCAGGGTTTCGATGATGCCGCCCAGGTTCAGGCCATCGGCGCGCACCCGAAAAATGCCCATGCCGCCCATGCCGTCGAGCGGCTTCAAGATGATGTCTTGGTGCTCGGCATGAAAGTCGCGCACATCTTGCGCGCTGCGCGTGACGAGGGTGGGGCTGGCGTACTGGGCAAACTCCATCAGGGCGAGTTTTTCAGGGTGGTCGCGCAAGGCCGCAGGCTTGTTGAACACCCGCGCGCCCTCCACCTCGGCGCGTTCGAGCAAATGGGTGGCGTAAAAAAATTCGCTGTCGAAGGGCGGGTCTTTGCGCATCACCACAGCGCCCAAGCTGTGCAAAGCACGCACAGCGCTGTTTTGCACGCGAAACCACGGTTCGGCGCCTTCTTGCAGCACGATGTGCTGCATGGGCGCTTGCACCACACCGCCACTGCGCCACGACAGGTCTTGGGTTTCGCAGGCCCAGATGGCGTGGCCCCGGCGCTGGGCCTCGCGCATCATCACAAAGGTGCTGTCTTTGTAAATTTTGAAAGACGCCAGCGGGTCGGCAACAAATAGGATGTCCATGGCCGCCAAGCTTAGCAGTGAAAGCGAGCTGGGCGCAGCGCGCTCAAATTTCGATTTTGCTGCCCAGCTCCACCACCGAGTTGCTGGGCAACTTCAAGAAGTCGGCCGCCGCACTGGCGTTGAGGTGCATTTGCGCGAACAGTTTTTCGCGCCACTGCGCCATCGCCCCGTGCACCGTGGGCACGATGCTGTCGCGCGATAAAAAGTAGCTGGTGTTCATCGGGTCGAGGTCACAGCCGCGCCCGTGCATCAAGCTCAGCGCCAAGGGCACATCGGGGTCGTTTTTAAAGCCGTAATGGATGGTGACTTGCCAGCAATCGTGGCCCAGCGACTCGGATTCGATGCGCTTGTCCAACCCGATCCAGGGCACCTCGTGGTTGCGCACCGTGACAAACAGGTTCTGCGCATGCAGCACCTTGTTGTGCTTGAGGTTGTGCAACAAGGCATTGGGCACGGCGCCCGGGTCAGCGGTCAAAAACACCGCCGTGCCCGACACCCGCGCCGGCGGGGCGGTGAACACCGAATCCAGAAAGGCGCGCAAATCAATGGCGTCGTCGCGCAGTTTGTTGCTGAGCAGCTCGCGGCCATCGCGCCAAGTGAGCATCAGCAACAAAATGAGCGCGCCAATCGCCAAGGGGAACCAGCCACCCTCGAACAGCTTGAGCAAGTTGGAGGCCCAAAACGCCAAGTCCACCACGAAGAAAAAGCTGGTCGCGGCCAGGCACAGCCACAGCGGGTACTTCCAGCTGTAGCGGATGACAAAAAACGTCAGCACGGTGGTGATCAGCATGTCGGTACACACCGCAATGCCGTAGGCGGCAGCCAAATTGCTTGATGACTTGAACAGCGCCACCGCCAACACGATGGCCACAAACAAGCCCCAGTTGACAAAGGGGATGTAGATTTGACCGGTGTCGCGCACACTGGTGTGCAACACCTGCAAGCGCGGCAAAAAGCCCAACTGAATGACCTGCTTGGTCACGCTGAACGCCCCCGAGATCAAGGCCTGCGACGCAATCACTGTGGCGGCGGTGGCCAAAATGACCAGGGGCAGCAGCATCCAATCGGGCGCCATGTTGAAGAAGGGGTTTTTCACCGCATCGGGGTTGTTGAGCAGCAAAGCGCCTTGACCAAAATAGTTCAGGGTCAGAGAGGGCATGACCACCGCAAACCAAGCGATGCGGATGGGCTTTTTGCCAAAGTGGCCCATGTCGGCGTAAAGCGCTTCGCCACCCGTCACACACAACACCACCGCGCCCAAAATGATGAAAGTGGTGCCCGGGTCGTTCCAAATGAAGCGGATGGCGTGGTGTGGGCTGATGGCCCACAAAATCATCGGTTCAGTGGCAATGTGATACAGCCCCAGCAAAGCGATGGTGATGAACCACACCACGGTGATGGGGCCAAACAATTTGCCAATGCCACTGGTGCCGTGCTTTTGCACCGCGAACAAACAAAACAAAATCACCAGGGTCAGCGGCACCACGTATTTCGTGAAAGCCGGTGAAATCACCTCCAAGCCCTCCACCGCCGACAGCACCGAAATGGCCGGGGTGATCACCCCGTCGCCATAAAACAGACAAGTGCCAAAAATGCCCACCACCAGCAACACCCGGCGCAATTGAGGCCGGTCTTTGACCGATTGCGAAGCCAGCGCCAACATGGCCACCAAGCCCCCCTCACCGTTGTTGTCGGCGCGCAGCACCAAGCTCACATACTTGAGCGAGACGATGATGGTCAAGGTCCAAAAGAAGATGGACAAAATGCCGTAAATGTTGTCGGGGGTGAATTCGACATGGCCCGAGCCAAACACCTCTTTGACCGCATACAAGACACTGGTGCCGATGTCGCCGTAGACCACACCGATGGCGCCCAAGGTGAGGGCGGCCAGAGAAGATTTTTGATGTTGCATGAAATTCGCACGAAGCCGGGCAAGGTCGGCATTATGCGAGTTTCTGGGTCTGCGGAAACCCCTTTTTGATCGTCTGAGGACTCTAAAGCCCAGACCCTACACCATTAGTCGTAAATTTCCGCGTCCGGGTCGGTGGATTCGAGCTCGTAACTGGCCGCCAACATGGCCAAACGGCCAATCACGCCGTACATGTAGAAGCGGTTGGGCACGCTGGCCCCGGCTTTGACGCCGGGTTGGGGCGTGTGGGCGCTTTGCTCAAAGGCCAAGGGCACAAAGCTCGACCCCGGGGCGTTGAGGTTTTCGTCCACGCCGCGCTCGGCATGCACCCGGTAAAAACCGCCCACCACATAGCGGTCCATCATGTAGACCACCGGCTCGGCCACCGCGTCGTTGATGCGCTCGTTGGTCAGCACGCCCTCTTGGATGATGACTTCGCTCACCTCTTGACCGTCTTTGATGACGCTCATTTTGTTGCGGGTTTTGCGGTTGAGCGCTTCCAGGTCTTTGACATCGCGCACCGTCATGATGCCCATGCCATAGGTGCCGTTGTCAGCCTTGACCACCACAAACGGCTTTTCATTGATGCCGTACTCTTTGTACTTGCGCCGGGTTTTGGTCAGCAAGGCGTCCACATGGCTGCGCAACGACTCCATGCCCGCGCTTTCGCTGAAATTCACCTCGCCGCACTGGCTGAACATGGGGTTGATCAACCACGGGTCGATGCCCAGCAACTTGCCAAAGCGCTTGGACACCTCTTCATAACAGGCGAAGTGCTGGCTTTTGCGCCGCACGCACCAACCCGCGTGCAGCGGGGGCAGCAAAAACTGCTCGTGCAGGTCTTCCAAGATGCCGGGGATGCCCGCGCTCAAGTCGTTGTTGAGCAAGATGGTGCAAGGGTCAAAGTCCTTCAGCCCCAAGCGGGTTTTGTTGCGGATCACCGGCTCCAAGGTCACCACATCGCCGTTGGGCAGCTCAATGGTGGTGTTCTCTTTGATCTCAGGGTTGATCGAGCCGATGCGCACATTCAGGCCCGCCATGTTGAAGATGCGCGCCAGTTGCGCCACATTGCTCAAATAAAAGGTGTTGCGGGTGTGGTTCTCGGGAATCAACAGCAGGTTGCGCGCTTCGGGGCAAATTTTCTCAATGGCGGCCATCGCCGCTTGCACCGCCAAGGGCAGCATTTCGGGCGTGAGGTTGTTCCAACCGCCGGGGTAGAGGTTGGTGTCCACCGGCGCCAACTTGAAACCCGCATTGCGCACGTCCACCGAGGTGTAGAACGGCGGCGTGTGCTCCATCCACTCCATGCGAAACCAGCGCTCAATGGCGGGCATGGAGTCGAGGATGCGCTGCTCGAGCTCGTTGATGGGGCCGGTCAGCGCGGTGATGAGGTGAGGAACCATGGGGATGCTTGCTAAGAGTAAGGTATGTAGTTGGGGGTGATTCTGACAGCTTCAAGCTGGGGCAGTCCCTCCTATACCCCAGCCATGACATGGCTCGTGGCCCACCCCGCCCCGCTGCCGCTTTGATCTCTGCCCCGTTGTGCAGGACGCCTGGATGGTGGCGTTGGCGCAACAAGTAATCTTTTTGGGCTCATTAAATATACAAAAACCGCTATTCAGGAGATAAATATGTACACTTAAATACCCAAATTACAGGAGAAATCATGAAAAAACTATTGATCTGCTTGGCCGCCACAGCCGCCGTTTGTTCCGCACAAGCCCAATCCGGCGACTTCACGGGCTTTTCTGCAGGGGCCAACATGGCCATGAACGCAGGTAGCTATTCACAGGCCGTCGGAACTGCAACGATTGATGGCCTCGGCCAACAATCCTTGGGCGTTGGGGGCTTTGCTGCTTATGGCTTGCCGATAGGTAGCGCTTCCGTTCTTACTTTGGGCTTTGATTACTCCTTCTCGGACATCAAAGCAGGTGAAATCAAAACCACGACTTCTTCTGCCTCTGCCAAAATTCAAAACCTCTGGTCAGTGTCCGTTGCACCCGGCACAAAGCTGACCGACAAAACCTTGGCTTACTTCAAACTGGGTTTTGAGAACGGCAAGGCAGTGGGCTCCAGCACCACTGAAGTGTCCAAAAACATCACCGGCAGCAGCTGGGGCGTGGGCATGAAAACTCTTTTCAACAAAAACACCTTTTTGCAAGTCGAGGTCAAGCAAGTCACCTTCGGCTCTGCCCGATTCGATGGCGACACCGTCGATTTCACCGCCCGCGGCACCGCCGGCTCGGTGGGTTTGGGCTTCATGTTCTAAACCTGCTGATGAAGCCCAAAAAGCCACCTCAGGTGGCTTTTTTTTCGCTTGATTGAAACCGGACCGTCGGTCGTTAGAAACACAATGCTCAAGGCAGCCAGCGGCGCTGGCAAGCGTTCGATGGGCTACGCCGCCAACTGCGCCCGAACGGGGACCTGTCGCTCTATGTCGGTCAGCGTCGAAAGGGTTTTCAGGTCGTCATTGGCCTTTAGGCACCCCATGCGCTTGAACGTATTGGCGCAACACACCGTCCATGCGGCTTTGCCAGCCTTCGCCAGTGGCTTTGAAATATGCGACAACCTCTGGGCTGTAACGTACCGAAACCAAGAGCTTTTTTTCGGCTGACTTCGGCCTGCCGCGCAAAGCCTTCATGGGCACCATCGCCTGCAACTGCTTGGGCGTCAGCGGCAAGGCGTCCGGGTCTGCTCTGGCAGCAGCGTTGATGCAGCGGTCCTCCGCCACCGTGGGCATCACCACAGCAAGACGTTTAAGTGTTTTCGACATAGTGTTTCACCTCTCTGCGGTTGGCTCGGCGCAAGCTGATGATTCTTCGCACCGGACCACGGTCCACAAAAGCGACGTAATACAAAATTGCGGTTTCGGGCGCAAGCGCAATCATCCGGCATTCGCCATATTCAAATCGCCCATCGATCCAGACCAGTGCCACATCCCAATCCAGATGGGCGGCCAATGACAAGGACAAGCCATGCTTGATCAGATTTGCAGTCTCTTTATGGGGATCGAAATCGATGTCCATCGATTTAATGTAGCTACATAAATTAAGCTTGTCAACGCCACGGCTTTTGCCACGCCTCCCTCATGACTTTGAAGTCATGCGACACACAAACGAAAGCAACAGGCTTGATCAGTGCCGCTGACCGCCTCAGCGGTCGGAAACAGCCTCCAATCTGCAAAACGCGACATATCGCTCACGGGAATCTCAAACCAATCGATCATTTGTTTCATGTTGTCCATCCTTTGAATCTGCGCAGACCGTCTGCGCACCGGAAAGGCCTTTGCCTGAGGGGTACTGACAACGGGTACCAGGAGTACATGGGTATTGAATTATTTCAAATTACATTGAAATTTTAATGTTAGGCGTTAAAATTTCAATGATGATCGACCGCCAATTTCTTTCAACGCTGACCCAACGCCTGCAAGAGTCCCCGGCCGTGGTGTTGCTTGGGCCGCGCCAAGTGGGCAAAACCACCTTGGCCTTGCAAGTGTCTGCCAACTGGCCAGCGGGCAGCACTTATCTGGACCTCGAGCGCCCAGCTGACCGCTTGCGGCTGGACGATGCCGATGCTTTTTTGCGCACCCAGGGCAGCAAGCTGGTGATACTGGATGAGATCCACCGCATGCCCGGCTTGTTTGAAATTTTGCGCGGCATCATTGACGAGCGGCGGCGCGACGGCCAACGCTTTGGTCATTTTTTGCTGTTGGGCTCGGCCTCGCTGGACTTGATGCAGCAAAGCAGTGAAACACTGGCTGGGCGCGTGGCCTATGTGGATTTGGGGCCGATTCAAGCCTTGGAATGGGCATCGACAGACCTGGACACCCTTTGGTTGCGCGGCGGTTTTCCAAACAGTTTGCTGGCCGCCAATGAGGCCGCCAGCCTGCGCTGGCGAGAGGACTTTGTGCGAAGTTACTTGCAGCGCGATGTGCCCATGTTCGCCCCTCGCCTGCCCGCTGAAACCGTGGGCAGGTTGTGGACCATGTTGGCCCATCAGCAAGGCGCATTTTTGCAACAAAGCCGCTTGGCCAGTGGCTTGGGCGTCAGCAGCCCCACTTTGGAGCGCTACATCGATTTGCTGGTCGACTTGCAATTGGTGCGCCGCTTGCGGCCATGGAGCGTCAACACGGGCAAGCGCTTGGTGAAAGCGCCCAAGGTGTATGTGCGTGACAGCGGTTTGGTGCATGCGCTGTTGGGCCTGGAGACTGTTCACGACGTGGCTGGGCACCCCGTGTGTGGCTTGAGCTATGAGGGCTTTTGCATCGACAACTTGCTGGCGGCCACCCAAGCCCGTGTCACGCCCTACACCTACCGCACCCACGCGGGGGCTGAAATTGACTTGGTCTTGGAGCGCGGCGGAAAACCCTGGATGGCCATTGACATCAAACGCTCGACCACCCCCACCGTGAGCAAAGGCTTTGACCTGGCTTGCGAAGATTTGGGCGTCTCCCAGCGCTTTGTGGTCTACCCTGGCACCGAGCGTTTTCCCATGCGGCATGGTGCACAAGCGATGGGCTTGCTGGAATTGATGCAGGTCTTGCAAACTGCGTGACAGACGCTAAGCCCTGACTTCCCCCGCCCCCAACACCACATATTTCAGCGAGGTGAGGCCCTCAATGCCCACCGGCCCACGGGCGTGGAACTTGTCGGTGGAAATGCCAATCTCGGCACCCAAGCCGTACTCAAAGCCATCGGCAAAGCGGGTGCTGGCGTTGACGATGACGCTGGCCGAATCGACCTCGCGCAAAAAGCGCTGGCTGTGCACATGGTTCAACGTGAGGATGGCGTCGGTGTGGTGGCTGCTGTAGTGGTTGATGTGGGCGATGGCCGCGTCCAAGCCGTCCACCACCTTGATGCTGATGATGGGCGCCAAATACTCCTCGAACCAATCTTGCTCGGTGGCGTCTTTGAGCACCGCGCCTTTGACGCCTTGCAACAAGGTTTTGGCCTCGGAGCAGCAACGCATTTCCACGCCTTTGTCGGCAAACACCTGGCCGATGCGCGGCAAAAACGCCGCGGCCACACCACGCGCCACCAGCAAACTTTCTGTGGCGTTGCAAGGGCTGTACTTTTGGGTTTTGGCGTTGTCCACCACGGTGAGCGCCATGTCCAGATCACACGGGTCGTCCACATAAGTGTGGCAGTTGCCGTCCAAATGTTTGATGACCGGCACCTTGGCGTCTTGGCTGATGCGCTCGATCAAGCCCTTGCCGCCGCGCGGGATGACCACGTCCACGAAAGCTGGCATGGTGATGAGTTCACCAACCGCCGCGCGGTCGGTGGTGGGCACGAGTTGCACGGCGTCGGTGGGCAAACCGGCCTCGGCCAAGGCTTGTTGCACCAGCGCGGCCAAGGCTTTGTTGGAGTCAATCGCCTCGGAGCCGCCACGCAATATGCAGGCATTGCCACTCTTGATGGCGAGTGACGCCGCTTCGATGGTGACGTTGGGGCGGCTTTCGTAAATCATGCCAAACACGCCAATGGGCACGCGCATTTGACCCACGCGAATACCGCTGGGCTGCTGGCTCATGCCGCTGATGCTGCCAATGATGTCGGGCATGGATGCCAGTTGCTCGCAACCCAGCGCGCAGGTCTCTAAGGTTTGCGGCGAAAGCTTGAGCCTGTCGACCATGGGCGCGGCCAAACCGGCGGCTTGGGCGCGGCTCAGGTCTTTGGCGTTGTCGGTTTGCAAAGCCGCGGTGTGTTCGCGCAGCAGCCGCGCCAGCACCCGCAAAGCATGGGCTTTTTGCGCCGCCGTGGCCCGTGCCATGCCCGCTGCCGCGCAACGCGCTTGCAGGCCCAAAGTGCGCATGAGTTCGGGGATGGTGGCGGCGGCGTTCATGGGCTGATTTTGGCAGAGGGTCGCTGAAGGCTAAAAAGGGTTGCGAAGGGTGCCAAGGATTGCCAAGGCCCCTGTGCGCTCAATCCATTTTGAGGTTGATGGACTTGAGCAGCTGTGACCAGTCTTTCAGGTCAGACGCAATTTGCGCGGCAAAGTCCTCGGGGCTGCCGCCCACGGGCTCGATGGCGTCGGCGGTGAGTTTGGCCTGAAAGTCGGGGCGCTTCAAAATCGTCAGCACATCGGCGTTGATTTTTTTCACCAGGTCCGCCGGCATGCCTTTGGGGCCCATCAAGCCGTACCAAGCCTCGATCTTGAAACCGGGCAAGACCTCGGCAATGGCGGGCACATTGGGCAGGGCTTTGGCGCGTTTGGCGCTGGTCACGCCCAAGGCTTTCAGCTTGCCGCCTTGGGTGAGTTGGATGGAGGCGGTGATGCCACCAAAGATCAGGGGCACATGGCCGGCCATCACGTCGTTGACGCCTTGGCCAAAACCTTTGTAGGGGATGTGCGCAATGTCCAAGCCCGCCATGCTCTTGAGCATTTCACCCGACAAATGCTGCTGGCCGCCCGGGCCGCTGGAGGCGTAGCTGATTTTGCCGGGCTGCTTTTTGGCCAGGGCGATCAGCTCTTTGACATCGTTGGCCGGAAAGCCGGGGTAGGCCAGCATCACAAACGGGCCGGTGGCCACATTGGCAATGGGGCTCAGGTCTTTGAGTGGGTTGTAGGGGATGTTGGTGTACAAATTCGGCGCGATGGTGATGGACGCATCGGCCGCAAACAACAG
>CANFPJ010000075.1 GCA_947448885.1 Comamonadaceae bacterium
CGCTTGCGCGTGGGGCCGTGGGCGGTGTTGGCGCGCATCACCCAAAAGGCCTGGTCGGATTTGGCCTTGCACACAGGCCAAGCGGTGTGGGTGCAGGTCAAGTCGGTGGCCGTGGTGGCTTGAGGGCCGCGCCCTGTGAGGCGTGTGGGTCTGGTGATAATGCGAGCTCTCTTTGGCACCCACATTGATTGAAAACCATGCCCCAAGTTGACTCAACCGCTTTGTCGCAATTCACCCAGCAGTTGATGCAGGCCAAGGGCATGTCGGCCAGCGATGCGTCGGTGGTGGCCGCTTCCTTGCAATGGGCCGACGATCGAGGTATTGCTTCGCACGGTGTGGCATTTTTGCCGCGCTATCTGCAAATGGTGGATGAGGGCGATCTGGATGTGCACGCCCGACCAGAGCGCGTGCACGGCACGCCGGCCATCGTGGACGCGCACCAAGCCGCGGGTGCCGTGGCCATGGCCTTTGCCATGCAAGAGGCCTTGCGCGAGGTGGAGCACTTGGGCACCGTCAATCTGTGGGTGCGGCGCTTGACCCATGCGGGGGCCATGGGTCAGTTTGTGCAAACCGCTGCCGAGCAAGGCTGCATGGCCCTGCTGTTTGCAGCCGGGCCGCCGCTCATGGCCTACCACGGTGCGGCCAAAGCCGGCGCCACCACCGGGCCCTTGGCCATGGCCGTGCCAGGGCCCGATGGCGCGCCCATCGTGTTTGACATGGCCACCAGCGAAATTTCGTTTGCGCGCATGCGCCGCGCACAAGCCCAAGGCGCGGTGCTGCCCATGAATTCGGTGTTGGATGCCCAAGGGGCCGTCACCACCGACGCTGCCCAAGCGGTCACCCCCTTGCCCATGGCCGGTGCCAAAGGTTCGGGCATGGCCTTGATGTTTGAGTTGATGGCCAGTTTGGCGGTGGACAACCCGGTGGTGGCGCCGCATTTGCACGCCCGCAGCGCCAGCGAAAAACGCCACACGCAAAACGCCATGGTCATGCTGGCCAAAGTGGATGCGTTTCCGGCAGGTGCCGACTTCATGGGGCATGTCAGTGCACTGCGCGACGCCTTGAAGGCCATGCCCAAGGCGCAGGGTGTGGATCACATCCACTTGCCAGGTGAGCGCCGCCTGGCCCATTGGCACACCAGCCAGCAAGGCGGTGTGGCGGTGGATGCGCCGGTGTGGAAAGCCTTGGGCACGCTGGCCCAGGCCCATGGTTTGGCTTTGCCGCCTATTCGACCGTGATGTTGCGGTCCTTGATGACCTTGCCCCAGCGCTGGCTTTCCTTGGCCAGCCAATCGGCAAACTCGGCCTGCGTGCCACCGACCACCTCAACGCCCTGACCGGCGAGCTTTTCGCGCACCTCGGGGCTGGCCAAGGCCTTGATCAGGGCCGCGTGCAATTTATCGAGGATGGGCTTGGGTGTGCCCACCGGCGCGATCATGCCGGTCCACGACTGCGCTTCGAACCCCGGCAAGGTGTCAGCGATGGGGGGCACGCTGCTGATTTGCGCGGAGCGCTGGGGAGAGGACACCCCCAAGGGCACCAACTTGCCCGTCTGCACATGGGGCAGCACCAGGGCCATCGACGCAATCATGCCGGTGACTTGACCACCCAGCAAATCGTTGAGGGCCGCAGCACCCCCACGGTAAGACACCAAGGTGATGTCGATGTTGGCGGTGGACTTGAGCAACTCGGCCGACAAGCGGCTCGAGGTGCCTGCGCCGGGGGTGGAGAAAAAGACTTTGTTTTTCTCTTTGCCCTGGGCCAGCAGGTCTTGGATGGTTTTGATGCCTTTGCCCGGGTGTACCACCAGCAGTTGCGGGCTGCGCACCATCAAGGAGATGGGCACAAAGTCTTTCAGTGGGTCGTGCGTCACGCCTTTGTACAAAAACGGGTTGGTGGCAAAGCTGTCAAACACCACGCCCAGGTTGTAGCCATCGGGCGCAGAGCGGGCCAGCGCATTGGTGGCCACCACGCCGCCAGCAGCCGGTTGGTTTTCGATGATGATGGGCTGGCCCAAGGTTTCGCTCATCTTGGGTGCGACCAGGCGAGCCGCCACATCGGTCACGCCACCCGGGGGGTAGGGCACGACGATGCGGATGGGTTTGCTCGGGTAGTCTTGTGCCAGGGCCAAACCCGACACCAAGCCCAGCAGGGCGCACAGTTGTTTGAGCTTCATGCACGGCCCTCCAACGGCAGGTATTTGTACAGCCAGTCGCGCACCACGTTCCACACGCGTTGGTTGCCTTCGGCCAGCATGAAGTGATCGGTGTCGCCAAACAGGTGCAGGTCGGTGGGCATTTTGGCCTTGGCAAACAAAGCCAAGGATTGCTCCGTGGGCGTGACCGAATCGACTGAGCTGTGCAGCAGCATCAAAGGGCGCGGGCTCATCTGGTGCACCACGTCTTCGGCGCGGAAGTCAAACATGCTTTGCGCGGTCTCGGCGGTGAACGCTTGCAAAGCGCCGGGCACCAACTGTCGCTTCAAGCCCGGTGGCAGGGGCACGATTTGCATGCGCGGCACCATCAAGGAGGTGCCGGTTTTTTCGCGGTGGGCGCGCCCTTGGGCCAGCATGTCGGTGAACTGGGCCCAGGCCTCGGGCGTGGGGTGTTGGCCCCGAAATTTGTTCTCGCCATGGCCCCAGCCACCGGATGAAATCACGCCGGCAATGCGGGGGTCGACCGCGCCGGCATACACCGCCACCGCTGCGCCAAAGCTCGAGCCAATCAGGCCAATGGCGTTGGTTTGCACACTCGACTCGGCAGCCATGAAACTCACCGCATCCAAGGTGGCTTGCACCTGCTCCATGCAAATCAAGTGGCCGCGTGGGCCTTCGCTGTCGCCGCAACCGGGCATGTCAAAGCGCAACGTGATGTAACCCATGGCCTCAATTTCGGCGCAGGGGCCCAGCACGTTCTCAGCCCCTTTGTTGCTGCCAAAGCCGTGCAACACCACCAGGGCGGGTCGGCGCTCGCCGGCTTTGAAACCCGCCGGCCAACGCAGCACGCCTGCCAATGTCATGCCTTGCGAAGTGAAGGAGATGGTTTTTTCGTTCATGGTGTTTTTTCTTTCATGGCAGATTGGGCGCGTTCAATCGCTTTGGCTGTGGCCAGGGAGGGGCGCATCTTGTCGTCGTCCACCTGCACGATGCCTTTGGGCAAATGCCATTCACTGAAGCGGTTGACGCGGTATTGGTGGGGCTTCCACTTTTCGGTCACATAGTCGGGGTCGCAAAAGTATTCGATGCCGCCGCCCATGGGGTTTTGAAAGTACCAAAAATAGGCCGACGAAATCGGGTGCCGGCCTGGGCCCACCTGGGTGGCCCAACCGCGCTTGGCAAACGCCAAGCCACCGCCAAACACCTCGTGCTGGTCGCGCACCTCAAAAGCCAAGTGGTGCAGCGCAGGCTTGCCGGTGGGGCTTTTGAGCAAAAACAAATTGTGGTGCTCGCTGCGTTGGGCCCAACGCAAAAACACCCCCGCGCCACCCACATAGCGGTCGGACAAATGAAAGCCCAGGCGCTGGCGGTAAAACTGTTCGGCCACTTTGGTGTCGGGCACAAAAAACACAATGTGCCCCATTTGCCAAGGCTGTGCACCTTCATATTGGGCGCTGATGCGGTCCACCCGCAAGCGTTGGCCCGGCGCATTGCGCGGTATCACGGCAGGTGGCTTGGGGGCTTGGCGCTGAGACACGCGCAAACCCAAATGAATGCCAGCGTCATCCACACTGTGCACCACGCCATCGCGGTCGATGTGCACGGGGCGGTCACGCGCCAAGTCGTTGGCCAGGCGGTCCAGGTCGCGCTGGGTTTTCACGCCCAACACAAACTCGCGAAACTGCGCGCCCTCACTCAAAGGCGGGGCCAGCAAGGTGCTGCTGGCGTCGCGCACCACCACTTCGGCCCCATTGCCGGTTTGAAAGCGCAGCAACTTCGCGCTGGCCGCCACCTTGGTCAACCCCCAATCGCTGAAAAACCGTTTGGACTGCGCCATGTCGGCGGAGCCAAAGTGAACCGATTCAATGCCTGTGTAATCCACGGCGCGTCTCCTGGTGGTCTGTGAAGCATGCTTGGCAAATCCATCAGGATGCGCAGAGGCCCCAAATGCTGCGCGATGATATATCGGCTCAGGCGGGTTTCAAACCATTCACCCACGCCAGTTGCTGCGGCAAACACACGGTTTTCAATTCGTATTGATCAACGATCAACTGCCGGGCCTGTTGTCCCAAGCGCGCTCGCTGCTCGGGGTTGTCCAACAGCGCGACCAGGGTTTGCACCCAGCGGGAAACATCAAAGAAAGGCACCAACTGGCCATGCACGCCGTTGGTCATGACCTCTGCCACCGGGGGGGTGTCGCTGGCCACAATGGCCGCGCCCATGGCCATGGCTTCGAGCAAACTCCAACTCAACACAAACGGGTAAGTCAGGTAGGCGTGCACCGTGCTGACCTGCATCAGCGCCATGTATGCCTCGTAGGGCAGTTTGCCCACAAAGTGCACCCGCGCCCAGTCGGCATCGCTGATGTGCGGTCGCACCTCGTCGATGAAAGTTTGCTTCCAGGTCTGGCCGTTTTTGGGTGCCGAGCCATAGCTCACCTCGCCGCCACCCACCAACACCACTTGAGCGCGCGGGCGTTGTTGCAGCAAGGCCGGCAAGCAGCGCATGAACACGTGGTAGCCGCGATAGGGCTCGAGGTTGCGGTTGACAAATGTCACCACCTCATCTTGGCGCGTCAGTGTGTGTTGGTTGCCCAAAACAAATTGGGCTTGCGGGTTGGGTTGCAGCACATCGGTGTCGATGCCATCGTGGATCACCCGAATCTTGGGCTGAAAATTCGCCGGGAAGGTGCTGGCCTGCCATTGCGTGGGCGACAAGGCGGCATGCGCCATGTCCAGGTGCATGGTGTGATTGAGATTTTTGATGCGCACACGGCACGCGTTGCCCACGTCTTGCACCGGAAACTCGGGGTCAAAGCCCACATCGCCACCGCTGCTTTGGTAAAAGTACTCGGCATAAATGGCCAATCTGGCCTGGGGCCACACCTCGTTCAAAAACAAACTCTCGCCCCAACCAGGGTGGGCCAAGATCACATCGGGCTGGAAGCCTTTTTGGCGCAAGGCCAAGGCATGGTGAAAGGCGGCTTCGCCACGGATCACTTTGGTTTCAAAGTCGCCCACCCAAGGGTGCACACCGCGACCACTGCCGCGTTTGATTTTGTAGGGAATCACCTTCACGCCTTGCCATGTCATCGGCGCGTGGTCGCGGGTGCTGATGGCCACCACCGCATGGCCTTGTGCCACCAAGGCCGGGGCCAAGTGCTTGAACTGCCCCGGAAAGTTTTGGTGCACCAACAAAATGTTCAAAGGATGGGCTTTCTAGCGTGGATTTATACAATGCGCATTTTCAGCGAGATTGACCATGAAAAGCATTGCATACGCCGACGGCATCCACAACATCACCTTGGTCGACGGGGTGGTGCGTTTTGAGTTGCAGGAGTTGACCCCCCAGCCCGGCGGCGCAGAGCCCACCGCCTCATCCATCGGCGCAGTCGCCATGAGCATCCCCGCCGTGCTGCGCACCCACCAGCAACTCACGGGGTTGATCCAAAAGCTGGTGGAGCAAGGGGTGCTCAAGAAAGAAGAAGCGCCGGCGCAGCCGGTGATCAACGCCAATTGAGGCATTTCATCAACCCCACGTGGGGTTGATGAAAGCATCTCTCTCAAGTTGGCTGCCAGCTGCCGTCCACATCGCCGGTTAAGAACCCGACCAAGTTAACGCTGGTGGTTTGGGTGGGGTCGACGGTGATGGGGTTGCTGGCCCAACCCGATGTGGTGGGCTTGTTGGTGGTGAGTTTTCCATAAGCGTCCGAGCTGTTGTAAGTGTCAAAACTCAAATCAGCTGGCACCACAGAGTTGTTGACAAACCCCACCTTCACCTCGGGTGCCGTCAGGCCCACCACGTGCTTGAGCACGCCAATGGCATCACTCAAACCAATTCCGCCGTCTTGGTCGTAATCGGCGGCCAACAGTTGGCCCATGGAGGTCGCACTGCCATTGGCGTTCACATTCAAACCCACGATCATTTTCAAAATGGCGATGGCGTCGCCCAGGCCGACCGCACTGTCGGCTGCAGCTTTCTCCGTCGTGCTCAGCGTGCGGCTGGGTGTGAGCGTCACACTGGCGCTGGTGCTGGTGCTGAAGGAAGTCGACCCTTCGGTGCTGGTGGTCAACACCTCGGTGCTGGCAGACCGGGCCAAAGACACACCATTAAAACCTTTTTGGCCCCAATACGTCACATTGGCATTGATGGCATAAGTTGTGCTCGCGATGGAGCTGGGCGATATGGTTTGGCTGCTGCCTGTGGCCACCGTAGACGTGAGAGAGTTTTCCGTGATGACTTGGCTGCCCCCTGAGGCAAACGACAGGGTAAAGCTTTGCACCTCTTGCTTGAGGCTCAGGGTCACCGTAGCGGTTTTGCCATCTGCGTTGGTCGTTAAGGTGTTATAGACATTGCGGTCAGCTAAGAGAGCAATTTTTCCACTGGCGCTGCTGCCGGCCAAATTGGGCGTCACAAACGCCCAAGTGTCGAGGGTGTCCCCATCGCTGGTGTATTGAACACTGGTTACCCGGCCTGCGCTCACCAAGCTGGTGTCGTAGTCCAGATCGATCACGGCACCAGCGATCTTGGAGCCATTGAAACTGGTTTGCTTGAGCAGCACATCAAAGGTCACCTTGGCCGTGTGCTTGGTGCTGTCGTTGACCAATTTCAGATTGGTCACATCGATCAGGGCATTGGAGGGCGTGGGCGTCTCTGCAGGGGCTGCCGCGGTGGTGAACGTGTAATTGTTGTAAGCCGCTGCAGCATTACCGGCCATGTCCAGCACGAATCCAGAGGGCACGCTGACGGTGTAAGTGGCACCAGCGGTCAGGTTGCTGGATGGGTTGATGATCATTTGGTTGCCCACAAAACTCACCTGGGCATCCGAGGCTGCAATCGTGGTCGCTGTGCTACCCGATTTGGTCACGGTGAGGCTGCCGGTGCCGGCCTTAACCGCCTCGTTGAATTGCACCACGACGTTGGCATCCACCGCCACATCAACCGAGGTGTTTTGCGGCATGATGGTGAGCACCAGCGGTGCGGTGGTGTCGGCCAACAACGCATAGCGGGTGTTGGAGAACTGCAGGTATTCGGCATTGGTGACCACGTCATTGCCGTCCCGGCCATCGACTTTATCCACCACAGTGGCTTTGCGCGTGGTGGCGTCATAGGTGATGGTGTAGTCGTCCTTTTGACCGGAGAAGACGGCGGTGTCCACGCCATCGCCTGCCGCCATGCTGTCATTGCCGCTGCCACCAATCAAGGTGTCATCTCCGGCCAAACCGATTAAAGTGTCATTGCCGCCCGTGCCTTCCAGTTTGTTGGCCAGTTCATTGCCGGTGATCGAGTCGGCGTATTCGGAGCCCCGCACGTTTTCCATGTTGCGAAGTACATCGGTGGTGCCGTATCCGTCTTGTGCTGTGCCATCCGTCCCGTTGGTGTTGAGCACCACCACGACCGCATCCAGCGCAGATGAGTAATCAGCACGATCGATACCACCACGCCCGTCAATGGTGTCGTTGCCTTTTAAGCCATGAAATGACTCAAATGATGAATCGTTGCTACCGGTCAAAATGTCGTCATACAAAGAACCTTGCACAGCCTCTATGTTGCGCAACACATCGGTACCACCAAATCCATCCTTGGCCCAGCCATCTTCGCTGCCACCAAGTTGCACGACGACACCTGAAGCGCTCGAGAAGTAGTCAGCGCGGTCAAAACCCGTGCCTCCGTCAATGGTGTCATTGCCACCTCGGCCTTCATACCGCTCGAATCCGTCGTTGGCCTGGTTGCCCCCGGTCAGTGTGTCATCGAAATTGGTGCCACGCAAACCTTGGATGGAGTTATTCAGAATGGTGTCAGTATTTTTTAAGTACCAGTTGCCTCCGCTGTTGCGATCGTATTTATCCACCAAGTTTTCTGCTAAACGCGCATTCACGGGTCCTGTGAGGTTGTTGTAACCCAAATTATTATTGTTTCCACCTCTGCCATCAATGGTGTCATTTCCATAAGAGGGTCTAAATACTTCAAGTAAATCCGAATCAGACCCATAGAAAACATCTGCAAAATTAGTGCCTTGCACTTGATTGATGTTGATCAGCGTATCGTTTCCATAACTTGCCGTCACCATGCCCGATTTCAGGTCTATGGTGACGCCAGATGGACTGTCGCTGTACATGGCCATCTTGCTGCCTTGCCCTCCCCACATGGGGTTGATAAAGCCACCGTCTATAGTGTCATTGCCCGCTCCACCTAAAAAGACTTGTAAGGCTTTGCTGAGGTTTGGCGTGCCCTTTATAAGGTCATTGCTGGCACTTCCTGACACGTTATGTATGTTGATGAGCTTGTCGACAGTTCCATACCCATCTTTGGCTGTGCCCAAAGCCAGATCCACCTCAACCCCAGCGGGTGCATCTGAGTATTGCACCCAGTTGTAGTCTGACGCACTGGCGTCGTCATAAGCCACACCACCATCCAAAGTGTCATTGCCAGCGCCGCCCATCAAGCTGTCGGCGCCGCCCATGCCCAGCAATGAGTCATCGCCTCCCAAGCCTTTGATCTGCTCGTTGGCGCCCGTCCCTGTCAACGTGTCTGCATCAGCGGTGCCAGTGATGATGTTGTTATTGCCGATGGGGCGTGTGCCATCTGAAAACGATAGGGTTTCAACACCAACCAGGGTGTCCACACCATCGCGACCGCTGGTGTTGTCGGTCACGGTGGTCACACCGGTACTGGAATTGATGCTGATGGTGTATTGGCTGGTGCTGCCGGTGTAAACCGCCACATCGGTGCCATTGCCGCCCACGATGGAGTCGTTGCCAGAGCCACCCCTGAGCGTGTCAGCACCATCACCGCCATAAATGCTGTCGGCACCATCGTCACCAAAAATATAGTTGTTGTTGCTGTCGCCTGTCAGGCTGTCTGCATACGAACTGCCTTCGATGTTCTCGACGCTGAAAATTCGGTCGGTATTGCCCCAGTTGTCAGTGGCTGTACCAGTTCCCAGGTTGACGGTGACACCTATGGTGGTGGCGGTTGCGTTTTGGGTGTCGTAGCCGTCGTCTCGGTACACCACCGTGTCAACACCGCTGTTGCCGGTGATGCTGTCATTACCGCTGCCACCATAAAAACGATCGTTGCCCGAACCGCCAATCAAGGTGTCGTTGCCAGCTCGGGCAAAAACATAGCCTCCCAAATTGTTCATGGTGATGTTGTCACCGCTGCTGCTGGATCGAGAGCCGTGGATGTTTTCTATATTCGCCAATGTGTCAGCGCCACCCAACCCATCGTTGGAGACCACACCGGTTTGTAAGTTGGCCACAATGCCGCTGGTGCTGGCTTCGTAAAAGACCACGTCATTGCCGCCACCACCATCAAGGCTGTCGTTACCCGCCCCGCCATTGAACCAGTCATTGCCATCACCACCACGCAAGGTGTCGTTGCCACCGTTACCGACCAAGCCACCGTTGACCGTGTCATCGCCCGCCAAGCCCTCCAGCACGTTGGCAGCATCGTTTCCAACCAGGTTGTCCGCGTAAATGCTGCCTTGTATGTTTTCGATGTTGCGCAGCACATCTGTGCCCATGGACCCGGTGGCAGAACCATCAGTGCTGCCATTGCCCAAGGTGACGGTGACGCCGCTGCCCTCGTTGGCGTTGTTGTATTCCACCCAATCGGTGCCGTCACCGCCATCAATGGTGTCGTTGCCTTTGCGGCCGTCCAAGCGGTTGTCTCCGGCATTGCCAGTGATGCTGTCGTTCCAATTGCTGGCTTCCACGCCTTCAATGTTGCTCAGCGTATCGGTGTTGCCCCAGCCGTCGGTGGCGGTTCCCGTGCTCAAGTTAACGGTCACGGCTGCAATGTCGTCAATGTAAGCAATTTCGTCATACCCACCACGCCCATCAATGGTGTCGTTGCCTTTGTTGCCCCTGAATGCTTCTTGGTTGCCAAACAAAGCCGACTGATCATCGCGCCCTTTGATCGAGTCGGCAAATTCACTGCCGCCGATCATTTCGATGTTGACCAAGGTGTCCTTGCCGCCAAAACCATCGTTGCTGACCTGCTCTTGGCTCTGATTCAAGTCAATGGTTACACCGGTGGTGCCACCACCGTAGTACACCTCGTCCCAGCCGGCCATGCCGTCTACGGTGTCATTGCCTGCGCCGGGCTCAAAAGCTTCGTACTTCAAATCGCCGTAAGTGCGCCCAGCGCTGCCGCCGGTCAGCTTGTCGTCCAGGCTCGAACCGCGCACACGAAAAACGCCGCTGAAGCTGTCAAAGCCCACATTCAAATAGTCGCTGGTGGTGGTATCGCGGGCTTGTGCCAAGCCTGTTCCCAAATTGACATCCACGCCCACGCCAGAAAGCTGATAGTCAATCCGCGTCGCCCCATTGCCAATGACTTGGTCATTTCCAGCCATGGGTGCAAATGAGTTGCCGTCAGCACTGCCAAAAATATTGCTGCCCACGTTGAGCGCACCCGTTTGGCCAAAGCCACGGGCATCCAAAACATCGTCCAAATTGGATCCGCGCACGGCTTCCACACTTCGCAAGGTGTCGGTGCCCACATTGCCGTCGGTCAGGGCGTTGTAAGTGACGATGCCCTTGGCCAGGTCAACCTTGATGCCCACCGTGGATCCGATATAGTCGGCCTGGTCGTAACCAGTTCCGCCATTGATTTGGTCATCACCCCCACGACCGCGATAACTCTCATAGTCGTTGTATTCCGTTGCACCGCCGGTCAAGGTGTCGTTGAAATCGGTTCCTCGAATGTCGTCCACGCCAGAGAATGTTGTCACACCCAAGGTGACTTTGGTGGATGAGCTCACGAAATACTGCAGGTGCGTCATGTCGATGGTCGACGTGGTGCTCCCTTTGAGGGTGACATTTACCCCAGTGGTGGACCCCGTCGTCAATTGCACCAAACCGGTTCCCGCCGGAACAGACAAGGAAGTGTCACCGTTTCCAGTGACCGTGTCATTGCCAGCTGTGACATTGACGAAGTTGCGACTGCTGCTTTGGTGGTTGTTGGTCAAAGCTGAAAGGTTTAAGGTGTCGTTGAATTTGGTGTCGCCAAAGATGTTTACCAATTCAAACGTATCTGTACCTGCGTTTTGGGCCAAAGCCCACCAGAAGGTTTTTCCGTCACTGGGTTGGGCATAGTTGACGGTCGTGTTCCCCCCATTGCTGGTGAGTTGTATCGCGCTGCCCGACCAGGCGTAGTTGACGAAAACGCCCTCCAGCCAATATTGAAAGGGCGCCGCGTTTTGCCGAACAGTGTCGCTGCCGCCCATCAGCACCAGACTCATACCCGTTTGGGCGTTGGTTTTATAGACACCCGAAGACAAACCCGCGTTGCTGGTGGCCAGGGTATACAAGCCTCCCGTGATGGTGTCGGACTGCACACTCCCACGCACTTCCTCAATACCCACCAAGGTGTCGGTTCCGGCAAAGGCCCCAGAGTTGATCGTCACTTTCATGGTCGACAAGTTGAGGTTGATACCTGCACCCGTCACGTCATAGTAATGGGCATAGTCCCAGTCGCCAACGCTGGGGGATAGCCAAGACAGGGATCGTATTTGCCCGCCATATAACTGGTCATCGCCCGCACCACCAAAAAACGCATCCGTGCCCTCATTGCCGTTCAAGGTGTCGTTGCCAGCCCCCCCGTTAAGCGTATCGTTGCCAGCCAGCCCGTTGATCACATCGCCGTCGGATGTGCCAGTGAGGTTGTCTGCGCCAGTGGTGCCGTTGATCGAGCTCATGCTTCGCCCCTAAAAATGCAATTAACTTGATTAAATAAACAAATTTGATCTATTCATCATAAACTAACAATTTAAGCCGTCTCAAGGCCCAGGTATTCGGTTGGTTCAGCGCCTCAAACCACTGAGCCGTCGCCATGAGCATCCCCGCCGTGCTGCGCACCCACCAGCAATTGACCGGCTTGATCCAAAAGCTGGTGGAGCAAGGGGTGCTCAAGAAAGAAGAAGCGCCGGGTCAACCGGCGCTTGCATCGTCCTAGCTGGGTGGTTAAGCCACCCTATCAAGAAATATTCTTTTTGGCCCAGTAACGGTAGGCTCTGACGTTCGAAGAAGTGTAAGTCCGTAACCAAATTTCGCGTTGCAAATAGGTGTTGGTGGCCGTGGGGTAGGTTGTTCCGGTGATAACGACTTTTCCGCAGGCTGTGGCTTGGGTGTCTTTGCCCAGCCACGTGCCACCAATGCTTTTGTTGGTGATGGAGGTGGCGATTTTCCCCACGCCCACGCTCAATGAACTCACCAGGTAATTTCCTGTGCAATTCCCGCTTCCATCCTTGGCCTTGGTGATCGAACTGAGGCGCCAATAAAAATTGGTGCCGGTCAACGCATCCAACTCCGCAGCGAGTGTGCTGTCTTGGCTCCACAGTCCATCGGTGCCCAAACTGGCGTTTTGGTTGGATGTGATGATGGAGCTTGAACCCCTCAGGCCCAGGCCGGGGGAGGACTGGTAGACATTCGAGTAAAAGCCAATGCGGTCGGCATTGAAGCCATTTTTCGGTTGAGTCCAAGCCATGCTCACGGCGGTCACTGCATTTTGGGTGCCTGAGTAATCCAAGTAAGTCGTGATCGAATCTTTGGTCAATTCGGAAAACTTCTTGGCATCGACCAAGGTTTGGGCTTCGGCCACGGTGGGCAAATTGCCCAGGTACCGCACATCAAACTTCATGCGCAATTTATTGTCGGTATCAATGACATAAAAAGTCACTTTGGGGTTGTTGTTGAACGTTTGTTGCAGAGATGAATCGGGGGCGGCTCTGGCATAGCTGGGGCCGGTGTTCCAGCGCTTGTCACGACCATTGATGGTTGTGTCCACTTGGCCAGTGACTGGATTGGTTTGATTGGAAAGGGGCAGCAGATCCATGACATATGAACTGGTGCTGCTGGTTGTTTCCCCCCCAGAGTCAAGGACTGAATTGGTGTCCGGGCACAAATCTTGATTGGACGCAGTCACGCGGTCGCCAATGGCTGCGGCCAACAGCGCCGTATTTTTAGCGCTGGACAAAATGCTGTCAATGGCCATGTAATCTTGGGTCGTGGAACCTGAAGGGCGCTTCAACAGCACGCCATTGGGATGAAAGCCCATCCACTTGGTGGTGGAGCCCGTCACATAGCCGCCCGGACCGGTGACCACGACACACTTGATCATGGCCTCCGAGAATTGACCCCTGATGGTGCTCCAACTGTCGGTCGAATTTCCATCGGAATTGGACAAGTTAATGCCGCGATAGGTGGGTGTTCCGCCTGAATTGAACGAGGCGCGTGGGTCCACATAAATGCGAAATCCAGTTTCCATGCGACTCAGGTTGACATTGTTATAGGCGGTGTTGGGCGTCAAATCGATGTAGTGGCTTTGTTCGGCTTCGATGAAGGCATTGATCGCGCGTTGGTTGCCATAGAGCTTCCAGGAACCATCGGTCTGTTTTTGAATCACCTCGGGCATGGTGTAACCGTTGCCCTCGCTGTCCGTCATGTTGAAATTCATGGCAATGGTTTGCGGGTTGGCGCTCAGGCGCAAGCGCATCTCCGGACGGAATATCTTGCTGGTGGCATTGGCGTAGGGGGAGTTCAGCATGCCGGCCCAGCGAGAGATGAAGGTGTTGCCATTGTGTAAATAGTTGCTGGCGGCAATGCCTTGGCAATCGGCATGCAAGGTCGCTGAAGTGGGTGTTTTATCGCTCAGTCTGGCGGTGTAAGAAACTGCAAAGCACTTTTTGAACTTGGCCATCAGCGCTTCGAGCCCGGAAAAATCCACGGCATCTGAAGCAGACATGGCTGAGGGCGTGGTGCTGGAACCCTTGGCCAGCGTGGATGTGGCTGAGGCGGTGGAAGCGTTGTCGGTGGTGGGCACCGCCATTTTGTTGGACAAGTCCACGCCGGTGCCGGTGATGCTGACATTGATGTGGTCCAGCAACGCGTCTGGGCCGCTGCCGTTGGCAGTGAAGGATGTGGTGATGGGGTTGAAGTTGGAGGCGCCCGAGATGTTGGCCGCCACAGGGGCCAGAACGGTTTGAATTTTGCTCACAGCCGCGTTCACTTGGGTGGCGGTGATGGCGGAAAGTTGAGAGGCGGTCAAATCAGCCACGGTGCCCGTGGGCGCGACCAGTGCGACCACGGCCGATGTCAATTGGTTGATGTTGACGGTGTTGGCACCCGTGGTGGCCAAGCTGGGGATGACGCTGTAATGGGTGACATTTTTCTCACCCATCAATACGGTCGCCGACAGTTGGTAAGGTGCCGTATAGCCCGTCAGGCTGTCAAACGTATACGCGCCGTCGTCCCCAGCCGTGGTGGTGAGTGTTTTGCCGGTGGCGTCTTGCAAAGTGATGGTCGCACCCATCATGGCCGAGCCTGTGGCCGCAATGCCAGAAATGGTGTTGGTGGTGCCACTGCTGGAACAGCCGGTGAATGGACTCGACGAGTTCGAAGATGCACTGCAAGCCGTCAAGGTGACCGAGGTGGACGCCACATTGCTGCTGCCATCGGTGATGGTCATGGTGGCCACATAAGAACCCGCCACATCGGCTTTAAAGCTGGGGTTGGCAGCGGTGGTGCTGGCCAGCGCGGTCGTGCTGCCCGCTGGCACTGTCAATGCCCATGAATAGGTGTAGGCGCTGCTGCTCACCACATCCCCGCGCAGCACCGCCGTCATGCTCACATTGCTGGTGCTGCTGACCGCGGCACTCAAGGTGGGCAGCAAACCAGGGTTGAGCTTGTCGGTCACCGTGGGCGCGCCGTTGAAAAACATCCAGTCGGCCGAGGCGGTCTCCAGGCCCACGATGCGCTTGAGCACGCTGATCGCGTCCGACAGCTCCACCTTGCCGTTGCCGTCCACATCGGCGGCGTAGGCTTGATACGCGGTCAAGGCTGCGCCGCCCGCGTTGACATCCAAGCCCACAATCATTTTGAGGATGGCAATGGCGTCCGTCAGGTCCACCGCCTTGGCCGCCACAGCCGATGCAGTTGATGAGGCAGCCGCAGACGGCACCGATTGCACTTGTAAAACAGCCGCCGGTGTCGTGGCGCTGTCAGATGA
>CANFPJ010000076.1 GCA_947448885.1 Comamonadaceae bacterium
GCCCGAGCAAGAGTTTTTTGATCGGCAGCTCTTGCTTTTTGCCCGACAAGGTGCGCGGCACTTCGGCCACTTGGAAGATGTCGTCGGGCACAAAGCGCGGGCTGAGCGCGGTGCGGATGGCCGCTTGCAGGCGCTGGCGCAAGCCGGTGTCCAGGCTCAAGCCCGGGCGCAGCACCACAAACAAGGGCATGTAGCTGTCGCGGCCCAAATATTCCAAGTCCACCACCAAGGCGTCGAGCACCTCGGGCAAGGCCTCGACCGCGCGGTACAGCTCGCTGGTGCCCATGCGCAGGCCGTGGCGGTTGATGGTGGCGTCGCTGCGGCCATAGATGATGCAGCGCCCCTCGGGGGTGATCTTGATCCAGTCGCCGTGGCGCCACACCGCACCCGCGCTGGCGGGTGCATCGCCGCCCGTGGGGTGGCGGCCCAAGCCGGGGGGGTAGTGTTCAAAGTAGCTGCCCAAATAGCGTTGGTGGTTGGTGTCGCCCCAAAAAAACGGTGGCATGGCCGGCACCGGTTGGGTCACCACCAGTTCACCCACTTGGTCGATGACCGGTTGGCCGTCTTCGTTCCAGGCTTGCACGCTCACGCCGAGCAAGCGGCATTGCATCTCGCCGGGCACCATGGGCAGCTCGCGGTGGGCGCCCACAAAAGCCCCCGCGTCGGTGCCGCCCGAAATGTTGCACCACCAAATGTCGTTGGCTGGCAAGCCCGCTTGGGCATAAACGCGGCGGAACTGTTCTGTGCCCCAGCTTTGCACCTCGGCCGACAGCGGAGAGCCGGTGGTGCCCAAGGCGCGCACCCGGTGCAGGCCGGTGTGCTCGGCCAGGTTCAAGTCGGCCTTCATGCAGTTGTTGAAATACGCCGCACCAGCGCCGAAAAAGGTGACGCCTTCTTGCGCTGCATAGCGCCACAGCACGCCCCAGTCGGGCTTGTCTTTGCTGCCGCCGGGGTTGCCGTCGTAAATGACGCAGGTGGTGCCACTGAGCAAACCGCTGAGTTGGGCGTTCCACATCACCCAGCCTGTGGAGCTGTACCACATGAAGCGCTCGCCCCATGAGTTGGGCTCGTGGCTGCAGCCCACGTCGTACATCACGGTTTTGTGCGCCATGCCATTGAGCATGGTGCCGCCGTGGTCGTGCACCAAGGGCTTGGGCATGCCGGTGGTGCCACTGGAATACACAATCCACAAGGGGTGGTCAAACGGCAGCCACAGGGGTTCAAAGGCCGCCACAGCGTCGTCGTTGCGGGCCACGATGCCGGCCCAATCGGCGGCACCCGGCAGGGTGTCGGCGGTGTTCAACACGCGGCACAAAATGGTGTGGCGCACGCTGGGCAAGGCATCGCGCAGTTGCGACAGCACGCCGATGCGCGGATGGTCTTTGCCGCCATAGGTGACGCCGTCGCAACCGATCAACACGGTGGGGGTGATTTGGGCAAAGCGGTCGAGCACGGCGTTGGTGCCCATGTCGGGCGCGCACACGCTCCACACCCCGCCCACCGAGACCACGGCCAAAAACGCCACCATGGTTTGCGGGATGTTGGGCAGGTAGGCGGCCACCCGGTCGCCGGGCACCACGCCTTGGGCTTGCAGGTGCAGGGCCAGCGCGGCGGCTTGGCGGCGCAATTCGGGCCAAGACAGTTCTTGGCGCTGGCCGCGTTCGTTGGTGCCAATGATGGCGGGCATGCCCGCAGCGTGCGCCCGCGCCACATGGCGCAACACCTGTTGCGCATAGTTCACTTGGGCGCCAGGGAACCACTGCGCGCCGGGCATGGTGTTGCGCGCCAGCACCGCGCTGTGCGGCGTGGGGGACTGCACATCCAGGTATTCCCACATGCTTTGCCAAAAGGCGTCGAGCTCGGTGACCGACCATTGCCACAGGGCTTCGTAGTTGTTAAAGCGCAGACCTTTGTGGCGGGCCAACCAGTCTTGGTAGAGCCGGATTTGCGGAACGTAGGGTGGGGTGGTCGGGTTCATGGCCCCAAGGTTATCAGCCGCCTGGGCGGGTCGGCCATCGGGAACAACACCATGGGGCCATCACCATGGGACTAACATCGCTGTCCTTTGGGCCTGGGCATGCAGCACCCAGCCCACTCTTTCAGGAAAGCACCACATGCACATTTGGAAAAAACCGATTTCAGTGGACATCCTCACCGAGTCCCACCACCGCACCGCCCCCGAGTTGCTGGGCATGGAGTTTGTGGAGGTTGGGGACGACTTCATCGTCGCCCGCATCCCGGTGGACGAGCGCACGCGCCAGCCCTATGGCTTGCTGCATGGTGGGGTGAGTGTGGTTTTGGCCGAAACCCTGGGGTCGTGCGGTGCTTATTACTCGTGCCCGCCAGAGGACCGCGCGGTGGGTTTGGACATCAATGCCAACCACATCAAAGGCGTCAAGTCGGGTTGGGTGCGCGGCATCACCCGCGCGGTGCACATTGGGCGCAGCACCCAGGTGTGGCACATCGACATGCACAACGAGGCCGGTGAGTTGACCTGCGTGTCGCGCATCACCATGGCCATCTTGGCGCCGCGCTGAGGCGTTTTGTGGCGGGTTGGTTCGCTGTGGGCTCTGTTCAGGCGCTGTGGCGGCGATCCCGAAGTGATGAGGTGGCGATCAAGTGGCGTTTTTCAGGCGCTCGCTTTTCCAGTAGACATCGTCGCCGCCGTCCATGCGGTTGAGCACCCGCGCCAGCACAAACATCAGGTCGCTCAGGCGGTTGAGGTACTGGCGCGGTGTGTCGTTCAAGGCCTCTTCCGCGCCCAGGGCCACCACGGCGCGTTCGGCGCGGCGTGCCACGGTGCGGCACACATGGGCCTGTGAAGCGGCGCGGTTGCCGGCGGGCAAGATGAACTCTTGCAGCTTGGGCAAGGCCTCGTTGTGGTCGGCCAAGGCATGGTCCAAGGCCAGCACGGCCTCGGCTTTGAGCAGTTCAAAGCCAGGGATGCTGAGCTCGCCACCCAGGTTGAACAGTTGGTGTTGAACTTCCACCAGCAGTTCGCGCACGTCGGCGGGCACGGCTTCGCACAACAGCACGCCGATGTGGCTGTTGAGTTCATCGACCTCGCCCATGGCGTGCACGCGCAAGCTGTTTTTGCTCACGCGGCGGTTGTCGCCCAAGCCGGTGGTGCCGTCGTCGCCGGTGCGGGTGGCGATTTGTGTGAGTCGGTTGCCCATGCGGTGTGTCCTGTGTGCGCTTTGAATGCGCGGTCCGAGCTTTGCGGTGAATGCGGCCTGCCCAGCAAGCCCAAGGGCCGGGGCATGACACCCCGGATTGGGGCGATTGTCCATGAAGCGCCGGGACGGTGGCTTGCCTAGAATGGCCCCCACAGGAGACGCCCACCATGAATGCACCCACCACCGCCCAGCATTTGATTCCCCATGTTCAACAGCGCCCGGTGCCCGACGCCTTGGTGGCCAAGCTCAAAGCCCATTTTGGCGAGCGTTGCAGCACGGCCATGGCGGTGCGCGAGCAACACGGGCGCGATGAGTCGGCGTTCACCACCGTGCCGCCGCCGGCGGTGGTGGTGTTTGCCGAGTCCACGGCCGATGTGGCCCAAGTGGTGGCGTGGGCCCAAGAAGACCGCGTGCCGGTGATCCCGTTTGGCGTGGGCTCGTCGCTCGAGGGCCACTTGTTGGCGGTGCAAGGCGGCATCAGCATCGATGTGGGGCGCATGAACCGCGTGCTGTCGGTCAACGCCGATGACTTGACGGTGACGGTGCAGCCTGGGGTGACGCGCAAGCAGCTCAATGAAGAAATCAAAAGCACGGGCTTGTTTTTCCCGATCGACCCGGGGGCGGACGCCAGCATTGGCGGCATGAGCGCCACCCGCGCCAGTGGCACGAATGCCGTGCGCTACGGCACCATGCGCGAAAACGTGTTGGGCCTGGAGGTGGTGACCGCTTCGGGCGAGGTGGTCCGCACCGGCACGCGGGCCAAAAAATCATCGGCGGGTTACGACTTGACGCGGTTGATGGTGGGCAGTGAAGGCACGCTGGGCGTGATCACCGAAGTCACCTTGAAGCTCTACCCCTTGCCCGAGGCGGTGTCGGCGGCGACGTGTTCGTTCCCGAGCATCGAGGCGGCGGTGCGCACCACCATCCAGCTGATTCAAATGGGCGTGCCGATTGCCCGGGTGGAGTTGATCGATCAGCATTCGGTGCGCATGGTCAACGCTTACGCCAAACTGGGTTTGCGCGAAGAGCCGATGCTGCTCATGGAGTTCCACGGCACGCCGGCCAGTGTGAAAGAACAGGCCGAAACGGTGCAAGCGATTGCCGACGAGTTTGGCGGTCAGGCCTTTGAGTGGGCGATGACGCCCGAAGAGCGCACCCGTTTGTGGGCCGCCCGCCACAACGCTTACTTTGCCGCGGTGCAAAGCCGCCCCGGATGCCGCGCCATCAGCACCGACACCTGTGTGCCCATCAGCCGCTTGGCCGATTGCTTGCTCATTTCGGTGGCCGAGGCCGAGGCGTCGGGCATTCCGTATTTCTTGGTCGGCCATGTGGGGGACGGCAATTTCCACTTTGGCTATTTGATCGACCCCAACGACCCGCAAGAGCGGGCCACGGCAGAGGCGCTCAATCAGCAGTTGGTGGCGCGCGCCCTGAGCATGGAGGGCACCTGCAGTGGCGAGCACGGCATTGGTCTGCACAAGATGGATTTTTTGTTGGCCGAGGCGGGCGCACCGGCGGTGGCCATGATGCGCACCATCAAGCGCGCTTTGGACCCGCACAACATCATGAACCCGGGCAAAATCTTTTTGCTCTGATCAGTCGCCTGGGGTCGGCAAGGCCATCAGCAAGGCCTGGGACTCGCGCACCAACTGTTGCGGGTCAAAGGGTTTGAGCAGCAAGGCGTTGATGCCTGCGGCGCGAAAGTTGGCCAGGTCCACCGGGCTGACATCGGCGGTCAGGCCCACCACCGCGGTGTTGCCCCGGGGTGCGGGCATGGCGCGCAGGGCGTGGGTGGCATCGGCGCCGTTGAGTTCGGGCATCACCAAGTCCATGAACACCAGGTCAAAGTCTTGCGATTGCAGCGCTTGCAAGGCTTGCAGCCCGTCACCAGCTTCGACCACGGTGCATTGGTGCCAGGCGTTTTTCAGCACCTGGGTGACCAACAAACGGTTGAGCCGGTGGTCGTCGACCACCAAAAACCGCCATGCTTTGTCGGCTTGGACCAACGGTTTGTCGCTGCTGCTGATGTGCGCGGGGGCGCTGCTGGCGCGCAAGGGCAGGGTGAACCAAAACCGCGAGCCCCGACCCAGTTCGCTCTCAAACCCCATGTGGCCGCCCAGCAGTTGAACCAGCCCATGGCTGATGGCCAGGCCCAGGCCGTTGCCCCCGTATTGGCGTTGGATGTCTTGGCTGGCCTGGGCGAAGCGGCCAAATAAATTCGCTTGGTCTTGGGCGGCGATGCCAATGCCGGTGTCGTGCACGGCAAACATCAGGCCGTCGGGGTGGACCACCACATGCAGCCGCACATGGCCCTCAGCGGTGAACTTGAGCGCATTGCCCAACAGGTTGACCAGGATTTGCATCAAGCGGTGGCGGTCTCCGCTGACCCAAGTGGGCACGCCGGGGGCGACCTCCAATTGGTAGGCAATCGACATGCTTTGCACTTTGGGCGCAAACAAATCAAACGCATGGCCAATGGTGGCATGCAGGTTGAAGACCTCTTGTTGGGCGTTGAGCCGCCCGGACAGAAACTGTGAATAGTCCAACACATCGTTGATCACCGTCATCAAGTGATCGGCCGATTGCCGGGTGTGCTCCAGCAATTGCTGGGCCCGCGGTTTGTCGCTGGTGCGCGACATCAACAGGCTGTTGAAACCCAAGATGGCGTTCATCGGTGTGCGCAGCTCGTGGCTGACAGCGGCAATGAAGTGCTCGCGCAAGGACTGGGTGTGCTCGAGGTCGAGGCGGGTTTGCTCCAGCTCGTTTTGCCGCGTTTGGCTCTCGGCCAGGTTGCGGCGGTGTTGTCGGTCATACACCAGCGGCACCACCATCAAGGTCAGGCAGTTGATGGCGATCGAAGCAAACGCATAAAAGTCTTGTTGATCACCGCTCACGGGCAGCACGATTCCCGTGCCGCGCCAGGTCATCCAGGCCAGTGTGAGGGTGGTGAGCCACGACACCAGCAGCCACAGCAAGCCATGTGCTGGGCCCATCACGTAGTAGGCCATCACCGGGATCAGCATCAACCACACCAACCGCAGCGAAAACACACCGCCGGAGACACGCGCGGCATTGAACAAATAGGCCACGCTCAAAAAACACATCACACCCAAAACGGTGTTGAGGGCCACGCCACGGTGCATCAGCCACAGCAAGCCCAGGATCAACAAGGCAAAGCCCACTTGCATGGTGGAGCCGTGGCGGTAGGGGTTGAACAAGGAAAACGTCAGCGACACCACCACCAGCATCATCATGCACAGAAACACAAACGGCATCTTGTCGGTGCGAAAGCTGGCCGGGAGCAGCGCGACCCAATCCCCGCGAAGCCATTGCAGCCAATGGGTTTTCATGCGGGTCCCCTTGGGGTTGATGCGCCCAGGGCTTGTGAAACCGTGCGCACCAATGCCTTGGGGTTGATGGGCTTGTGCAGCACCATGTCCATGCCCGCGTGCAAGGCCTGTTGCTCGTCCAAGGGGTTGGTGTTGGCGGTCAAGGCCACGACGGGAATGTGGCACCAGGGCGCAGGGAGTTGGCGCAGCGCCCGCGTCAGGGCCAGGCCGTCCATGTCGGGCATCACCATGTCCACCAAAGCCAGGTCAAAGTGTTGGGCCTGCAACAGCGCCAGCGCCTGCGCGGCTGAGCTGGCGGTGCTCACCCGGGCCTGCGGCCACACCGCATGGATTTGCACCGGCGTGAGCATCAAATTCATGGCGTTGTCGTCGACCACCAGCACGTCAAACACGGCGCTGTCGGGCAGGAAGGTCGGCGGCGCAATGGCCGCGGCCTGCGGCGTGGTGGCGGGCCATTCGAGCCAAAACACCGCGCCCCCGCCGGGTTGGCTGTGCACCCCGATTTGCCCGCCTTGCAACACCACCAAGCGCTCGCACAAGCTCAGCCCCAAGCCGGTGCCGCCAAAGTCTTTGGTGGTTTGCAAGTCGGCCGACTCAAAGCGGTTAAAGATGTGGGCTTGGCGTTGCAAGGCAATCCCGCGCCCGCTGTCTTTGACTTGCACTTGCAGGTGTTGGTTGAGCCAGGCCACGTGTATCTCGACCTGGCCCTGTGCGGTGAACTTGACGGCGTTGTCGACCAGGTGGCGCATCACCTGGCACAGCCGGGGGCCATCGATCCACACCGCCTGTGGCACGTCGTCCGCAAAGTGGAGTTGCCACGCCAAACCCTTGTCCAAGGCCTTTTGCCGCAGGGGTTTCAGCGCGTCGGTCAACATGGGGTGCAGTTCGCAGGCGCTGGGGAAAAACACCATTTGCCCGCTTTGCAACTGCGAGAAATCCAAAATGTCGTTGACCACTTGAAGCAGGTGTTCTGTGGAGCGGCGGATGTGGCCCACGGTCTCCAGGCCTTCGGGGTCATGGGCAAATTCGTCTTGCAGCAAACCGTTCAAGCCCAAGATGGCGTTCATGGGGGTGCGCAGCTCGTGGCCCATGGCGGCCACAAACTCATCCTTGTGGGCTTGTGCCACCCGCATGTCGGCATGCACACGCACCAGGGCTTGGTTGCGCGCTTCGGTTTCGTTTCTTTGCTTGTCGGTGATTTGGTCGTACAGGCGCACCATGAGCATCAAGGAGGCGGCGGCCATCACGTGGTTGGCCGTGGCATACAAAACGGTTGCGATGTTGGTGGTGATCGGGTCGGGTTGGCTGTGCAGCGTCAAGACGTAGATCCCTGTGACGATGGCCAGGATGACCAATAGCCACAAAAGGCCGCCGAGTTGCCCGAGAAAGAACAGGGCCGGAATGCTCAAAATGCTCAACCACACCAAGGCGCTGGATTGGATGTGACCGGTTTGGGTGGCAAAGTGGGCCAGCATGGCCAACAAGATCAGCATGCAGAAATTGACCACCAAGTAATAGAGCCGCTCGTATCGCACCAGGCCCAACACCAAGACAAAGGCGCTGGCCACGACGTACAACAAATAGCCGTCAAAGCCTGGGTTGGGCAGCAGATTGAACACCACCGCATTGAGACAAAGCAATATCGCGCCCATGCTCATCACTTGGTGCTGTTGGGCGCGCTCCCCATGCCCCAAGCGGTGGGTCCAATTCAGCCAGCGGTCCCAAATGTTCATGGCGTTGCGCTGGGCGTGGCTTCAGCCGCGCAGTTTGTCGATCAAGCCGTTGAGCGCATCCAGCGAGCCGAACTGGATGGACAGTTCGCCCATTTCTTCCATGCGGCCGTTGCGCTTGACGCGCTTTTTGATGCGCACCTCGACCTCGGCCATGAGCAAGTCGGACAGTTCTTCTTCCACCCGACGCAGGTCGCGCGACTTTTCTTTTTTGGGCTTTTGGGTCACCAAGTTGAACTCGGCGCTGACTTTTTTGACCAGGCTTTCGGCCTCGCGCACCGACAGTTTTTTGGCTGTGATCTGGTTGGCGGTGGTGATTTGGCTGGCCCGGTCCAGCGACAGCAAAGCGCGGGCATGGCCCATGTCGATGTCGCCGGCCATCAGCATGTTTTGCACCGGCTCGGCCAAATTGAGCAGCCGCAACAGGTTGCTGGCCGCGCTGCGCGAGCGGCCCACGGCCTGGGCCACTGCCTCGTGAGTTAGCCCAAACTCTTTGATCAGGCGTTGCAGCGCCTGGGCTTCTTCCAGTGGGTTGAGGTCTTCGCGCTGGATGTTTTCGATCAAGGCCATGACCGCGGCCGACTCGTTGGGCACATCGCGCACCAGCACCGGTACCCGCTCGAGACCAGCGATCTGCGCGGCCCGAAAGCGGCGTTCACCGGCAATGATTTCGTACAGCGCCTGGGTTTGGCCAGGGTGGTGGGGGTCTTGGCTGCTGGCGCCGCTGGCCCGGCGCAGGGCGGCATCGGCGGGGCTGAGTTGACGCACCAAGATGGGCTGCATGATGCCCTGGCTTTTGATGCTCTCGGCCAACTCATACAAAGCGCCTTCGTCCATGCGGGTGCGCGGTTGGTAGGTGCCGGCCACCAGCTCGCTCAGGGCCAGCTCATGGGGCAAGCCATCGGCGGCAGGGGCGGGGGATTCGCTGACGGTGGGGCCAAGCAGGGCTTCGAGGCCGCGGCCCAGGCCTTTGGGTTTTTTGGTTGCCATGGTGGGTGTGGGATTAGAGTTTGGGGGCGCGCTCAACGAGCTCGCGGGCGAATTCCACAAAGGCTTGGCTGCCTTTGGCCGAGGGGTCAAACACCACGCCGGGCATGCCGTAGCTGGGCGCTTCGGCCAGGCGCACATTGCGTGGGATCAGGGTGTTGAACACCTTGTCGCCAAAGTGGTTCTTGAGTTGTTCGCTCACCTGTTGTTGCAAGGTGATGCGCGGGTCAAACATCACGCGCAGCAGGCCAATGATCTTCAGGTCGCGGTTCAGGTTGGCGTGCACTTGCTTGATGGTGTTGACCAAGTCGGTCAAGCCCTCCAGGGCAAAGTACTCGCATTGCATGGGCACGATCACCCCATGGGCGCAGCACAGGCCGTTGAGGGTCAGCATGGACAGGGACGGCGGGCAGTCGATCAACACGAAATCGTATTCGGCGTCGACGGCGGCCAGGGCTTGTTTGAGGCGGTTTTCGCGCCGCTCCAAACCCACCAACTCCACCTCGGCGCCAGCGAGTTCGCGGCTCGCGCCGAGCACATCGTAGGTGGGCATTTTTTGTTGTGACGGCTCGCTGCCCCAACGGCTGGGCACGCGGGCTTCGGTGATGGAGGCGGTTTCGAGCAGCACGTCGTAGACGCTGAGCAAGAGCTTGCGCTTGTCCACCCCCGAGCTCATGGTGGCATTGCCTTGGGGGTCCAAGTCGACCATCAACACCCGTTGGCCCACAGCGGCCAAACCGGCGGCCAGGTTGACGGTGGTGGTGGTTTTGCCCACCCCACCTTTTTGATTGGCAACACAGAAGATATGGGACATGGGTGGGTGCCTTGGGGTGAATGGTTTTATTTGCTCAGCGCCAGGCGCAGGCCAAAGGCAATCAGCAAGCCGCCAGCGGTTTTGTTCAGGGCCTGGGCCAGCCAGGGGCGCGCCTTGACGCGCTCGGCCAAACGGTGCGCCAACAAGGACAGGCCGAGGCCGTACATCACCGCCAGGGCAGCGGCGGTCAAGGCCATGGCGGCAAAGGTGCCCAGGCTGGGTGCCACGGCCGGGTCGATGAACAGCGGGAAAAACGCCATGTAAAACACAATGGCCTTGGGGTTGAGCAGGGTGATGAAAAAAGATTGCCGAAAGTATGCCCCGATGGGAATGTCGACCACCGGCGCTTCACCGGCTTTGGCCCAACACATTTTGACCCCCAGCCAAGCCAGATAAGCGGCCCCCACCCACTGAATGGCGGTGAACAAGGTGGGCGTGGTCAAAAGCACCGTGGCCACACCGGCCACGGCCAACCAAATCAGCACTTGGTCGCCCACAATGATGCCCGCCGTCGAGGCCAGGCCGCCGCGCACGCCACCCTTGGCGGTGCAGCTCAAAATGGCCAGGTTTCCGGGCCCCGGAATGAACAAAAAAACCAATACGGCCACCACATAGGCACCGTAATCTGCCACACCAAACATGCACACCTCTCGTTGCTGGGGCTGTGAGTGTAAAGCCTGGGGTGGTTCGCGTGTCCACTTTCGTGTGAAGTTGGCAGGCCTGAAGGTGCTGCGTGGGCGTCACAAAGGGTCGGTGCCCATGGGCGTCGGGGCGTGCTTGTGGCGCTTTTCGCACGTTGTTTCACATGAAACAAACGGGCTGCAAGGCCTCAGCGGGTGAGGGCGGGGCGCATCCAGACCAGGCAGCGCTGCGCGTCCAACCCGGGAACGAGCAGTTGTTCCACATGAAACACATCCACCTCCGGCCCCAGGGCGGACAGTTCTTCGGTGGGCGCTTTGCCTTTGAGCGCCAGCCAAACACCACCCGGGGCCAGCGCTTTGGCCGAGCCGTGCACAAAATCGGTCAACGAAGCAAAGGCGCGCGAGCACACCACCGCGTGGGCGGTGTCCATGTGCTCAATGCGTTGATGCAAGCCGCGCAGGTTGGTCAGCCCCAGGCTGGCCGCCACCTGTTGCACAAAGGCGGCTTTCTTGGCCACGGCGTCGAGGCAGGTCACCTGGATGTGCGGGCAGGCAATGGCAATCACCACCCCAGGCAGGCCCGCGCCCGAACCCACATCCAGCAAGCGCATGGGTTGGGCGGGCGTGTTCGCTGGTGTGGCCAGGTGGCGCCGCAGGGCCGGCACCACGGCCAGGCTGTCGAGCAGGTGCAGCGTCACCATCTCCAGGGGATCGCGCACGGCGGTCAGGTTGTAAACCTGTGACCACTTGTGCAGCAAACCCAAGTAGCCCATCAAGGCATCGGTTTGCGCTTCCGACAGCGCCACGCCCAGTTGCTGGCTGCCCGCTTGCAGGGTGTTGCGCGCCACGGCTTGGGCGCTGTCGTCCCAAGGGGTCTTCGTGGGGGGTTTGGCCCCAGGGGGCGTGGGCTTGGGGGTGGATGCCTTGGCTTGTTGCCCAGGCGGTTTTGGCTTGGGCGGGCCGGGCCTCAAGGCGTGGCCTCGGCCGGCTCGGGTGCAAAACCGCTGAAGCGGCCCCGGCGCAAATGGATCAGCAACAAAGAAATGGCTGCCGGGGTCACGCCAGAGATGCGCGAGGCCTGGCCCAGGGTTTCGGGTTTGTGGCGGTTGAGCTTTTGCCGCACTTCCATGCTCAGGGCGCTCACCTGGCCATAGTCCAGGTCGGCGGGCAGGGGCATGTTTTCAAAGTGGGCGGCGCGGCCCACCTCGTCGCGCTGGCGGTCGATGTAGCCGGCGTATTTGGCGGCAATCTCGACCTGCTCGACCACCGCCAGCGCTGTTTCATGTGAAACACCGTCGCTGGCCAAGTCGGCGCTCAGTTGCGGGTTTTGATAGCGACCGCCATCCAGACCCATCAAATCTTGGTAGCCCACACCGGGGCGGCGCAGCAAATCGGCCAAGCTGTGCTCGTGTTCAATGGGTTTGCCCAACACGCGCACCGCCTCATCGGCACTCAGGTTGCGCGGGTGCACCCACAGGCTGCGCAGGCGGGCGGCCTCTTGGGCCACGGCCTCGCGCTTGGCCTCGAAGGCGCGCCAGCGTTCATCGTCCACCAAGCCAAAACGGCGCGCGGTTTCCGTCAACCGCAAATCGGCGTTGTCTTCACGCAGTTGCAAACGAAACTCGGCGCGGCTGGTGAACATGCGGTAGGGCTCGGTCACACCTTTGGTCACCAAGTCATCGGCGAGCACGCCCAAATAGGCTTCGTCACGCGCCGGCACCCAAGGGGCTTCGCCACGGCATTGCAGGGCGGCATTGATGCCCGCGAACAAGCCTTGGGCGGCGGCCTCTTCATAGCCGGTCGTGCCATTGATTTGCCCCGCAAAAAACAAGCCCTGGATGGCGCGGGTTTCAAAGTGGCGTTGCAGGTCACGCGGGTCGAAATAGTCGTATTCAATCGCATAGCCCGGGCGCAGGATGTGCGCGTTCTCCAAACCGGGGATGGAGCGAACCAGGGCGTACTGGATGTCAAACGGCAAGCTGGTGCTGATGCCGTTGGGGTAGACCTCGTGGGTGTGGAGGCCCTCAGGTTCGAGAAAAATCTGGTGGCTGTTTTTGTCGGCAAAGCGGTTGACCTTGTCTTCGACGCTCGGGCAATAGCGTGGGCCCACGCCTTCGATTTGGCCGGTGAACATGGGGCTGCGGTCAAAGCCGCTGCGGATGATGTCGTGGGTTGCTTCGGTGGTGTGGGTGATCCAACACGGCACTTGGCGCGGGTGCATGTCGGTGCGGCCCATGAAGCTGAACACCGGCACCGCACCGGCGGTCACCCCCCTTTCGGCGGCCAGGTCAGCGCCCACCATGCCGTCGCCGGGTTGCTCTTGGCAGCGGCTGAAGTCAATGCTGCGCCCATCCAAGCGCGGCGGCGTGCCGGTTTTGAGCCGACCTTGGGGCAGCTTGAGCTCTTTGAGCCGCGCCGACAAGCTCACCGCTGGCGGGTCGCCAGCACGGCCACCGGCGTGGTTGTTCATGCCCACATGGATCTTGCCGTCCAAAAACGTGCCGGCGGTCAACACCACGGTGCGCGATCTGAAGCGAATACCAACTTGCGTCACAGCGCCCACCACGCGGTCACCCTCGACCATCAAGTCGTCCACGGCTTGCTGAAAAAGCCACAAGTTGGGCTGGTTTTCCAGGCGTTGGCGGATGGCCGCTTTGTACAACACCCGGTCGGCTTGCGCCCGGGTGGCGCGCACGGCGGGCCCTTTGGAGCGGTTGAGGATGCGAAATTGGATGCCCGCCTCGTCGGTGGCCAAGGCCATGGCCCCGCCCATGGCGTCGATTTCCTTGACCAGGTGGCCCTTGCCGATGCCGCCGATCGAGGGGTTGCAGCTCATTTGCCCCAGGGTTTCGATGTTGTGAGACAGCAACAGGGTTTTGCAACCCATGCGTGCCGCGGCCAAGGCGGCCTCGGTCCCGGCGTGGCCGCCGCCAACCACAATCACGTCGAAGGTTTGGGGATAAAGCATCTGGGGTGGGCGCCCAAGCGTTGAGCGCCAGGGCGATACAAAGGAATCGGTGGGGTGCACAACCGCGCGCACAAGGCGGTGAACCGGCGGGTGCCAATTTTATACAGGCACAGCCAAAGCTGCAGCTTTTTTGAGCAGCGACCCCAACGCGTTGTTCTGGGCTTGAAAAAGCCTTCATCGTGTTGCTTTGAAGCTGGCAAGGACTTGTTCATATCCCCGGGCCATGTCAGTGCCACGTCACCCAGGTTCGCAAGCCCTGTGGCATTTAGGGTAGATTGCAGGCTGCGCCGGAAACCCGGTGTTTTGGAGGATCTCCCCGTGTACGCATTCAAATACCAGCGCGCCGAATCGGTGGGCGCGGCCAGCGCGGCATTGAGCGCCGATGGCTCGGCCAAGGTCTTGTCGGGCGGCATGACCTTGCTGCCATCGATGAAGCACCGCTTGACCGCACCATCGGCACTGATTGACGTGGCCCGTTTGCCCGAGATGACCGGTGTTCGCCAAGAGGGCGACCACTGGTGGGTGGGCGCGGCCACCAAGCACCAAGACGTGGCAGCCCATGCTGGTTTGCAAAAAGCCATGCCAGGACTCGTCATGTTGGCGGGCTTGATTGGCGACCCACAGGTGCGCGCGCGCGGCACCTTGGGTGGCTCCTTGGCCAACAACGACCCCAGCGCCGACTACCCATCGGCGGCCCTGGCCTTGCAAGCGCAGATCATCACCGATCGGCGCACCATCGAAGCCGACGATTTTTTTCTGGGCATGTTTGCCACCGCCTTGCACAGCGACGAAGTCATCACCGGCGTGCGCTTTCGCACGCCGCAACGCTGTGCTTATGGCAAGTTCAAACACCCGGCATCGGGCTATGCGATGGCCGGTGTGTTTGTGGCGCAATATGCCTTAGCTGGCGCCGCCAACGGCGGCTGGCGCGTCGCGGTCACGGGCGTGGCCAATGGCGTGTTTCGCTGGCACGAGGCCGAACAGGCCTTGGCACAAGGCGCGCAACCACCAGCCTTGCAGCGCGATGACGTGATCGACGACGTGCACGCGCCCGCCGCTTACCGCACCCACTTGGCCCTGCAAATGTTGGCGCAAGCCCGCCAATCGCTCACCTAACCCCAACCCGCGTGGCCCCGCCACGCCACACCCCGCATGAAACTCAACCTCACCCTGAATGGCACCCCCCGCAGCGCTGACGTGCCCGAGCGCACCTTGTTGGCCGACTTGCTGCGCGACACCTTTGGCATGACCGGCACCCATGTGGGCTGCGACACCACGCAATGCGGTTGTTGCACCGTGCATCTGGACGGTCAAGCGGTCAAGTCCTGCACCATGCTGGCGATGCAAGCCGATGGCTGCACCGTCACCACCATCGAAGGCTTGGGCGCCAATGGTTTGCA
>CANFPJ010000077.1 GCA_947448885.1 Comamonadaceae bacterium
GTTGGCCATTGCCATGGCCAACAACCCCAAGCTGCTGCTGATGGACGAGCCCACCGCCGGCATGGCCCCCAAAGAGCGCAACGAGTTGATGGCCTTGACCAAAGACCTGGTGTTGCAACGCGGCCTGGCGGTGCTCTTCACCGAGCACAGCATGGACGTGGTGTTTGCCTATGCCGACCGCATCATCGTGCTGGCCCGTGGCCGCTTGATCGCCGAGGGCAAGCCCCAGGACATCCGCGACCACCCCCAGGTGCAAGCCGTTTACTTCGGCACCGGTAAAACCTTTGAAAAGCCCGCCGCCTGATTTCACCCCCATGACCGCCCACACCCTGAACACCGACACCTTGCTGGAAGCCAAAGGCTTGGCCGCTTGGTATGGCGCCGCCCAAATTTTGTTTGACGTGGACTTGCAAGTTCGGCGTGGCGAGGTGGTGGCCTTGATGGGGCGCAATGGCGCGGGCAAGTCCACCACCCTCAAGGCCTTGATCGGCATGCTGGCGCGCCGACGCGGTGACATCCGCTTCATGGGCCACGACCTCTCGCGCAGCGAGCCGCACCACGCGGCCCGGCTGGGCCTGGGTTTTGTGCCCGAAGACCGGCGCATCTTCACCGACCTCACCGTCACTGAAAACCTCGAGGTCGGCAAACAAGACCCCCGCCATTGGCCCGATGGCACACCGGCGCCACATTGGACGCCGCAGAGGCTGTTCGAGCTGTTCCCCAACCTGGGCGAAATGCCGCATCGCCCTGGCGGCCGCATGAGTGGCGGCGAGCAGCAAATGCTCACCGTGGCCCGCACCCTGATGGGCAACCCGTTTTTGGTCTTGCTCGACGAGCCCTCCGAGGGCGTGGCCCCGCTCATCGTCGAGCAAATGGTGCAGATGATTTTGGCCCTCAAAGCGCAGGGCGTGAGCATTTTGTTGTCGGAGCAAAACATGCACTTTGCCGAGCTGGTCTCTGACCGCGCCTATGTGCTGGAGAAAGGGCAAATCCGCTACCAAGCCAGCATGCAGGACTTGGCCGCCAACGAAGAAGTGCGACGCAACTACTTGAGCGTTTGAAAGCCACCCACCGCATGCGCCCCCCCATGGTTTTACACGTCAATCAGGTGCGCTGTGAGCTGCCCCCCGCCGCAGGCCAAGCCAGCTTGCTCAACGTGTTGCGCAACGACTTGCAACTCAATGGGCCCAAATACGGCTGCGGCCTGGGCGAGTGCGGGTCGTGCACGGTGTGGGTCGATGGCGTGGCGGCACGCGCCTGTGCCATCCCGGCCCGTGGTGTGGCTGGGCGCGAGATCACCACCTTGGAAGGCTTGGCTCCGCTGCACGGCGTGCCGGGTGAGTTGCATCCGGTGCAACAAGCCTTCATCGATGCCCAAGCCGCGCAGTGCGGCTATTGCCTCAATGGCATGGTGATGATGGCCGCCGCCTTGTTGGCCCGCGAGCCCAACCCCAGCGAGGCCGATGTGCGCCGCGAACTGTCGGGCAATTTGTGCCGCTGCGGCACCCACATCGAAATCATTCAAGCGGTGATGTTGGCCGCGCAGCGCATGCAAGGCGTGCCCCTATGACGCGCCGCGCCGCCCAACCCCAGCGCCGCGCCGACTTTCATGCGGCCACCGGTGTGCTGCTGGTCACCCGCGAGCCGCCCCCGCCGCCCCCTGCGGTCAAAGGCCAGCCCTCTGCGGTGCCCAGCAACCCGGCCGAAGGCGTGGAAGTTTTGCTCGCCGTGTGGGACGACGGCAGCGTCACCGCCTTGCACGGCCATGTGGATTTGGGCACTGGCATCGGCACCGCGTTGGCGCAAGTGGTGGCCGAAGAATTGGATGTGGCCCTGTCCGATGTGCATGTGGTGTTGGGCAGCACCACCTTGGCGCCGAACCAAGGGCCGACCATCGCCAGCACATCGCTGCAAATGCACGCCGCCCCTTTGCGCGCAGGCGCCGCACAGGCCCGCGCGTGGCTGCTCGAGCGTGCGGCCCAGCGTTTGGGTGCTGCGCCGGCCGACTTGCACGTGCAAGCCGGTGTGGTCATGCTGCGCGCCGATCCCACCCGCCAGTGCCGCTATGCCGATGTGTTGTCAGGCGAACATGTGGCCCTCAGCTTGGCGCTGGACACACCGCTCAAACCCGCTGCCGAACACCGGCTCATTGGCCAACCGATGCAGCGCTTGGACATACCGGCCAAGGTCACCGGCGAGGCCTTGTTTGTGCACGACATGCGCGTGCCGGGCATGCTGCATGGTCGCGTGGTGCGTCCGCCTTATGTGGGTGCCGACCATGGCGACTTCATTGGCAACACCTTGTTGTCGGTGGACGAGTCGTCGATCGCCCACATCCCCGGCGTGCGCGCGGTGGTGGTGATTCGCGACTTTGTTGGTGTGGTGGCCGAGCGCGAAGAACACGCCGAACAAGCCATGCGCGAATTGCGCGTGCAGTGGAAAGACTGGCCTGGCCTGCCCCCCTTGGGCGACTTGCAACAAGCTTTGCGCACCAACCCGTCCACCCAACGCCGCTTGGTCGATGACGGCGACGTGGACGCCGCCTTGGCCCAAGCCGATCAACGCTTGTCGCGCACCTATGTGTGGCCGTATCAAATGCACGCGTCGATGGGGCCATCTTGTGCTTTGGCCCTGTGGCCGCCGCAGGCGGTGGCGGGCGAAGCGCGGCTCACCGTTTGGGCCGGCACCCAAAGCCCGCATGTGTTGCGCGCCGACCTGGCCAAGCTGATGGGCTTGAATGAGATCGACATTGCCGTCGTGCGCATGGAGGCCGCCGGTTGCTATGGCCGCAATGGCGCTGACGATGTCGCCGCCGATGCCGCCTTGCTGGCCCGCGCGGTGGGTGCGCCGGTGCGGGTGCAACTCACCCGCGAGCAAGAGCACGCCTGGGAGCCCAAAGGCGCGGCCCAACTCATGGATGTGCGCGGCGGATTGAATGCCGATGGCAGCGTCGCCGCTTACGACTTTGAAACCAGCTACCCCTCCAACGGTGCGCCCACCTTGGCCCTGCTGTTGACCCGCACCATCGAGCCCTTGGCCCAGGCCTATGAAATGGGCGACCGCACCGCCCGCCCGCCGTATGCCTACACCAACCTGCGGGTGAGCGTGAACGACATGGCACCCATCTTGCGCGCCTCTTGGCTGCGTGGGGTCTCGGCCTTGCCCAGCTCGTTCGCCCATGAAAGCTACATCGACGAGCTGGCCACGGCGGCGGGGGTGGACCCGGTTGAATTTCGTTTGCAGTACCTGCAAGACCCGCGCGCCAACGAGCTGCTGGCTGCCACCGCCCAGCGTGCCGGTTGGGTGGCGCGCACCGGGCCCCACCAGCAAGCGGTGCCGGGCACGGGCGGTGAGGTGTTGCGCGGCCAGGGCGTGGCCTATGCGCGCTATGTGCACAGCAAGTGGCCGGGCTTTGGCGCGGCTTGGTCGGCCTGGGTGGCCGATGTCGAGGTGAACCGGCGCACCGGTGAAGTGCACGTCAGCCGCGTGGTGGTGGGTCACGACGCGGGCATGATGATCAACCCCGCTGGCGTGCAGCACCAAATCCACGGCAATGTGTTGCAAACCACCAGCCGCGCCTTGAAAGAAGAGGTGCAAACCGAGCCGCACAAAAACACCGTGGTCGCGCAAGAGTGGGGCGCTTACCCGATATTGAATTTCCGCGATGTGCCGGTGATCGAGGTGGTCACCCTGCCGCGCCAACACGAGCCGCCTCTGGGCGCGGGCGAGTCGTCTTCGGTGCCGGGCACGGCGGCCATTGCCAATGCCATTTTTGACGCCACCGGCGTGCGCTTTCGCGAGCCACCCTTCACCCCCGAGCGGGTGCGCGCCGCTTTGCAAAGCCAAGCCGGCGCCACCGATGACCCCGCGCCTCATCCAGCCCCGCCGGCCGAGCCCCAGCCCATACCCAAAGGCGTGCGCTGGCCGCAGGCATTGCCCACCTGGTCGCGCGTGGGCGTGGTGTTGGCCGGCGTGGTGGGCACCACCCTGGCCTTGCTGGGTTGGCGTGCCAGCATCGCACCCGTTCAATACAGTCCCAGCAGCTTGTACAGCGCCGAAACGCTGGAGCGCGGTCGCCTGTTGGCCGCCGCAGGCAATTGCGTGGTGTGCCACACCGCGCCCGGCGGCGTGCCCAACGCGGGAGGCCGCGCCATCGACACGCCGTTTGGCACCATCTACACCACCAACCTCACACCCGACCCGGTGCACGGCATGGGGCAGTGGTCGTTCAGCGCGTTTCAACGCGCCATGCGCGAAGGCGTCTCGCGCGATGGGCGCCACCTGTACCCGGCGTTTCCGTTCACATCGTTTGCCAAGATGAACGACGACGACCTGGTGGCCCTGTATGCCCACCTCATGGCGCAAACCCCCGTGGCCTCGTCGCCACCCCGCACCGGCCTGGCGTTCCCGTTTGGCCAGCGCGCTTTCATGGCCAGCTGGAAGGGCTTGTTCCACGACACCCAGCCCTTTGTGCCCACGCCTGGTCAATCCGCCGAATGGAACCGGGGCGCTTACTTGGTGCAAGGCGTGGGCCACTGCGGTGCCTGCCACACGCCGCGCAATGTCGTGGGCGCAGAGCGCGGCGGCGCGGCCTATTTGAGTGGTGCGGTGGTCGACGGCTGGGAGGCACCGGCGCTCACCGCGCTGTCCAAGTCGCCCGTGCCGTGGAGCGCTGACGCGCTTTACAGCTACTTGCGCCACGGCCACGCGCCCCACCACGGCATGGCGGCCGGCCCCATGACCGCCGTGGTGCAGCAATTGGCCCAGGTGCCCGATGCCGATGTGCGTGCCATGGCCACTTATTTGGCCAGCTTCAACCCGCCCGCCACCGACAGCGCGGCCTTGGCCCAACAGCTCGTGCAGCAAGCCGCCGATCAGCGCAGCGCGCTGGTGGGCAGCTCGGGTCAGCGCATGTTTGATGGCGCTTGCAGCGCTTGCCACCACGAAGGCGACGGCCCCAAGCTGCTGGGCGTGAACCAGCCCTTGGCGCTCAACACCAACTTGCACAGCCAGCAGCCCGACAACCTGATTCGGGTGATTTTGGACGGCGTGCAAGACGTGCCCGGCCCGCAAGTGGGCTTCATGCCCGGCTTTCGCCATGCCCTCACCGACACACAAATCGCTGAACTGGCGCGCCACATGCGACAGCGTTACGCCCCCAGCCAAGCGCCTTGGGAAAACTTGGAGGCGGCGGTGGCGCGGGTGCGGGTTTTGCAGGCGGCGCAGGTGGATGGCCCATGGCCATTTCGGTGATTCAGCCATTCCGCTGTCAAGACCGTCAGGTTACCCAATGCGGGGCATCCCGTGGCATGCTGCGCCCAGAGACCCATTGAACGGGGTCTTGGCATCTTAGGGTGAATGGTTTGACCGGAGCCCATCGCCCAACCACCCGCTTTGCAAACTGGATGCCGGCGCCAGCCGACCGCTGGCGTGGGCTGCAATGCTTTCCAGCGTTGCCCGCATGTCCATGAGCACCTGGTCGTAAAGGCCTTCGGGCAAGATGTTGTTCCGCAAGGTATCTATCCATTCGGGATAGGCGCACGTTTTGAGTTGCTCGCGAGCGATGCGCGCTTCACACCAGGCCACGATGTTGTGGAGCTGATGCTTCTCTTCCACGTAGTCCAACAAATCCAATTCCAAATCGCCGGCCTTCAAGAATCCGGCCGATGGAACCGAGCAGCCACAAGCCGTGTTGTGCAATGGGCGCGACAGCGCGCTGTGCCAAAGCGACTTGAGCGAAGGGTTGCTTTGCCTTTGCACGGCTATTTCGCCCTGAGCTTTTGGGTCTCTGGCGCGTTGAGCTTGCCGTCAGCATCGGTCACCACGGCATAGTCGCGCAGTGCGGCCGCTGCACTCACATAACCTTCCGCCACATCGAGGGCCACATCCTCGGCCTTGCGCTCATGCGGATTGCCGAACCCGCCGCCACCACCCGAACGCATGCGGAACGCATCTCCCTTTCGAAGTCGATGCCCTTGCAGCTTGGCATTGGGGTAGTCCTCTTTCCAGGCTTGTTGCGAACGGGTGGCCACTGAATTGCCGTCGGCATCCAGGCCTCCGGCAAGACCCCAGGGCTTGCAAATGGATCGTTCAGTCGTCATGCTCACGCTCATGGGTGCCAGTGCTGTCACCACGATGTCTGCACCGAGACCGCCGCGAAATTTCCCTGCGCCACCGCTATCTTGTCGCATCACGTACTGCTCGACCAATATCGGGTACTTGCTCTCGATCTGCTCAGTGGGGCTGTTGTGCGTGTCACCGTCATTGATGCAAACCGTGACCGAGACACCGTCCTCACTCGATTTGGCGCCCCAGCCACCGCCGAGCGGCCCAATACCGCCAATGTAGAAGCGCCCCTCTTTCGGGTCGATGCCATGAATGATGGCGGTCACCAGATCGGCATGATGCCCGGCGATGACTTGGTCCGGAATGGCCGGACTGAGTGCTTTGAAAATCGTATCGATCACAGTCATCGGAAAAGTCATCCACCAGCGCATCGGGGCAGGGCGCGTCGCGCTGATCACCTTGCCTGCCGGCATGATCACATCGAGCGAACGAAAGCTGCCGTCATTGACCGGGTATTCGGTTGGGCTGGTCAGGCATTTATACGCGACCTGTGCACAAGCAATCCCCGTGGTGATGCCCGAGTTGTAAAAGCCGGTCACCTGATCGCTGACATCGGACAAGTCGATCGTCATGCGCCCATTGGCCACGATCACCCGAACCTTGATGGGCACGGGTGTTCCGATGTTCAAGCCGTCATCGTCCATGAACGACTCCGCTTCATAAGTGCCATCAGGCATCTTCGCAACCGCCTGGCGCGCGGTGACATCGGTTTGGTCCATGATGACCGCGATCGACGCCAACACGGGATCCTTTCCGTAGCGCTTCACCAGCTCCAGGAATCGGCGCTCGCCCGTGGTGACCGCGGTGTCTTGTGCGCGCAAGTCGCCCATGGCGAGCTTGGGCAAACGGACATTCATCGCAATCAACTCAACCAGCCCCTGGTTGACCACGCCTGCCGTTTTGTAATGAAGGATGGGGATTTGCAGGCCCTCTGAGTAGATGTCTGTGGTCACATGTCCCATCGAACCACCAATATCGATCCAATGCGCCATGCAACAGGCGAATGCAATCACTTCACCTTCGTGAAAGATCGGCTGCGTCAGGGTGATGTGATTCAGATGGCTGCCGGTGAGGTAGGCGTCGTTGGTGATATAGATGTCGCCCTCTTTCATGCCCGCATGGCCAAAGCGCTTGATCTTCGCCTTGACGGTTTCCGACATGCCGCGAATGAACATGGGCAGACCCAAACCAATGGACACGGTTTCACCATGGGTGGTGAACAAGCCCACCGTGAAGTCGAGCGCTTCATAGATGATCATGTTGTAGGCCGTGCGCATGAGGTTGGTCTTCATCTCCTCCGTCACCGCGAGCAAGCCGTTGCGAATGATCTCGACCGTCACCCCATCGACCGAGGAGGGCTTCTGCGCTGCAAATTCTGGTGCCCCTGTCATGCTGGTTCTCCAATCGTGATGTCGAGGTTTCCGAACTGATCCACCCGCAAAGCATCCGCTGGCCAAAGCACCGTCGTGGATGCGTGCTCTTCAATCAAAGCGGGGCCAGATATGCGGTTGCCAGCAAGCAGCTTTTCCCGGTTGAAAACAGGCGTAGCAACAAAGCCAGAACCTCGAAAGTAGACGTCTTTCGTGCGCTTGAGCGAGCTGGGGGACGGCGTTTCCCCGCCGACTGGCAGCGCTTGCCGCGGAGGCTTGCGCATCAGGCCGACAGCAGAAAGACGCACACTGACAATCTCGGCGGGCTCCGCGGGTGCATGGGTGCCGTAACGCTGCAGGTGAACCTCGTCGAATTGATGTTTGATGGCCGCGCGATCGCGATGCACAAAGATGGCTTCGGGCAACTCCACCGTGACAGCGTGTTCCTGCCCCACGTAACGCATGTCTGCAAACCGGGACATTTTGACCGTGTCCGGTCTCACGGCAGACGCGTCGATGGCCCCCCGGCCGGTCGCCTCAAGTTCAGCATACAAACCTTCGAGCGTTTCAAAGGGCATTTTTTCCAGCGCGCTGAAACATGAACGCACATAGTCGTAGCGCAAATCGCCGAAAAGCATGCCGTAGGCCGAAAAGTGCCCCGGTGAAAACGGAATCAGAACCCGTCGAATGCCAATTTCCCTGGCGATTGCAGAAGCATGAAGCGGGCCTGCACCGCCGTAAACAACCATGGTGAAGGCGCCAGCATCAAGCCCACGCTCGGTGGTCACACCCTTGACCGCGTAAGACATCGCCGTCGCCGCAATTCGCAAGACCCCATCGGCCGCCTCCACCGCACCCAGACCCAAGGGCGTGGCGAGCTTGGTGGTGATGGCGTGTTTGACCGCCTCGAGGTCGAGCTTCATCTCTCCACCGAGGAAGTTGTCCGGGTCCAGTCTGCCGAGCAGCAAGTTGGCATCGGTCACGGTCGGATCTGCGCCGCCGCGCCCGTAAGCCACGGGACCAGGGAAAGATCCCGCACTTCTCGGCCCAACCCGCAATCCCGACCCTTCGGCGACTTGCGCGATGCTGCCGCCGCCGGTTCCGACCTCAAAAATATCAATCATTGGAATTTGAATGGGCAAAGCACGCTCGTAGCTACCAATCAACGCACTGCCGGTGGTGAGTGGTTGTCCGTTGAGGATCACGCCCGCCTTGGCGGTGGTGCCGCCCATGTCAAAAGCAATGGCGTTTGACAAACCGATTTGCGCACAGATGGCCTGAGTACCGATCACGCCGGCTGCAGGCCCGGACTCGAGCATGCGAATGCAATCCCGCCTGGCATCGGCCAGCGGGAACAAGCCGCCGGTTGACTGAACCGCATAGAAGTCACCCGGGAAATCTTTGTTCAGGATGTGCTTTTCGAGGTTTCCAAGGTATGACTGAACACGGGGCCCCACATAGGCGTTGGCCGCAACGGTCGAGGCGCGTTCGAACTCACGGTATTCCTGAGTCAGTTCATGCGACGCGCTGACGAATGCGTTGGGCAAGTACGCCTGAATGATTTCTTTGACACGCTTTTCGTGGGCCGGATTTCTATAGGAATGCAACAGCAGGATGGCAACTGACGCGATGCCACGCTCACGCAGTTGCGCCCCCAAGGCGCGAACGGCATCTTCATCCAATGGCCGGTGCGTCTCACCGCTCACCAACAACCGTTCAGGCACTTCGAAACGAAGGGACCGTGGAACCAGGGGCTTGTGCTTGTTGAAAAACAGGTTGTATGCATCGGGGCGATTGATCCGCCCAATTTCGTAAATGTCTTTGAAACCCTGGGTGATCAATAGCGCGGTTTCAGCGCCAGTGCGCTCCAGCAACGTGTTGATGACGATGGTCGAGCCATGAAGAAACAGAAAAGCATCCTTGAAAGCCACCTTGGCATCATCGACCGTGTCTTGGATGCCGCGCACCAGATCGTCGTGCGTGGACAAAGCCTTGCCAAACGAAAGCAGGTCGCCATTTTCATTGAACGCGGCCAGATCGGTGAACGTTCCACCAATATCGACCGCGATTCGGAGGGATGCATTGGCTGCGGTTCTGTGTGGAGAAGTCATGGGTGAACTCATGTACCTGGTTGGAATAAACGCTTTCACCAATGGTGAAAGTTTTCACTGATTGTGGCTAAAAATTTTGTCATCGATGAATGGGCGTGCCATCAGGGAAAACCACCGCACCCGAGAGGTTTGAAACCAACACGGGGGGACATGAAATCCCCCTGGCTTTTCCCTCTTGACAGCCCGACACCCGCAAATCACACTTGTGAAAATATTCATGATGCGTGAAATCAGGAGACAAAATGAATCGTGTCAATCGGCGCCAGGCCATCGCCACCACCCTCACGGCCATCGGTGCCAGTCCATGGGTCGCCAATTCGGCGTTTGCACAAGCGAACAAGGTGACGCGGGTCATCATCGGCTTCCCCCCGGGCGGGGGCGTGGACGTCGCCTTAAGACCGTTGGTGCAAATCATGACCGACGCTTACCCTGGCGGCCTCATCATTGAAGCCAAACCCGGTGCATCGACCCGTGTGGCCGTTGACTACGTCAAGGCCAGCGCACCTGACGGCACCACCATGTTGGTCACGCCTGATTTTTCCTTCACATTGGTGCCGTTCACGTTCAAGGCGGTGAACTTCGATCCTCTGAAGGATTTCATGGCAGTCGCGACCATGGTCAAGAGCCCTTTGGTCTTGTGCGTCGGGCCCAGCGTCCCAGATTCGGTGAAAACGGTCGCAGATTTTTTGGCGTGGTGCAAAGCGAACCCGAAACAGGCGGCTTATGCCTCCAGCGGTTCCGGGGCTGGCCCCCACTTCACTGGCGTCATGATGTCCAATGCGAGCGGCGTTCCGCTTCTGCATGTCCCCTACAAAGGCGGGCTGGCGGCCTTAAACGATGTGATGGGCGGACAGATCGCCTGCGTTTTCAGCACCATTGGCGAATGTTTGCCACGCATCGGAACCAATCGACTCCGAGCCCTGGCCACCACGGGGACAAAACGCAACAAATTTCTCCCACAGGTTCCGACCATGATCGAGCTTGGTTATCCGGACGTGGTTTCCGAGCCGTGGATTGGATTTTTCGTCCCAGCGAACACGCCCAAGGCGGTGGTCAACCGCATCAATTCGCAGGTGAACGAAGCACTGCGCTCGCCGGTGGTGATAGAGACTTACGCCAAACAGGGCGCAGAGCCGCTGCTGAGCACGCCGGAAGCCGCGGCCGCATTGTTCGCCGCCGACTACGCCCGCTGGGGTGCCATCGTGAAGGCCTCGGGGTTCACGGCAGAAGAATAGTTGTTTTCAAGCGTTTGTCGGATATGCCGGGCCATGGCGTCATCGAGAACGGATTCGTCATGTGGAATTGCCAACCCCTTTCACGTTCGAGATGAAATCCACTCTAAACAAAGCGGCGGTCTCGATCAAAAAAAAGGTGGGGCGTGGTCGCCCGCCAAAATCAGACACCGCCCCTGTCGGGATACAAGCGGTCGACATCGCGATTGACGTGCTCAAGGTTCTCATCGCCCGGGCCTCGAGCATGAGTCTGAGTGAGCTCGCCCGCGCCAGCAGACTGCAGCCGAGCAGGCTCCACCGTTACATGGTGAGTTTTGCTCGGCAGGGACTTGTCAGGCAGTCGCCTGTCACAGGGGAATACGATCTGGGCCCGCTGGCTCGAACCATCGGCGCTGCCGCCTTCGGACGGCACAACGGCTTGAGCGTGGTCCACGAGGTGCTTTCCAGTCTTTGTGCCGAAAGCGGATGTTCGGTCGGTATTTATATCTGGACCGACCTGGGGCCAACGTTGACACGCATGGAAATGGGCGCTGAAGTGCAGCCCGTTTCCTTGCGCGAGGGTGCCGCATTGCCGTTGTGCGGATCAGCAGCCGGACGGGTATTTCTGGCGTACCTTCCAAGTTCCTTGACGCGCCAACTCGTCAAGGCAGAAATGGCCTCTAACTTGGAAGAGGGATTGGCTGTTTGGCCGGAGCAAAAGCTGTCAAGCGAGCTAGAAAAAATACGCGCCCATCGTATTTACTGGACCTCCGAACCGATTCTTCCGGCATCTCTCGCGGTGGCCCCCGTCTTTGAAGCCTCTGGCAAACTTCACTCCGTTTTTGTGGTGATTCGCAAAAGAGGTCAGAACAAAAAGCCCGAACTTCAACGGCTTCAAAAATTAATCGAATCCAAACTCGATTTATTGGCGCTGGAGCTGACCTGATGGATGCCAAATTGGGCGCTCAATAAGTGCATGGAGACAGGAATGAACTTATACAAAGCGCTTTTCCGCCCGTTTCTTTTTCAGATGGATGGAGAACGAGCCCATCACTGGACCATCTCTTTGTGTGAATGGGCGGGCAGGCACCGGACGCTCATGTCACTGATGGGCCGCCCAGGTGGCTTGGATCAAAAACCATCGCTGCAAGTGGCCGGACTTCACCTGAGCTCACCTGTTGCACTTGGCGCTGGCTTTGACAAAAACGCGAGGGCCATGAATGTGCTTTCTCGCCTGGGCTTTGGTGCCATTGAAATGGGCGCTGTGTCAGCACAGCCTTGTGCAGGGAACGCGGGATGCCGCGCCATTCGTCTGGTCGATGACCGCTCCGTGGTGACCCGTTATGGTGTGCCCAATGAAGGTGCGACCGCGATCGCCCCTCGTTTCAAGCGTCGCGAACGGCTCATTCCAGTCGGGGTCAACGTGATCTGGAACAACTCCGGCAACCCTGGGGCGTCCATTCACGAGATCGTTGAGGACATTGCGTTGGCAACGGGCCAGTTGCTGGATGACGTGGACTACGTGACCGTTAACTTTGCCTGCCCCAACATGAAAGGTGGCAGCCATTTCGATGAGATCGACAACATCCGCATCTTGTTGAACAAGCTCGACGAACTTCAACCAAAGATCCCGATTTTTCTCAAACTGAAACACCATGAAGGCGACGAAGCATGGCTGGATGAATTCCTTGGCTTGACCCGCCAGTACCCCTGGATCAGCGGCTTCATTCCGATCATTCACATGATGCTGGACATGGGAGATGCTTCGGCGCATGGGGGAAAACAACTTCGCGGGAGTGTGTCGGGCGCACTCATCAAAGACGCGAGTCTGGACATGGTCCGCACCTGGTACCGAAAAATGGATCGAGATCGACACGCGCTGGTGGCGACAGGTGGGCTGTCGAGCGCACAGGATGTTTACAACGCAATTGCCGCAGGCGCCAGCTTCGTGCAGATCTTCACCAGCATGATTTACGAAGGCCCTTTCATCGCACGCCGCATGCATCGAGGGCTCATGGAACTGATGCGTGATTCGGGTGTTGAATCTGTCGCCGCATTGCGTGGCTCGGCCGTTGACGGTTTCCGGGTCGGGCCGTCGATCAATACGCACCAAATCATCAAGGCATCAAGCCCATGCAAACTGACGTGATTGTTGTCGGTGCGGGTGGTGCCGGCTTGATGGCCGCCTGCCAGGCTGCCGGGCTGGGGTGCCGTGTCGTCCTTCTCGAAAAAGCCCCTGATGTCGGTGGAACGACGGCCATGGCCGTGGGTTCCATCATGGCATCCGGCACGTCGCTTCAAAAGAAGCTGCGCATCGAGGACTCCCCGGCGGACCATGCGCAAGACCTGGCGGGTGTTTCCGAACGCTTCAAGATACTTGACAACGCGGGTCTTCGGACCATGATGACCGAGCAGGTGGCTGAGGCCGTGGCATTTCTCGAGTCCATCGGTGTGGTGTTTGCAGATCCGTTGCCACAGCCGCCCCATCGAAAGCCGCGACTTCATCAAGCCATACCTGGCGCCAGATCGTATGTACATCACCTGTTGGCGGCTTGCACAGCGGCAGGCGTGGTGATCAAAACGAATGCAAAGGTGACGCGACTTGTGATGAATGCTGGTCGGGTTGTCGGCGTTGAATACGACCGCGACGGAGAAAGCCACCAAGTCCATGCACGGCGCGGCGTGGTCCTCGCATCCGGCGATGTCGCAGGAAATGTGGCCTTGCTGGCGGCGCATTGCGAGGGCAACTTCGATGGCCTTGATGTGTTGAACCCCCATTGCACGGGTGATGGACATTCAATGGCGCAGGCGGTGGGCGGGCACATCGTTTCGCGCCCGGATTTCAATGCGAGCGAAGTCGCTCAGATGCGCTTTGTGCCACCCACCGAATCTCACTGGATACAACGCATCCCGCCGTATGCCTTTGTCGGACAGGCCATCAAGCTGGCGCTGAAAACGCTTCCGGATGCGTGGTTGCGCCCTGTCGTGCTCAAATTTTTGACCACGGTGTTAGGGCCCGACCGAGGCCTTTACAAAGCCGGCGCGCTTCTCATCAACAAACATGGCGAACGTTTTTGTGATGAACTCAGCGGCACCAGCTTTCACGATGTTGGAGACCATGAACGCGCCGTCGCCGTCGGTGGTGAAACTCGCGCCCCGAACCTGCTGCTTGCACAACAACCCGATCGAATGGCATACATCGTCTTCGATGAGCGGTTTGCCCAGAAGTTTTCGTCGTGGCCCCACTTCGTGTCGACTGCACCTGGTGTTTCGTACGCTTATATCGACGACTATCGTCGCGCCAGACCCGACTTGTTTCATCGCGCGCCGACCTGGAAGGCGCTGGCTGCAGAACTTGGGATGGATGCAGACAAGCTAGAGACGTCCATCGCGCAAGCCAATGCCCACCATGCAGATGAATCGACACAACTCAAGCAAGGGCCGTTCTATGCCCTCGGGCCGGTCAAATCATGGCTGCTGGTCACGCCGGTGGGATTGGCCGTTGACAACCAACTTCGGGTGCTGAATGCCTCGTCGCAACCCATCGCAGGGCTCTTTGCGGCGGGTGGCGTGGGCCAAGGCGGCTTCGCGATCACCGGTCATGGGCATGGCCTGGGCTGGGCGTTCGCCAGTGGCATGTTGGCGGGAAGGCAGGCCGCCCTTTTTGAGAGCTGATGGGTGAGAGCCGTCTCGCCAACAGAATTTCTGAAGAGCCCCTGCCTTTGGGGAGACGCCTGACACCCCTCCAGAAGATGCCACCTGAGCCCCCGGGTTTATTCACGTCGGGCAGGCCAGGGCTTATCATCCACCCTCTTTTCTCAGCCACACATTCACCAGGAGTTTTCATGGCCAAGGCCTCCTTTCACTGGGACGACCCCTTTTTATTGCAGCAGCAGCTCTCTGAAGACGAGCGCATGATCGAAGAGGCCGCCCGCGCCTACTGCCAAGACAAATTGCTGACCCGCGTCACCGAAGCCTTTCGCCACGAGAAAACCGACCCCGCCATCTTTCGTGAAATGGGCGAACTGGGTTTGCTCGGCCCCACCATCCCCGCTGAATACGGCGGCCCAGGACTCAGCTACGTCGCTTA
>CANFPJ010000078.1 GCA_947448885.1 Comamonadaceae bacterium
ATGGCGCCAAACGCGCGCTGAACCATCAGGTTAAAAACTTTGTTGTCCAACCAAGGGGCGCCAGGCTCGTAAAAGGCACCAAAGCCAAACACCATGCCCAAACCCATCAAGGTGAAGGCGGTGGGAAAGCCCAACATGATCACCACCACGATGAGTGAGAGCATCAACAGGCCGAGTGCGGGATCGCTCATGCTTGGCCTCCTTTCGCGCGCTGGTGGGCGGACTCTTCAATGTTCTTGGCATTCGCAATCGCTTGCAAAGCTGCATCGTGGTCGACCAATTCGCTGCCGGCGAGTTGTTGCTCAACCACATCAATTTCGTCGGCGTCTTTCAGGCGCGGCGTCCACTCACCGGTGCGGATGCACACCACGCAGCGCAAGATTTCGGACAGGCCTTGCATCAGCACCACAAAACCGGCCAGCGGAATGACCGACTTGAAGGGGTACAGGGGCAGCGGGTCGGCATTGAAGGTGTGCTCATGAATGGCCCAAGAGTCGGCGGCGTAGGTCCAACCGGCCCAGGTCAGGGCGATCACACCGGGGATGAAAAACAGCACATACAGCACCAGGTCCAGCCAGGCCTGGGTGCGCGGTTGGGCGCTGCCGTAGAAAAAGTCGCCGCGCACGTGGCCGTCTTGGCTCAGGGTGTAGGCGCCGCCCATCATGAACAAGGTGCCGTACATCATGTTGCTGGCGTCGAAGATCCAGGCGGTGGGGGCATTCAGAGCGTAGCGTTTGAAAACTTCGACGACCACCATGAGCATCAGTGCCACGATGAGCCAGGCAAACGCCTTGCCCACCCAGGTGCTGATGCTGTCGGCCGTGTGCAGCAGTTGTTGCATGTTCATGGGTGACATTCAGAAAATAAAAAACCCATCCAGGCGAACCCGGATGGGTTGGACGCGAGAGACCGAGAGTTTAAGCTTTCTTGTTGAAATAGCGGTTGTAAGCCATTTTGAAGTCAACCATGTAGTCGTTTTGCCATTGGCCTGCGCGGGCGGCAAAAGCCTGCTGCGAGTCCATGACGCGTTTGAAGTAGGGGTTCTCGGCCGATTTCTTGGCCACCACTTTGTCCCACGAGTCGAGCTGGGCTTTCAAAATCGCGTCAGGGGTTTTGTAGAACTTGATGCCTTGCTTTTTCATCTCGGCATAGTCTTTGGAGTTGCGGTCGATGGCTTTCCAGCTCATTTCCGCCGAGGAGGCTTGCACCGCGTACTCGATGACCGATTTGAGTTCAGTCGGCAGGGCGTCGAGCTTGCCTTTGTTGAACAGAATTTCAAACTGTTCGCCGCTTTGGTGGAAGCTTTGCAGCATGCAGTTTTTCACCACGTCGGGGAAGCCCAGCACGCGGTCAGACGAGGCGTTGTTGAATTCGGCTGCGTCGATCAGGCCGCGGTCCAATGCGGGGACGATTTCGCCACCGGGCAAGGGGTTCACGGCAACGCCCAAGTCGGTGAAGATGTCCACGGCCAAACCCACGGTGCGGTATTTCAGGCCTTTGAGGTCGCTGACTTTGGCGATGGGCTTTTTGAACCAACCCAGGGGCTGGGTGGGCATGGGGCCGTAAACATACGACACCACGTCAATATTGAGGGATTTGTAAATTTCTTCCAACAGCTGTTTGCCGCCGCCGTAGTTGTGCCAGGACAGGACCATGTTGGGGTCCATGCCAAAGGCGGGGCCTGATCCCCACAAGGCCAGCGCCGAGCTTTTGCCGTAGTGGTAGGCCAGCACGCCGTGGCCGCCGTCCAAGGTGCCTTTGTTCACGGCGTCGAGCAGTTGGAAAGCAGGGACCACTGCGCCGGAAGGCAGCACTTCAATTTTCAAGCGGCCACCGGCCATGTCGTTGACTTTTTTGGCAAAGTCGTTGGCGTATTCGTGGAAGATGTCTTTGGCGGGCCAAGTGCTTTGAAAGCGCAGGGATGTGGTTTGGGCCATGGACACCATGGGGGCCGACATGGCGCCAGCAGCAACGGCGGCGCCTTTGAGCAGGTTGCGGCGGCGGGTGTTTTTGCGTTCGGTCATCAAATTCTCCTGTTGGGTCGGTATCAAAGAAAACAACAGCGTATTTTTGTCGTTTTGTGCGCCAAGGCTAGAGGGTTTGTACCCATGGACGCTGCGCGCGGCGGATCAAGTCAGCGGCTGAGCGGGGTCGAGCAGGTTCAAGCCGCGCTGCAAAGCAATTTCGAGCAAGCCGTCAAACAGCAAGCTGTCGACCAATTCAAAGGGCACCGACATGCTGGGCGCCATCTTCCAGCCGGCGCCGCCCGTCATGTAGCACACTGGGTCGGCTTGGCAGTGCGCGCGCACATGTTGCACCATGCGCTCGATCGCGCCGGCAATGGCAAAGGTGCCGCCACTGGTCAAGGCGTCGCTGGTGTTGGTTGGAAAAGCTTGCACCTCGCCGGTGGGCACGCGCAAACCGGCGGTGCCCGACTCCAAAGCGCGCAGCATGATGCCGTGCCCGGGCAGGATGAGGCCACCCAAAAACCGCCCCTGGGCGTCCACCGCCTCGACGGTCACGGCGGTGCCGACCATGACCACCACCATGGGCCTGGCGGGGGCAGCCCCGACCTGGGTTTTCATCCGTGCCAAGGCGCCGATCATGGCCACCCAACGGTCGGCACCCAAGCGGGTCGGGTGGTCGTAGCCATTGGTCAAGCCGGCTTCTTGGGCCGAGGGCACGACCCAGCGGGCGGGCACATCCCACCATTCCATTTGTTCCTCGACCCGGCGGCGAATGGCTTCGCCCGCAACGATGCAGCCCAGCATGTGGCGCGGTGCCGGCCAGGCTTTCCAGTCGCCTTCGGCCAAATGGTCGATGTTTTCCAAAAACACCGCGCCATGGCCGAGCAATTGAGCGCCCGGACGCGCTTGGTCATAGCGCGCCCATTTGAGCCGGGTGTTGCCCACGTCAAGTGCTAAAAAAGTCATAATTTGGGACCTCGGGGGCGCATTATCTTCAATTTCATGCGATGCTTGGTCCATCAGGCTGATTTGAGACGCCGTTCAAGCTTTCAAAGCCACCGCAACGAGATGCTGCCTTTTCCCGTTTTGTAGAACTTCCCCAGCCCTGAACCGTGATCACCCAACTCAACGTCACCTACGTCGCCGAAGAGGATCGGGTGTTGTTTCGCTTCAACACCCACGATGGCCAGGAATTTCGGCTGTGGTTGACCCGCGCCACAGTGCGCCAGTTGTTGGCGGTGGGCGCGCAGGCCAGTGTCTTGGCCCATGCCGCCCAGCATGCCTTGCCCCAGGCCCAGGCCATCGCCCAGTTCAAGCAGCAAAGCGTGGAGCAGCAGGCGCGCTTCAGTGAGTACAAGCCGGCGGCCCAAACCCCTTTGGGCGAAGCGCCATTGCTGGCACTCCAGGTGGAGATGAAGGTGGAGACGAAGGGTGGCAAATCGGGCTATGCCATTGATTGGACCTTGGCCGGTGGGCACCAAATGCAGCTCACCTTGGATGACGATTTGTTTGCCAAGTTCCGCATGCTGTTGGCCACCATCCAAGACCGCGCCCAATGGGGACTGGGGCCTGCCAGTGCCGTGGCCGACGCCGACCCGGTCGCCACCGAGCCTCAGCCCGGCGCCACCGTGCTGCATTGATGGCGGGTTCGGCATGGGCATAACCCCGGGGCTGCCAAAGTCTCGCCAATTCGATAGACTGACCAACCCCCAGCCGCTGATGAGAGCCCTGCATGAAAGTCATTGAAGAAATCCTGGCCCAAGCCCACAGCTTGGCCGCCGTTCGCCGCGACATCCACGCCCACCCCGAATTGTGTTTTCAAGAGCAACGCACCGCCGATGTGGTGGCCCAGCAACTCACGGCCTGGGGCATTCCCATCCACCGGGGCATGGGCACCACCGGCGTGGTGGGCATCATCAAAGGCGGCGACAGCCCGCGCGCCATCGGTTTGCGCGCCGACATGGACGCCTTGCCCATGCAAGAGTTCAACACCTTCGCCCATGCCAGCCAGCACGCCGGAAAAATGCACGCCTGCGGCCATGATGGGCACACCACCATGCTGCTCGCTGCCGCCCAGCACCTGGCGCAACATCGCCACTTTGATGGCACGGTGTACCTGATTTTTCAGCCGGCAGAGGAGGGCGGCGGTGGCGCGCGGGAAATGATCAAGGACGGCTTGTTCGACCAATTCCCCATGGACGCGGTGTTTGGCATGCACAACTGGCCGGGCATGAAGGCGGGGCAGTTCGCGGTCAGCGCGGGGCCGGTGATGGCCTCGAGCAATGAATTCAAGATCACCGTCCGTGGCAAAGGCAGCCATGCGGCCTTGCCGCACAACGGCATTGACCCGGTGCCGGTGGCGTGCCAAATGGTGCAGGCGTTTCAAACCATCATCAGCCGCAACAAAAAGCCGGTGGATGCGGGGGTGATCTCGGTCACCATGATCCACGCCGGAGAGGCCACCAACGTGGTGCCCGACGCCTGTGAGCTGCAAGGCACGGTGCGCACCTTCACCATCGAGGTGCTGGACATGATCGAGCGGCGCATGCGCCAAGTCGCCGAGCATGTGTGCGCCGCGCACGACGCGGTGTGCGAGTTTTCATTCCACCGCAACTATCCGCCCACCGTCAACCATGCGGCCGAGGCGGCGTTTGCGCGCCAAGTCATGGCCGACATGGTGGGTGCCGAAAACGTGCTGCCGCAAGAGCCCACCATGGGCGCGGAAGACTTCTCTTATATGTTGCAGGCAAAACCGGGTTGCTATTTTTTCATTGGCAATGGCGACGGCACCCACCGTGAGATGGGCCACGGCGGCGGCCCATGCACCTTGCACAACCCCAGCTACGACTTCAATGACGACTTGATCCCGCTGGGCGGGTCTTACTGGGTGCAATTGGTTGAGGCCTGGTTCGCCGCCAAGCCATGAGTGCGGCTCCCGAACAGGCGTTTGCACCCAGTTACGCACAAGCACGCGAGTTATTTTTACAAGCCGCCCAAGACCGGGGCTTGGCGGTGGACACCCGGCCCCACCCTTTGCCCGGGCGCGATGGCGAGGCCATGGCCATGGACGTGGTGTTGGACGGCCCAGCCCGCGCCAGCCGGGTGCTGATCGTCAGCAGCGCATGCCACGGGGTCGAGGGGCATTGCGGATCGGGCGTGCAAGTCGACGCCTTGCGCCGAGCCGATTGGCGGCCCACGCCGTGGCCGGCTGATGTGGCGGTGTTGTGGGTGCATGCCCTCAACCCCTACGGCTTTTCACACGGACGGCGCACCACCCAAGAAAACGTCGACCTCAACCGCAACTTCCATCGCTTTGACCAAGCCCTGCCCGACAACCCGGGCTATGCCCAGATCCATGATTTATTGATTCCTAAAGCGTGGCCGCCCACGCCCGAGAACGAGGCAGCTTTGCAAAACTGGGTGGCGCAGCACGGCAAAGCGGCTTTCCAGCAAGCCGTATCCGGTGGGCAGCACAGCCACCCCCAGGGCTTGTTCTTCAGTGGCTGCGAACCCACCTGGAGTCACACCACCTTGCGCCAGGTGTTGCGTGAACACGCGGGCCAAGCGCGCCATGTGGGTTGGATCGACCTGCACACGGGCTTGGGACCATCGGGCGTGGGCGAGCGCATTTTTGCGTGCAAAGTCGATGCCGCCGCTTTGGCGCGCACCCGCGCTTGGTGGGGCAGCGAGGCAACACCCATCACATCCATTTATGACGGTTCATCCACCTCTGCGCGCTTGACTGGCTTGATGTGGTCTGCCGTGGAGGACGAATGCCCGCAGGCCCAATACACCGGCATCGCTCTGGAATACGGCACGGTGCCCTGGACCGAAACCTTGTTCGCTTTGCGCGCCGACCATTGGCTGGCTTTGCACCCCGAGGCCAGCGCCGATCAGGCCCAGCACATTCGCCGTGAACTGCGCCGGGTTTTCTACACCGAGACCGATGTCTGGAAGTTGCAGATATTGACGCAAGCGCGGCAAGCCTTGGCGCAAGGCATCGAGGGTTTGGCCAGGGCTTGAGGCAGTATCGCTTCCATCTGATGCAGCCGTGTACAGCGGTTTTAGCGATGGGGCAACCCTTATGACCGAGCATCGCTGACTGCGTTGAGTACGTCTTTTGCTGAGCCCGCCCCGCTGGCGGGCACGCCGCCCTCCGCCAGTCGCTGCGCTCCGATGTTGTCGGGCGGCGCACCCACCATCGGTGCTGCGAACCAAAAATGAGAGCTCGACCCGGGTATGCCAACCCAAGTGGGCGATAGCAAACACCTGTGCGCACCAACAAGTTGTGAACCTAGATCACATGGAAACCGACACGAGTGGGTGTGCGGGTCGACGACATCGGAGCGAAGCGACTGGAGGAGGCGCGCATACCCCGAGATGGCGGTTTTTGAAGGGGAGTCCAAAGCCACTCGCACAAACAAGCAACCCGGAAACCAGTTAATTGGGGTCAGATTCCAATTTCAGAGTCCAATTTATTTGGCGTTCATGATGGCTGAACCCGCCCCGCTGGCGGGCACGCCACCCTCCGCCAGTCGCTGCGCTCCGATGTTGTCGGGACGGCGCACCCGCCATCGGTGCTGCGAACAAGAGATCCGTTCGCAAAGGGAAAATTCCACACCTTTGGTGAATCACAGAAACTTGTGCTCGCCAACCACTAGCAAGCCCACATCACGTAGAAACCGACACGAGTGGGTGTGCGGGCCGACGACATCGGAGCGCAGCGACTGGAGGAGGCCTGCATACCCCGAGATGGCGGTTTAAGAGGGGGAGTCCAAAGGCACACACACCCTGAGACGGTGATTGATGAGGGGGAGTTCAAAACCCACGCATCCACCATCGGAGCTGCAAAGTGGGAAGTTGTGAGGTGTTAAGAAGGGATGTAGTGCGCCAGCAAGGTTTGCAGGTGCTCGCGAGAACCTGAGACCAAGTGTGGCGACAACAAACGCAGCACATGTTGCGCGCCGCCAATCAATGCCTGGTCGGCGCTGTCTTCTTCCAGCGCATGGCGTGGATTGCGCACGTACTCATAGCTGAGCCACCACGTGAGTAAGACCACCATGTGCGTGGCCACCGCTTCGCGCTCTGCGCCTTCGAGTTGCAAAGCACCTTGGTGGTGCAAGCCGGCAATCAATTGCACAAAGGCCAATTGTTTGCGCGCCAGCAAGTCTTTGACCTCGGTTTCCAAGCGCCGGTTGCGGCTGAGCAAATCGTTGAGGTCGCGGTACAAAAACCGGTGTTCCCACAAACGCTCAAACAGGGAGTGGATGAAAAACCATGCGTCTTCCACATCGCGCACATCGCCGGCGGCTTCGAGCAAGGGGTTGAGTTGCGCCAGGTACTGGTCAAACAAGGCATTGACCAACTCGTCTTTCGCCGGGAAGTGGTAGTACAGGTTGCCGGGGCTGATGCGCAGTTCAGAAGAAATCAGGTTGGTGGAGACATTGGGCTCGCCAAAGCGGTTGAACAGCGACAAGCTGGTCTCGATGATGCGCTGTGCGGTGCGCCGGGGCGCTTTTTTGACCATGGCCAGGTCCGTCTCGCCAGGTCTTCAGCGTTTTGGGCTGCGTGTGCTGCGGCTGGCCGTGCGCGTTGGGGTGGCGACTGGCTTGGCGGTTTTGGCCGCCGGGCCTTTGGTTGCGGCCCTTTGGGTGGCCGGGCGCTTGGCCACCGGTGGTTGGGCGGCTTGGCGTTTGACCGGGGCCGGCGTCGCTTTGATGGGCTTGGTGTGGGCCAATGCTTGCTCCAGGGCCGCGATGCGTGCATGCAAGGCTGCGACATCGTCGGCCGATGGCCAGCCCAGGCGGTGCATGGCTTTGGCCACGCGTTGCTCAAACAAGGTCTCCAAGCGGTCCCAAGAGCCACCGGCGCGCTCGGTGAATTGGCTGGCCAAGGTGCTCATGGTGTGGGTGGCTTGGGCGATTTTTTCTTCCGCCACTTGCTGGGTTTGCTGCTGCATGTGCAAACCGTCTTTGATCAGCGACTCAAACACCTTGCCGCCTTCTTGCTGGGCCTTGGCAAAGGCACCCAGGCCGGCGAGCCAAATGTGGTTGGCCGAATCGCGGATGTGGTCCTTCAATGCGGCGGAATCAGGGGCGTCGGGGCTGGGTTTGCGGGCCATGTTTTTCTCCATTCAAAACATGGCCGGACTGTAGCCCAGTTGCGGTTGGGCAAGGGGCGCCGCGTCAGCGGCGAATCAACCGCGCAGCGACCAGGCTTTTTTCAGGGCCAGCCATTGGCCGGCCGAGGCGGGGTCGCTTTGCGCCTTTTTCAGGGCGCGGCGCACAAAGGCCACCAGCACACCCAAGAACAAGCCGGCAAAAGCCGCCACCAACACAATCTGGGCGCGCTTGGGTTTGGATTTGCGCTCAGGCGGCATGGCCACATCGACTTGCTGGATCAGCGGGCCCTCTTTGGCCTCGTCGACCCGGGCCAATTCGTATTGGCGGATCAACACCTCGAGCATGGCTTCTTGCACCTTCACATCGCGATAGGACTTCACAGCCTCTTGGTGCAATGGGCTGGCTGCCACTTTGCTCTCGCCAGAGCCTTGTTCGGTTTTGTTCAGTTGGGCACGCAGCGCCGACAACTCACTGGCGATGCGCTGGGTGTCGGGGTTTTGCGCCGTGGCAAAACGGCTCATGGCCTGTAATTGCACCTCGCGCGCAGCGATTTGGCCACGCAACTCTGCGCTGGCCCGCACCCCGGTTTCGGCCAAAACGGTGGTGACTTGCATGCCTGACTTTTCTTTGGCAGCCCGAAACGCCACTTCGGCCAAAGCCAATTTGTCTTGGGTTTGTTGGATTTGTTGCTCGTAAAACTGGCGCCGTTGTTGCGCCTCGGTCACGGCCAAGCGACCCAACATGGCGCGCAACTCGACCACATGGCGGTTGGCCAGCTCGGCGGCAAAGGCCGGGTCCTTGTCATCGGCCTCGATGCTGAGCAAACCAGATTTTTTGTCGCTGGCAAAGCGCACTTGATTTTTCAACGCCAAACGTGTGTCAGTGAGGGTTTTGGCCTCATAGCGCTCTTGCAGTTTCAAGTCGGCAATGATGCGGTTTTGCATCCCCTCGCTGCCCAAAAAAGCCACATACATCTCGTCCGGGCTTTTGATGGCTCCGGCCGCGCCGGCCAGGCCCGCCAAACCGCCCAAGCTGGCCAAGGCCGCAGCGGCGCCGCTTTGTTGCTGTTGGGGCGGCATGACCACGGTTTTGGCGGTGAAGACGGGTGTCATCAGCAAGCTCACCACGACTGCCACCAAGGTGGTGATGAAGGGAATGGCAAACAGGGTGGCTTTTTCCTCGCCCAGGGCGGTGGCCAAATCAAGCAAGCTGATTTCGTCCTCGTCAGGCATGGGCGCGGAAGGGGTGGCGTTGGCGTCGTTCATGTGCTCAGCCTCACTGGCGCAGGGTTTTGATGGCGGCTGCCCCGATGCCCATTTGGTAAACCAGTTGGGTCCAATCTTTGGCTGCTGTCATGAACTGCACGTAACCAGTTCGCCGATCCACTTTTTCAGGAACAAAAATCGCGTCTCCGGGAAACAAGGCTTTGCCCATCAAACCCTTGCTCAAACCACTGAACCAACCGCCGGCATCGCTCTCCACCGAGCCGTCAGCGCGCAAAACCATCACCGCGCTGTCATCGGCGTCACGGGTCATGCCGGCACGCAGCAAGTAGTCGCGCACGCTGGCGCTGTTGCGTTGCAAAAAGCTCGACTCGGTCAACACCGCGCCGAACACACTGATGAAGCCAGAGCGTTCGGGGATGGTGATTTGGTCGCCATCTTCCAGGGGCATGTCGGGCAAGGTGGGCCTGAGGGGATCAATTTCCAAAGAAATGCGGCCGGAGGCCTCCAGGGTTTTGAGCTTGGCCAACATTTGGCGCTGCGCGGCCTGGGTTTGTGCCAACAGGGTGGCCTTGTCGGTGTCTTGGCTGTTTTGCACCAAGGCGGCCGATTGGCCGGACATTTCCGACTCAAACCGCCGCACCGCTTGGTTGAGGTTGCTTTGTTGTTGTTTGCGGGTGCTTTCACGGGTGAACACCGTGCCATAAATATAGGCGTTGGTTGAGATGCCGCCCGCTCGGCGCATCAATTGCGACAAGGTTTCGCCGGCTTGAATTTGATACAGACCCGGCGCATTCACCTCACCGCCAATCCGCACAAACGCCGAGCGGCGATTGGCGGGCACCGGAATGTCTTTGACGCTGAACACCGTGACCACGTCGCCAGCCTGGAGCTCCAGGTTGGCCAAGGGGTTTTTTGCCACCACCGCTTGGTTCAGGTCAAAGGAAATCAGTTGGGGGCGCAAGGTGGCCGTGTCGAGCCGCTCAATGACCGCATAGTCCCAGTTGATTTCGTTGAACAGGTTTTTGAATTGGTCAGCCGCTTGCGCCAAGCTCACTTGGCGTGAACTGTCAGTGCCCAAAGCCAAAGGATCTGACAAACGAGTTTCTTGAGCGCGGGGGTCTTGCGCACGTGGGTCTTGAGTACGGGGGTCTTGAGTACGGGGGTCTTGAGTACGGGGGTCTTGAGTACGGGGGTCCGTTCCGCGTTCAAACTGAACCAGTGCGTTTTTGCGGCGGTAATACACCGGGTCAATCAGGGCCTGTCGGTCAGGGATCAGGTCGCTGATGCGCATGCCTGGTTTGAAAGCGTGTCGCAGGGGTTGGGCCACGGCACCGCGCAAGGTGACCGCGTTGTCAAACTCGCTGCGCAACTTCATCAGGGTGACGACGTCGCCATCGCGCAATGGGGTTTGCAATCCGTTGGCATCCAAAGCGCGCTCTTCAACGGTGCGGGGCGCCTGATTGCCGGGGCTGGCTTGCAACCGCTCCAGCAACACTTTGCTGGTGTTGGTCATGGCGCTGGTGCCGCCTGCGTAGGCCAATAAGCGGCCCAAAGCCTCACCGCCCGGCGCCAGTTCAAATATGGCGGGGTTGTCCAAGGGGCCCACCAAGGCCACGCGTGGGCCAGCAGGTGGAATCAAAATCACGTCGCCGGGTAATAAGCGCTGGTCGGCGGTGGTGTTGCCTTCGGTGATGAATTTGTACAAATCCAGGCGGCTGATGGTTTTGTTGTCGCGGATCAGTTGGATGTTGCGCAAGCTGCCGCTGGCTGAGGGGCCACCGGTCTCAAACAAAGCGCTGATCAAGGTCGACAGGCTGGACAAGTTATAGGCGCCGGGTTTGCGCGCCTGGCCCACCACAAAGACCGGCAAGCTGCGCAACTGCCCCAACGAGGCGGCCACTTGAAAATTGTTGAAATAGCGGGCGATTTGCGTGCGCATCACCGCATTGAGCTCGCTGGCCTTGATGCCTGCGAGCGTGAAGGTGCCGGCTTTGGGGATGCTCACTTGGCCATTGCGGTCGATCACCAAGCGCAAATCTGCATCAATGCTGCCCCACACGCGCAATTGAACCTCATCGCCAGCGCCCAGCACATAGTCGCCAGGCACGGGGACGTTTTGGGTGGGCGTGAACAAGCCGCCATCGAAGAGGTTGTAGCCGTGCAAAGGCAGCCGCTGGCCGGTGGACTCTTCGGCAAAAAGTTGAAACTCGGTTTTTTGCAGCGCGGGCAGGGTCGGCCGAATGGGTGTGGGTTGACCGTTCAGGTTCATGCCATCCGGGGTGATCGGGCGTGACAAACCCGATGGCTGGGTTTGCAAATTGCTCAAGGCTGGCGCGACGGGGACTTGAAGCGCAGCAGGCGCTCCACTCGCAGTGGCGGGGGTGTTGGCGGGCGTCCCGGTCGCGCCGGGGTTGTTGGCCACGCCCATGGACGTTTGGCCCCAGGCCGACAGGGTGCAGGCCAGACACAGCGCCGCCAAGCTTGGCAGGCGCAGAGGGCGTTTCAAGGGAATGAACATCATGGAATCATTTTAGGGGGCGAGTGCCTCTGGCACGGAAAGGGCCTGGGCAACGCGTTGCCGGTCGAAGGGATCAATGACCGACGGGTTCAGGCCATGGGCAGCTTGGCTCGGGCGCTGGGGTCACCCAACACCTGCTCGTCGGTGCGGCCAAAGCGGCGCACGCGTTTTTGGTACCAGGCCAGGGCTTCGTCCAACATGGCGGCGTTGAAGTCGGGCCACAAGGCGTCGGTGAAATACAACTCGGTGTAGGCGCATTGCCAGAGCAAAAAGTTGCTGATGCGCGACTCTCCGCCCGTGCGGATGAGCAAATCTGGGTCGGGCGCACCGGCCATGCTGAGATGAGGGGCCAGGCCGGGGGCATCGAGCATTTCCAAGCCCTTGAGGGGGTTGGCGCGTTGCCATTCGCGGGTGGCGTTCAAAATATCCCACTGGCCGCCGTAATTGGCGGCCACGGTGAGGTGGATGCCTTGGTTGTGCGCGGTGCTCAATTCGGCATGGGCAATCAGGTCTTGCAGGCCTTGGGCAAAGGCGCTGCGGTCGCCAATCAGGCGAAAGCGCACGCCTTGCTTTTGCATGTCGCTCACCTCTTTTTCGAGGTATTGGCCAAACAAACCCATCAAGGTGCTCACCTCTTCGGGGGGGCGGCGCCAATTTTCGGTGCTGAAAGCAAACAAGGTCAGGTGCGTGACGCCCCGCTCAACACAGGACTTGACCAAAGGCCGCACCACTTTGGCCCCTTTGACATGGCCCAAGGTGCGCGGCAGGCGGCGGTTTTTGGCCCAACGGCCATTGCCATCCATGATGATGGCAATGTGGCGCGGCCCCAAGGCACCCGGCTCAGCCACGGGCCGGCGCCAGTTGGCTCAATTCAACGCTGACCACCTGGGGGCGGCTCAGCAGGTTGATGAAAATCATGGCGCGGGCCTCACCGTCGGGCGCTTGGAACAAGCCTTCAAGGCCATGCAATGGACCATCCACAAAGCGCACAGCGTCGCCACTGGAAAAAAAGCGGGTGGTGTCAGATGAAGGGGCGCTGCGCAAGGCGTCCACAATGTCTTGCGGCACGGCGGCGGGTTGGTTGCCAAAGGTGACCAATTTGCTCACGCCCATGGTGGATCGGATGGGCGACCAGTTGCTGGTCACCTTGTCGAGTTGGATGAACAAATAGCGGCTGAACATCGGTTCAGTCACTTTCTCCAAGCGACCACGGCGAAACTTCTCCACCGACAACATGGGCAACCAAGCCACGAAGCCTTGGCGCTGTAAATTCTCCAAAGCACGTTGCTCTTGGCGGGGCTTGGTGTGAACGACAAACCATTGCATGATGGAAGCCTTTGTATAAGTGAGGCGATTGTAGTGAAAACCCCCGCACTTGAATATCTGGTGGCTGGGTTGCAGTCGACACCCCATCAACATGGTCAAGGCCAACCGCGCCTCAGCCCAAGGCGTTGGATTCGCGCAACATGCCAGCGGACAAATGCCAGTAAACCTGAGGGGATGACAAATTTGTCCGGCGAAGATGATTGCCAAAACCCAGATATTTTATCAATTAAATCAATAAAAGATGCATCTCTTATTTCTTTATTGCTAATTTTTCGGTTTGTCGCAGGCTTTTATCCGGACTTTTAGGGACTCTTACCCAATGTACGCCAAGCGACATAAATAGGGTGTTGTTGATCTGGGCTTAATTTGGTACATTGCACCCATCGCATACGGTCGTCAGTTCTAACTTTTGAACTGGTGGCTTCAAGTCAAACCTCCTTCACATTGGAAAATCACATGAAAACCGCATCTCTTGCCTCCATCTTTTTGTCCGCCGCATTGGCACTGATGCCCTTGGCTGGCCATAGTCAAGCTCAAGGCAGTGGAACTGGCGGTGCTGGTGCAGGCGGCGCCGGCGGTGGTGGCGCAGCTGGTGGCGGAGCCGGCGCAGGTGCTGGCGGCGGCGCTGCTGGTGGTGCAGCCGGTGGCGGTGCAGCTGCTGGCGGTGGCGCAGCCGCAGGCGGTGCAGGTGCTGCAGCCGGTGGTGCCGGGGCAGCGGCGGGCGGTGCTGCTGCTGCAGGTGGTGCGGCCGCAGCTGGTGCCGGTGCTGCCGCTGCGGCGGGTGCAGCGGCGGCTGCAACTGCAGCCACGGTTGGTTTGGTGGCAGCCGGTGTGGCTGCGGCTGCTGTGGTGGCCGCTGCAACGGCCAAGAAGGATGACGTGGTGGTGACGCCTACCGCTGTCACGAATACAACAACAACCACGACCACCAACACCCAATAAAGATCACACCAATTTCTCAAGCGCCCCTCCGGGGCGCTTTTTTATTCCTGTGAATCCCCACTTTCATTTTTAAATGCAACGCTTTGTGCCCATGCGACTTTTTGGCTCATGGGTGCTGTGGTTGATGCTGACAGCTTGTGGGGCTTTGCATCCACCCGAATATTTCGGTGCTCTGAGCCAATCTTTAGAAAAGCTAGGAAAAGACGGCTTAAAAGGTGTCGAACTCAAGCCTGGCTTTGAGTACATCTTGATCGAAATTGACGGCAGAAAAACCGTCATGGCCTTGGGCAGCCGAGAGGTGCTGACGCAAGCCGGTCGAGCCAGCTTGCACGAGCGCTGGTACAGCGGTCAGGGTGAAATGATCCACATGGTCGATGGACGCATGCACACAGCCGTAGGACTGACGGTGGAATGGCGCCGACAGCGCAGCAATCCGCCAGCTTGGGATTTGTTGGCCAAGTCTTCGTCTGCGGTGGCTTGGTCCAGAGAATTGGATGTCATGCCTGGTTACCGTTACGGCCAAGCCGATCGCATTGAAACCCA
>CANFPJ010000079.1 GCA_947448885.1 Comamonadaceae bacterium
CTGCTCAAACCTTGGGTGCTGATGCCCGCCTTCTCCAGGGTGCGCAGCGCCAGGGGGTTGGGTTGTTGATTCTCGCGGGGGCTGCTGCCCGCTGAATGGGCGATGAAGCGGCCCTGACCCATGTGGTTGAGCATGGCCTCGGCCAAGATGCTGCGCGCCGAATTGTGTGTGCACAAAAATAAGACATGGATAGGGCGGGTGTCGGACATTTTGATCTCCAAGGCGTTAACAAACTTTGTGAATGGAATGGACCTCGACCTCGCAGCTTTGGCCTTGACAGCAGTTTTCAGACAAATAGGCCAGCACCGCATTCATGCGATCGAAATGCGCTCGGTAAATCAAGTGGCGCCCGCTGCGCTCTTGGCTGACCAAGTCGGCATGCATCAAGCCTTTGAGGTGAAACGACAAGGTGTTGGGCGCCACATCCACATGGGCTGAGAGCTCCCCGGGTGTCAGCCCGGTGGGGCCGGCTTGCACCAAGGCCCTGAATATTTGCAGCCGAGAGGCCTGGGCCAGAGCGGTGAGGGCTTGAACGACAGATGTTGATTCCATAATTCCATCTTAATCGAATTATTGGTCAGTTTTGTGACGCAAGCGCATGGGGTCAGGACTTGAAACAGGTGCCTTAAGGGTTTGCCCGAGCCAAGGGATAACCACGTTTCATCTTGTCCCACATTCAACGCAGAATGATGTTCATCCATGAAACCAGCCTGACCCGCGCCCCCATATGGCAGATGACATCATCCTCAAGACCCAAGACCTGATCAAGGAGTTCAAGGGCTTTGTGGCTGTCAACGGGGTCAACCTGCAGGTTCAACGGGGTCATATCCACGCCTTGATCGGGCCCAACGGAGCCGGCAAGACCACGGTGTTCAACCTGTTGACCAAGTTTTTGATACCCACGCGTGGGCAAATTGTGTTCAATGGCAACGACATCACGGCGGCCAAGCCGGCGCAAATTGCCCGTTTGGGCATCGTGCGGTCGTTTCAAATATCCGCCACATTTCCCAATCTCACGGTGATGCAAAACGTGCGCATTGCTTTGCAGCGCTCCACCGGCACGGCCTTGCACTTTTGGCGCTCGGAACGCAGTTTGGATGCGCTCAATGACCAGGCCATGGCCTTGTTGCAAGAGGTGGATTTGGCACCCATGGCCGATTTGACGGCGGTGGAATTGCCCTACGGGCGCAAGCGCGCCCTGGAAATTGCCACCACCTTGGCCATGCAACCCGAGTTGATGCTGCTTGACGAACCCACCCAGGGCATGGGTCACGAAGATGTGGACCGGGTCACCCAGCTGATCAAAAAGGTTTCGGCCAATCGAACCATTTTGATGGTGGAGCACAACATGAATGTGGTGTCCAGCATTGCCGACACCATCAGTGTGTTGCAGCGCGGCCAGGTGATTGCCGAAGGGCCTTACGCCGTGGTGTCGCAAAACCCGCAGGTGCTCGAAGCCTATATGGGCAGCGCGGACAACGAACTCGAAGGCGCCCATGGCTGAAGCGATAGAGGTTTTGCGCATCAGCGGTCTGCACGCCTGGTATGGCGAGTCGCACATCTTGCATGGGGTCGACTTGACCGTGCATGCCGGCGAGGTGGTCACTTTGCTTGGGCGCAATGGCGCGGGCCGCACCACCACCGTCAAGTCCATGCTGGGCTTGGTGGGCAAGCGCAGTGGCTCCGTGCAAATTTTTGGTCAAGAAACGGTGGATTGGGCGCCGCACCAAATCGCCCGTTTGGGGCTGGGCTACTGCCCTGAAGAGCGGGGGATTTTTTCGGCCCTCTCATGTGAAGAAAACCTGTTGCTCCCACCCGTGATTGCCCCCGGCGGCATGGGCTTGGCCGAAATTTACGAGATGTTTCCCAATTTGCTCGAGCGCCGCAGCAGCCCGGGCACCCGCCTGTCGGGGGGGGAGCAGCAGATGCTGGCGGTGGGGCGCATTTTGCGCACCGGGGCCAAGTTGTTGCTGCTCGATGAAATTTCTGAAGGCCTGGCGCCGGTGATCGTTCAGGCCTTGGCGCGCATGATCAAGGCCCTCAAGGCCAAGGGCTTCACCATCATCATGGTGGAGCAAAACTTTCGGTTTGCCGCCCCCTTGGCAGACCGCTTCTACGTCATGGAGCACGGGCGCATCGTCGAGGGCTTTGCCTCAGCCGAGCTCAAAGCCAAGATGCCCATGCTGCATGAATACCTCGGGGTTTGACACTTTCAACAGGAGACTTCAATGAAACGCAACATCCTCACCATCGCCGCCTTGGCCGCTTGCACCGCTTTTGGTGCGGCACAAGCCCAGGTGTCGGACGGCATCGTCAAAATCGGTGTGCTCAACGACATGTCGGGTCTGTACTCCGACATCACCGGTCAAGGTTCGGTGACGGCGGCCAAAATGGCGGCTGAGGACTACATCAAGGCCACCAAAAGCACCCTCAAAGTGGAGGTGGTGGGCGCGGATCACCAAAACAAGCCCGATGTCGGCTCCAACATCGCGCGCCAGTGGTTTGACACCGACAAGGTGGACATGATCGCCGACGTGCCCACCTCATCGGTGGGTTTGGCGATTGCCCAAATTGCCAAGGAAAAAGGCAAGCTGCACGTCAACTCAGGTTCGGCCACCGCCGATTTGACCGGCAAGACATGCAACGCCAACACCATCCATTGGGTCTATGACACTTGGATGTTGGCCAACGGCACCGGCAAAGCGATTGTGAAAAGCGGTGGCAACACCTGGTTCTTTTTGACCGCTGATTACGCTTTTGGCCACGCCCTCGAGCGCGATACCGAGGCGGTGGTGGTGAAAAACGGCGGCAAAGTGGTGGGCAAGGTGCGCACCCCTTTCCCCAGCCAAGACTTCTCGTCCTTCTTGCTCCAAGCCCAAGCCTCCAAAGCCAAGATCATTGGCCTGGCCAATGCCGGTGGCGACACCACCAACTCCATCAAACAGGCGTTTGAATTTGGCATCACCAAGGGCGGCCAAAACTTGGCGGGCTTGTTGGTGTTTTTGCCCGATGTGCATTCACTGGGTTTGGAAAAGGCCGCGGGCTTGATGCTGACCGAAACCTTTTACTGGGACTTGAATGACCAAACCCGCGCATGGTCCAAGCGCTTTGCAGCGGCCAACGGCGGCAAGTACCCGTCCATGGTGCAAGCTGGTGTGTATTCCAGCGTGTTGCATTACCTCAAAGCCATTGACGCAGCGAAAACCGATGACGGCACCAAAGTCGCCGCCAAAATGAAAGAGCTGCCCACCGATGACCCCTTGTTTGGCAAAGGCTCGGTGCGCGCCGATGGCCGCAAGATCCACCCCGCCTATTTGTTCGAAGTCAAAAAGCCAGCCGAATCCAAGGGCCCTTATGACTACTACAAGTTGGTGTCGACCATTCCCGCCAACGAGGCTTTCCGACCCTTGTCCGAGAGCGAATGCCCCTTGGTCAAGAAGTAAAGCCAACGCGTTTTAGCCAGCCCACAGATCACGATGGAAATTTTTGGCATTCCCTTGCAGGCCTTCATGGGGCAGTTGCTGATTGGGCTCATCAATGGGTCTTTTTACGCACTGCTCTCCTTGGGGCTGGCGGTGATCTTTGGCTTGCTCAACATCATCAACTTCACCCACGGCGCCCAGTACATGCTGGGCGCGTTTGTGGCTTATTTGTCCCTGACCCATTGGGGGGTCAATTACTGGGCCGCCTTGGTGCTGTGCCCATTGGTGGTGGGCGCCACGGGGGTGGTCATTGAGCGGCTGATGCTCAAGCACCTGTACCAACTCGACCACCTGTATGGTTTGTTGTTGACCTTTGGCTTGGCCTTGGTCATCCAAGGCTTGTTTCGCAACGAATTCGGTTCTTCGGGCATGCCTTATCCGGTGCCCGAGGTGTTTCAAGGGGTGTTCAACACTGGATTCATGTTCTTGCCCAAATACCGCGCTTGGGTGATCGTGGCCTCCTTGATGATTTGTTTGAGCACTTGGTATGTGATCGAGCGCACCAAGCTGGGCGCTTATTTGCGCGCTGCCACCGAAAACCCATCCCTGGTGCAAGCCTTTGGCATCAATGTGCCCCGCATGATCACCTTGACCTATGGCTTCGGGGTGGGGCTGGCCGCGTTGGCTGGGGTGATGGCCGCACCCATCTACCAAGTCAATCCCACCATGGGTGCTGACATCATCATCGTGGTGTTTGCGGTGGTGGTGATCGGTGGCATGGGCTCCATCATGGGATCCATCCTCACCGGCTTTGGTTTGGGTTTGATCGAGGGCCTGACCAAGGTGTTTTATCCCGAGGCCTCGGCCACCGTGATTTTTGTCATCATGACCGTGGTGTTGTTGATCAAGCCCGCGGGTTTGTTTGGCACGCAGAAATAAAGCCCATGAACAGTCACACCGAGTCGTCCACCGCCAACCAGTCTCAAGCCCATGTGTGGTGGGTGTTTGCTTTGATGGTGGCGGTGTTGGCGGTCGCGCCCATCTGGGTCTACCCGATCTTTTTGATGAAGGTCATGTGCTTTGCGTTGTTTGCTTGCGCCTTCAATTTGCTGCTGGGGTTTGGTGGCCTGTTGTCGTTTGGTCACGCCATGTTCCTGGGCAGTGCCGGCTATGCCGCTGCCCATGCCTCCAAAATATGGGGTTGGAACCCCGAGTGGTGTGTGTTGTTTGGCACCCTGTGTTCAGCCTTGTTGGCTGTCTTGGTTGGGGCCCTGGCCATTCGCCGACAAGGCATTTATTTCGCCATGATCACCTTGGCCTTGTCGCAAATGGTGTTTTTCTTTTGCTTGCAAATCCCGTTCACGGGTGGCGAGGATGGCATTCAGGCCGTGCCGCGTGGCTTGCTGTTCGGGGTGGTTGACCTCAGCAAAAACCAAGCCATGTACATGTTTGTGCTGGCCATTTTTTTGGCCAGCTTTTTATTCATTTGGCGGGTGGTGCATTCGCCGTTCGGCCAAATTCTCAAGGCGATTCGGGAGCACCAAGACCGGGCCACGTCCTTGGGTTATGACACCGATACCTTCAAGCTGATCGCGTTTGTCATCTCGGGCGCCTTGGCCGGGACGGCAGGCGCCACCAAGTCTTTGGTGTTTCAGTTGGCCTCGTTGACCGATGTGCACTGGACCATGTCGGGCGAAGTGGTGTTGATGACCTTGGTCGGCGGCATGGGCACGCTGTTTGGCCCCGTGGTGGGTGCGGCGGTGATTGTCACCATGCAAAACTACCTGGCGCATTTGGGCGCTTGGGTCACCGTCGTGCAAGGGGTGATCTTTGTGCTCTGTGTTTTGGCATTTCGACGCGGGGTGGTGGGTGAAATCGCCCACAAACTGAAAAAATCTTTTTGACCGGGCAGGCCAACTGCCATGCCCACATTGTTGTTGTGAGGTCCGCATGAAATCTGTTTTGCGCCGTTGGCTGGCGGTGGTCTGCTTGTCTGTGTGTGTGCCGGTGGCCCAGGGTCAAGCTTGGTCACCGAACAAACCGGTGCGCCTGATCATTCCCCAGGTGCCTGGGGGTGGGGCGGATGCGATTGGCCGGGTCATCGCCCAAGGCATCTCCGAGCAATTGGGTCAACCCGTGGTGGCCGATAACCGGCCTGGCACCAACGGCGGTGTGGGTGTTGAGGCTTTGATGCGCTCGCCCGCAGACGGGCACAACCTGTTGCTGGTCTTCACCTCGGTGATGGCGCTCAACCCGGCGGTGTACACCAAGATCAACTACGACCCCTTGAAAGACTTGATGCCCTTGGGCGGCATTTGCGAAGTGCCCTTGGTGATGATGGCCAGCAACTCGGTGCCGGCGCAAAACGCGGTGGAATTGGTGGCCGCTGAAAAAGCCAAGCCGCAAAGTATTTTTGGCGCATCCAGTGGCAATGGGTCCTTCTCGCATTTGTTGGTCGAGATGATGAACGCCAAAACCGGCACCCGTTTTACCCATGTGCCGTTCAAGGGCGAGGCCCCGGCGGTGCAAAACCTGTTGGGCAACCAAGAGGTGATGATCTACATCGGCACCCCTGCGCTGGCCATTGCCAATCAAAACAGCGGCAAGCTCAAACTCTTGGGGGTGACGACCCAACAGCGCATGCCCCAATTGCCCGAGGTCAAGTCGCTCTACGAGCAGGGTTTCACCGACTTCAATGAAAGTTTTTGGTATGGCGTGGTGGCCGCCAACGGCACGCCCCAGCCCATTTTGGATGCCTACAACAAGGTCATGGGCGAGGTGGCCAAGTCGGCCACCGTCCAAGCCAATTTGGGCCGCATGGGCTGTGCCCCCTTGCCCATGTCCGCGAGCGAATTTTCGGCTCGCATTCGCAACGACCACGCCAAATACGCTGCGCTGGCCAAGTCGGTCGGCATGAAAATCGATTGAAAGCCCCTATGAACGCCAGACCCCAACTCAAACATGTCGGTTTGTATGTGCACGACATGGCCCGCATGGAGGCGTTTTACGCCGATGTGTTTGACCTGATGGTCACCGACCGTGGCCAAGTGCCCCGCCTGGGCAACCGACACATTGTGTTCATGAGCGCCGCCGCCGATGCCCATCACCAAATGGTGTTGATCGATGGCAAAGACCCGGCCAGCGGCCCAAGCGTGGTGTTTCAGTTGTCGTTCTATGTGCAAACTTTGGGCGATTTGCGCCGCATCGATGCCAAGATGCGCGCCCAAGGGGTCACTGACATCACGCCCATCACCCATGGCAATGCCTGGTCGATTTACGCCAGCGACCCTGAAGGCAATGGGCTGGAGGCCTATTTGGACACCCCTTGGCACGTGGCCCAGCCGCATGGTCGACCCTTTGATTTGAGCTTGCCGGACGCAGACATCGAGGCCTTTACCTTGGCCCTGATCCAAGACCAGCAAACCTATGCCAGCCGCGAGGCCTGGATGCGCACACAAGAAGCGGCGTTGCATGCCAGTGCCCGCCCATGAACGGGCCCATGGGCCTCGCCCAACCCCAATGCTGAGGGCCATGTCCGTTTGGGGCGGCAATGGATGCCTTCAATGGCGGCACAATAGCCGCCATTTCCAACCCACGACAAGGCCATTCGCATGAAGCGCAGCACTGACAGATTTTTGACCACCCACACCGGCAGCCTGCCCCGGCCCGATGACCTGATTCAGATGATGTTTGCCAAGGAAAGCGGTGTGCCCGTGGACAGCCAGGCCCTGCAAGCGCGCATTCGCCAAGCGGTGGCCGAGGTGGTGGCCCTGCAAACCAAAGCGGGCGTGGACTTGGTCAACGACGGCGAAATGAGCAAGCCCAGTTACGCCACTTACATCAAAGACCGCCTGGGCGGGTTTGGTGGCACGGGCAACAGCTTTGTCTATCAAGACTTGGCCGACTTCCCGGTGCTGGAGCGCAAGGTGTTTGGCGACCCAGGCCGTTCTCGGCGCAAAACACCTGCCTGCAATGCCCCCATCACCTTGGTCGATGGCCAGGCCGCCCACACCGATGCCGATAACCTGTGCGCTGCCTTTGCCCAAGTGCCGCACGAATCGGCGGCGCAAGAGATGTTCATGAGTGCGGCGTCTCCGGGTGTGGTGTCGCTGTTTTTTCGCAACGACCATTACAAAGACCACGAAACCTATTTGTACGCCATTGCCGAGGTGATGCGCCACGAATACGAAAGCGTGGCCAAGGCCGGCATCGTGTTGCAAATCGACTGCCCCGATTTGGCCATGGGTCGGCACATCCAATACGCCGATTTGCCCTTGCCCGAATTTCGCAAGCGTGCCCAAATGCACGTGGAGGCTTTGAACCATGCGCTGGCCAACATCCCCGCTGAGCAGTTGCGCATGCACGTCTGCTGGGGCAACTATGAGGGACCGCACCACTGCGATGTGGATTTCTCGGCCATCATCGACATCGTGTTCAAGGCCAAGCCGCATGCCATTTCGTTTGAAGCTGCCAATCCGCGCCATGCCCATGAGTGGACGTTGTTTGAGAGCGTCAAGTTGCCCGAAGGCAAAGTGCTCATCCCCGGCGTGCTGGAGTCGAAAACCAATTTCATCGAGCACCCGGAGTTGATCGCGCAGCGCATCGCGCGCTACGCCCACTTGGTCGGTCGTGAAAACGTGATCGCTGGCAGCGACTGCGGCTACGGCACTTGGGTTGGCCAAGCCGCGGTGGACCCCGATGTGGTGTGGGCCAAGTTGGCCGCCATGGCCGAGGGCGCGCGCATCGCCAGCAAGCAGTTTTGGAAATCATGAAGCACCATTTCCCAGCCCAGACAGGACCCGCCCATGGCCGATAGCAACCGATTCAAATTGGCCGGTGTGATGGGCATGCCCATCTTCCAATCGCGCTCGCCCATCATCCACAACCACTGGATCGCCGTGCACGGCATCAAGGCTGCTTATGGCCACTTCCCGGTTCAAATACACCAGGTCGAAGCGGCGGTGCGCGGCTTGGCCGCACTGGGGCTGGCCGGGTGCAACATCACCTTGCCACACAAGGTCAAAGCCATGCCCTTGATGGACCACCTGACCCCCATGGCCCAACGCGTCGGGGCGATCAACTGTATCGTGGTCCAAGATGACGGCAGCTTGCATGGCCACAACAACGATGGTTATGGCTATGTTCAAAGCATCAAGGACGACAAACCCGATTGGCGTGCCGATGCCGGGCCCATCACCTTGTTGGGTGCTGGCGGTGCTGCCCGCGCGGTGATCATTGCCTTGATCGATGCGGGTGCCTTGGAAATTCGCTTGCTCAACCGCTCTCGCGACAAGGCTGAGCAACTGGCCGCACTCAACCCGCAGGTGGTGAAGGTGCATGACTGGTCTGAGCGCCATGCCGCTTTGGCCGGCGCGGCCATGGTGATCAACACCACCAACCAAGGCATGTACGACCAACCCCCCTTGGACTTGATGCTGGACGAGTTGCCGCGCACGGCCTTGGTCAGCGATTTGATTTATGTGCCCTTGGAGACGCCCTTGATCAAAGCCGCCAAGGCCCGCGGGCATCTGGCGGTCAACGGCCTGGGCATGCTGCTCAACCAAGCCGTGCCGGCCTTTGAGGCCTGGTTTGGCGTCAAGCCGGTCATCGATGCAGCTTTGCGCCAGAAAATTCTCGCCACCTTTTGAGCCGTGTTGAAGCTGCGCGCATCGCATGGCTTTTCACCGGTTGGCGTTGTGGCCAGGATCGGTGTGGCCTTCATCGCTTTGATGTGGGTCACCCTGACTGTTCGCGCCCATGCGCCCGATTGGAGCGTGGGTGTGTATGGGGGCCAGTACCACGACACCGAGCCCGCTGGTTTTTTAACCGGTCGCAGTTCATTTCAGAACCAATACCTGTTGGCTTTGACGGCCAGCACCACGGTGTGGCGCAGCCCCGAGTGGCCGGTGGCCATCGAGGTGGACGGCATGATCGGGCAGCAGTGGGGGCAGGCGTCGCTGAGCGAGATCGCGGTCGCACCGGTGTTGCGGGTGCACGGTTGGCCTGGCGGGAAACCCTGGCCTTTGGATTTGCGCTTGGCCCCGTTTGGCCTTTCCCACACCTCCACCGTGAGTCCTTTGGAGCGGGGCCCGAATGGCCAAGGCAGCCAGACCCTGAATTTTTTGATGATCGAGGTGGCATGGTCGCCCAAATCAGCGCCGCGCCATGAATGGTTTGCCCGGTTGCACCACCGCTGCACGATTTACGATTTGATCAACAACCATGGCGCGAATGGTGAAGATTTTTTCGCCTTGGGTTGGCGTCGGCGGTTTTAGCCCACGCTCGGCCTGGCGCAGCGCCGCGATGGTGGGCGAGGTGAGCCCATCGATTCACAGCCCTTCTCGCGATGACCAGGGAAAGGTGGCTCTCTAGGTGTTAATCCGATACAAGTGTGCATGCGCATGTGACACACTGGTTTGCGGTCGAGGTGCGTTTGGGATGGGCATGTTGCCTGTTTCGCCCAAGCCGCAGCAAAGTGGTTTTACCCATGAAATTGTGCAGATTCAATGGCGGGCGTTTGGGTTTGGTCGAGGGCGAGCAGGTGACCGATGTCAGCGCCGCTTTGCAAGCCCTGCCCAGCCAGCGCTATCCCTTTCCCACCCACGATGTATTCATCGCTCACTTGAATGAGTTGCGTCCCGGCATTTTGGAGGCGGCGCGCGCTGGGCAAAAACACGCGGCCAGCGCCGTGCATTACGACCCGCCGGTGGCCAACCCGGGCAAGATCATTGGCGCGCCCATCAACTACAAAGCCCATGCGCAAGAAAGCGCCCAAGACAGCAACATTGGCCATGGCCGGGCCATCACCACCATTGGCGATTGGGGCATGTTCCTCAAAGCCGGGACCTCGCTGATTGGCGTGAGCGATGAAATTGTTTTGCGTTTTTCCGAACGGCGCAACGACCATGAGGTTGAGCTTGCGGTGGTGATCGGCAAAACTTGCCGCCAAGTCAAAGCCGCCGATGCCATGCCATATGTGGCCGGTTATGGCTTGTCCTTGGACATGACATTGCGTGGGCCAGAGTTTCAATGCTTTCGCAAGTCGATCGACAGCTATGCCGTGCTTGGCCCATGGCTGGTCACCGCCGATGAGGTGCCTGACCCCGGGCAGTTGGATTTGTGGCTGCAGGTCAATGGCCAAACGCGACAACAAGCCAATACCCGCGATTTGATTTTTGATGTGCCGCGCTTGATCGAGTTCGCTTCATCCTTCTATACCTTGCAGCCCGGTGACGTCATCATGACCGGCACCCCCGAGGGTGTGGGCCCGGTGGTGCCCGGCGATTGGATCGAAGCGGGCGTGCAAGGCCTGGGCAGCTTGGCCATGCGCGTGGCCAGCCAATACGCATGAGTTTTTCCCCCATTTCTTTGACTGAACCGGAGACCTGATATGTCACACCAAGTCCCTTCTTGGACCCGCCGCGCTTGGCATGCCGCCATGCTGACCGCTGTGTTGAGCGCATTGCCTGCGATGGCACAAAACACCATCAAGATCGGCATGATCACCGACCGCGTGGGCCCTGCAAAACCCTATGCCGAGCCGGTGGCCGCTGGGGCCAGCTTTGCGGTCAAAGAGATCAACGCACGTGGTGGCATCTTGGGTCGCCAAATTGAATTGCTGGTCGAGGACGACCAGGGCCGGCCCGACGTGTCGGCCACCGCTGCGCGCAAGTTGGTCGATGCAGGGGTGTCGTTCATTTTGTCGGTCTCGCTGACCCCAGCCACCCAACAAGCGCAAACGGTGACTTTGGAGACCAAGACCCCGCACATGACGCCCTCCAACGGCGGCGACACCTTGACCACCCAGGTGAGCAACCCCAATTTTTGGCAAACCGGCCCATTGGGGTCGACCCAGATTGCAACCTTGTTGTCTTATGCCGCCAACCGCAACTACAAGCGGGTGGCCTTGATCACCGAGAACTCTGACCTGGGCCAACTCACCAACCGCTTCTTCAAAGCGGGTTTGGAGAAGGCGGGCATCCAAATCGTGGCCGAAGAAATGGTCCCGCGTGGCTCGACCTCCGCCGATGCACAGATGCAAAAGATCCGTGCCGCCAACCCGGAAGCGCTGTTCATGACCGGTGTGGTCACCCCCGAAAACACCTTGATCTTGCGCAGTTACCGCCAGTTGGGTTTGAAGATGCCGATCTTGGGCAACTACAACCTGTCGGTGCCGGTCTATACCAATGTGGCCAAGGGCCTGATGGATGGCGTGACCTTTGTCGACGCCTTCGACCCCAACAAGCCCGAGACCAAGCGCTTCATCGATGCCTACAAAAAGGATGTTGGCACCGAGCCCTACAACCTGAATGGCTATGGTTATGACGGTGTGATGCTGGTGGCCGATGCCATTCGCCGTGCCGGCGGTGTGGACAAGGAAAAAATCCGCGAGGCCATGCAGGCCACCAAGGGTTTTGTCGGTGTGATGGGTGCCGTGGGCGCTGCGTATGGTTTTGCCGATGGCAAACGCACCGGTTTTGACACCAATGGCATGGTGGTCCGCGTCTACGAGGGCGACAAGCAGGGCAAAGTGGTCCATGTGGGGTCCAAATAAGCGGCAGTCTTTCCCCCAATGAATGATTTTTTTGAATTGGTCGTTGGGGCCACGGCCAGCGGGTGCATTTATGGTTTGGTGGCCCTGGCCTATTTGTTGATCACCCGCCCCACGGGCATCATCAATTTCGCGGTGGGCGAGTGGGCCATGATGGCCGCTTTTTCTGGCGTGGTCATGCTCAACGACTGGAATTGGCCTTACCCCGTCGGGCTGGCGGCGATGGTGGCCATGATGTTTGGTGTTGGGTGGCTCACCGAGCGGCTCACCGTGCGGCCCTTGGTCGAGGCGGGCGCCCCACCGCTGGCGCCCATCTTGGCCTTGTTGGGCATGCTGGTGGTGTTTCGTGAGGCCATCTCGATTGGCTTTGGCCCCGACCCGCAGCCCGTCCCAGCGGCCTTTGGCTTTGGCCGCTTGGAATGGGGTTGGTTGGCCGGCTCCTATCAAAGTTTTTTCATCGTTGCCTTGACCGCGGGCGTGTTTGCGGCGGTGTGGTTCTTTTTTGAGCGCACTTTGCATGGCAAATCGTTTGAGGCGGTGGCCATTGATCGCCGCGCAGCGGCCTTGATGGGCATTCACTTGGGGCGGGTGACGGCGTTTTCGTTCGCCATGGGCGCAGTGGTGGCCGGCTTGGCGGGCGTGCTGGCCGCGCCCAACGTCTCGGCCCATTACCTGATGGGCATGCCCTTGGCGATCCAGGGCTTCACCGCCTTGGTCATTGGTGGGGTGGGGCGGGTGGAAGGCGCTTTGCTGGGTGGCTTGATCTTGGCGTTTGTCGAGCAAATGACCGTGCGTTATGCCCCGGTGCCGCCCGGTTTGGCCATGGGCGTGCCCTTGTTGCTGCTGATTGTCTTTTTGCTGGTGCGCCCCAAGGGTTTGCTGCTGGCCCGCGAGGGGCGGGCATGAAGCGCCATTGGCCGTGGTGGTTGGCGGCGGTGTTGCTCTCGGCGTTGGCGTTCGGGCTCGGCTCGTACCACAACGATGTGTACCGCAAACTCTTGCTGTGGATCACCCTGGCCCTGGGCTATAACTTTTTGTTTGGCATTGCCGGACAAGTGGCGTTTTCACATTTCAGTTTTTATGGGCTGGGTGCATACAGTGTGGTGATTGGCATCACCTACTTGGGCTGGCCCTTGCCTGTGGCATTGCTGGCGTCGGTGATTTTTTGTGCGGGGGTGGCCTTGTTGGTGGCCATTCCGGCCACCCGGTTGGAAGGCTTTTACCTGGCCTTGGCCACCCTGGCTTTTGCGCAGTTGTTCATCGTGCTGCTCAACGAGGGCGGGCCAGTGACTGGGGGCACCGGTGGCCTGGCCAATTACCGCTTGCCCGATATTGCCGGTTGGCGCATCACCGGCCCGTCTTACACGGTGGTGATTGTTTTGCTCATGTTGGGCACCTTGGCGGTGTTGTGGCGGCTGGACCAGTCGCACTTTGGCCGCGCCTGCCGCGCCGCCCGCGACAACCCCGAGGCCGCAGCGGCCATGGGCGTGGATGTGCGCCGCACCCGCATCATGGCCTACACCTTGACCAGCGCTTTGGCGGGATTGGCAGGGGTGGTGTATGCCTTTGTCGACAACACTGTCAACCCCACGATTTTTGGTTTGGAAAATGTGTTTTTGCTGTTGTTCATGATCATCATCGGCGGCATTGGGCGCGCCGCTGGGGCGGTGGTGGGGGCGGTGCTGTTGTACTTGCTGCCCTTTGTGCTCTCGCCGTTGATCGGGCACCACCATGCGCTGGTGTTTGGGTGCGTGATGGTTTTGGTGGTGCTGTTCCAACCCAAGGGTTTGATGGGCCTGTGGGATGCCATCCGCCCCAGCCGCGCGGTGCAGAAAGCGGCCCCCCATGGCTGAAGCATCGGCATTGCTGCAAGTGCGCGGCTTGACCCGGCGTTTCGGGGGCTTGCTGGCTGTGTCGGGCTTGGACTTGGAGGTGCATGCCGGCGAAATTTTGGGCTTGATCGGGCCCAATGGCGCGGGCAAAAGCACCACCTTTGCCATGATCGCTGGGGCCATTGAACCCTCCGCGGGTGAAATTGTTTTCAAAGGCGAGTCGCTCGCGGGTGTGCCCACCCATGCCTTTGCTGCGCGCGGCATTGTGCGCACCTTCCAGCACAACAAGCCCTTTGAGAGCATGGGCATTGTCGAAAACGTCATGGTCGGCATGCACACCCAGGTGCCGCTGTCTTTGTGGCAAGTGGTGCTGGGCACCGCCAAGGCCAAAAGCTACGAACAGCAGGCGCGCGCACAAGCCCAGCATTGGATTGATTTTGTCGGCCTGGGCGACAGCCTGGATGCCGCGGTGGACACCTTGTCATTTGGCCAAGGCCGCTTGCTGGAAATTGCCCGTGGCTTGGCGGCGCGGCCCCAGTTGATGCTGTTTGACGAACCCGCTGCTGGCTTGACCGCCGCGGAGTGTGTGCGTTTGGCCGAGATCATCCGGGGCATTGCCGCCCAGGGCATTGCCGTCTTGCTGATCGAACACGACATGCCCTTTTTGATGGCGCTGGCCCATCGGGTGGTGGTGCTCAACTTTGGCGAAAAAATTGCCCAAGGCAGCCCGGCACAGGTGCAAGCCGACCCGGCGGTGGTGGCGGCCTATTTGGGGCAGGTGAAGGCAGAGCATGCTTGAGCTGAACCAAGTCTCGGCCAGCTACCACTTGGCGCC
>CANFPJ010000080.1 GCA_947448885.1 Comamonadaceae bacterium
GGTAATCCTCCCCTTTTGCAAGGGTGCCGGAAGTAGAAACGTTAAGCAGCCATGACCAACCGCTGCTTGGGTGTGAACCCGCCCAAGGCCATGTTTGGGCGGTCATGGTTGTAAGACCACATCCACTTCGTTGCAAAGTCTTGAACCTCTGCCAAGTCAGACCAATAGTACTGTGACAGCCATTCATACCGCACTGTCCTATTGAACCGTTCAACATATGCGTTTTGTTGAGGGTTACCAGGTTGAATATATTCAAGCCTGATTCCCCACTCTTGCGCCCAAGTCTGTATTGCCGCACTGATATATTCGGGGCCGTTGTCACAACGAATCACAGCAGGCTTACCTCGCCAAGAGATGATCTGCTTGAGCTCCCGAATCACCCGCTCAGATGGAAGTGAGAAGTCAACCTCCATGCCGATCGCCTCTCGGTTGAAGTCGTCAATCACATTGAACAATCTAAATGTCCTGCCGTCTTCGAGCTGGTCGTGCATGAAATCCATCGACCACACTTGGTTAATCGCCAGCGGCACTGTCAAGGTCTCGGGTTTTTCACGAACAAGCCGTTTGCGCGGCTTGATGCGCAAATTGAGCTCCAACTCCTTGTAGATCCGATACACACGCTTGTGGTTCCATTTGAAGCCCTTGACGTTACGCAGATACAGATAGCAAAGGCCAAAGCCCCAGCTGCGGTGGTTATCCGTCAGTTTGATCAACCAATTGGCCACCTCATCGTTCTCAGCATCGAGCTTGCGCTCGTACCGGTAGCAGGACTCGCTGATGCGAAATGCCACACAGGCGACACGAATGCACACACCTTGCTCAGAAACCACCTTGTAGGCCATCTCCCGTCTGCGAGATGGCCTCACCACTTTTTTTCGAGCGCCTCCGAGACAATTTCAGCCTTGAGCTTTTCCTCAAGGTACATCTTCTTCAAGCGGCGGTTTTCATCTTCAAGCTCTTTCATGCGCGACATCATGGACACATCCATGCCGCCGTACTTGGCCCGCCATTTGTAAAACGTCGCCGTGCTGATACCCAACTCGCGGCAAATATCTGGGACACCTATGCCAGCTTCAACCCTTTTGACTGAATCAATGATCTGGCTGTCTGTGAATTTCGATCTCTTCATTTAGAACCTCTTCCATTGGAAAAAATTCTACTTCTCACACCTTTGGTTCTTGGGGACGATTACCATGTGTTGGGTTGGCTTAAAAATATCAATTGATCTGGTCGCATGAAATGGAAAAAAATTCTTGGTCGCAAACCATCAGTGCGCTCAAAGACACTGTCATCACCATACTGATTGTTGTCTCAGCTTGCATACTTGGATGGGGTGCGATCAAGTCAATTTTTTCAGACTCTACGCATTTTGAACCGATTCAAATTCCACAAAGCGTGATTGAGAAAGGTTACACACCTCAGATCTTCACAACCCGCCTGATAGATGAATTACGAATCATCAATAAGGCAGCGACAACAACCAAATCACGCACGGCCATATCTGGCAAGGCTCCAGGTGAAGAATTATCAAAGATTGACAGCTTGCCAACACCTGGAGGTATTGACATCAAGGGTCTGGTGGCTGCATTTCGGGATGCGCTTGGCATTGAAAAAAAGTCAATTGGCGGTGAGATCACTGTCATTGGAGACGACAAGAATGGACGGTACCTGGTTCGACTGCGTGAGTCTCCCAGCGAAAATTTACTTGTCAGCGGTTTATTTCAAGGTTCGATTGAGTCAGTCATAGAACAAATCGCACTTTCATTGGTCGAAAAAATTGATCCAGTTGTTGCTGCTTCTTATTACAGGAATCATAAAAATCCGAAAGACACGCTGCGCATGGTTGAAGCAGCTTTGACCAATGCCAGCAAAGCTGATGACACTTTTGCATTGAGTCAACGAGCACAGCTTTATGTGGGTCAAAAGAAATGGTCCCTTGCCAAAATGGACTTAGATGACTTGCTTGCACTAGACCCCAACTCACCTCAAGGCTTGGGAGTTATGTCCTACTGGCATAACGAGCAGGATCAATACAACGAAGGCTTAATGTTCGCTGAGAAGCAAATAGCTGCCATGCCAACCATGTGGCAAGCCCACTTCAATAAAGCTGACGCACTGATTGGTTTGAAAAGAAATGCTGAAGAGGCTTACGAGGCAGGACTCAAACTTAACCCTTCTCGACCATTTGCCTACTTGGACTCATCAAAATATTTTTCGGAGATTCAAAAAAATAACCGAGCATATGAATTGCTGAGAGAAGGCGTGGCCAAGTTTCCCAATTCAGCAGAATTGCATGTGGCTTATGCCAAGGTTCAAATTGAGCGTGGAGCGAAAGATATTGCCGCCTATCATCTACAAAGAGCGCACGAAATTAAACCCGAAGCACAAAACCTTCAGCTTCTTTCCGACCTACTTCCTCCCAATGATCCATTTTTCAATAGCAACAAAGCCCCAAAGAAGTAAACTTTATTTCCGTCCTTTTTATAGCATTCGGTTCAACCTCACACTTCTAGGCAAAGAGCTGGTCACTTAAAAGCCAGGCCAACTGTCCCGTTACCGGACGATCAAGCAAATGTCCTTTTGAAGGACAAGTAGCGAACTGGCTGTTGTTGAAGTGTCGTGTAAAACGACACCTCTAGATCCAAGTCGCAGACAAAGTCACCCCACCCCGCCAATCAGCGTGACCTGATCTCGACCGTCCCGTTGCTGGACGCTGTGAACCTCGAATTGATCTACCCCTAGTAGAGATCTGTCGGTTCAACCCGACACTTCGTCACTAGGGGCTGACCACATGCGGGCCTGATCAACCCACCCGTTGCTGGACGATCAAGTGTCGTGAAAAAAGACACCTCACCACCAAACTCCCCTTCACGAACCACCTGTCGGCTCAACCCGACATTTTTTACATTTGACAAAAATCTATGAGTATCAATAAAATTAGAAATTAACAGGAGAATTACGTGCGTAAGATTATTCAAATTTATTTTTACATATGGTCAGCGTTTGCCATCATCAGCCCAGCACATGCCATTTCAACCATGCCCACAAGTGGAACTTGCGCTTTCCTGGTCACTTTCCCTGTCCCTTACGGATTGGCGAATGTCACTTCATACGGCGAGACTGGATATAACTTGATGGGAACCATCACGTTCACTAGCGCCACGACAGCCACATTTAACCTTGTGGCAGAAAATGCCATATACAAAACCAATGGATCACCCGTATTGGGCCCTTCAGTCACTGTGAAAAATGCCCCTGCCACTATTGCCCCCATGACAGATGCAAACGGTTTTTTGGGGGGCAGCAAAATAACCATTGCGATCACCGCAAAAAAGGAAACGCAAACCATGACTGATACGGTGATCTGGAATGCCGTAGCTACCAATGCTGGCAAAACAATCTTGCTTCAAGGTTCCAGATTAACCAATGGCTTAGGAGAGCCTGCGTCTGGTGTGTGTCAGTTTTGATGGCTAATGGCGCCATGTTATTTCACAAACAAATAGGTATAGTGTTTGTGACACTGTTCACATTATCGGCCTGTGGTGGCGGTGGTGGCAATCAGGCAGTATCTGACAGTGCCACGTCACCAGCAGCGGTGCTGCAAGTGCAAGCCATGCCTTCTGCCATTGAAACCTCCTCTACTACGTCCGCTGTGGCAGCTAAGGCGGTGAACCTGACTGACGCTATTGCCATTCTCAAAATGATTGTGGGCTTGGATGTGAATGCGGGCGGTGCGCCATTGACCGCCTATCAGGCCTATGCCGCCGATGTGGATGGCAACGGCAAGGTGGAGCTGTCGGACGCCATCAGCGTGCTCAAACGCATCGTGGGCTTGGAGACCGCTTCGGCTAATTGGATGTTCTTCAATGGCACGCCTACCGTGGCCGACAAGCTCAACCCAGGCTTGCCAGCCAGCGTGAGTGCGGCGGTCGGCAGCTCCAACAATGTGAGCATGACGGCCGTATTGCGTGGCGATGTGGTCAGCAGCAGTGCCTATACCTATTCGTGGGCATTGACCTCGGTTCCATCGGGCAGCACAGCCACGCTGGACAACACCACTGCCGCCAATCCCAACTTCAAGGCTGATGTGGCGGGCGCTTATGTGGCCACCATGACCATTACCGACGGCAGCAGCAACGTCGCCACCAGCTCGGTCACGGTGACGGCGTGCAGTGCATCTTCCAACTCATCCAGTCCGTTTTCGGGGTGTGTGAGTAATTCATTACCCACAACTCCAACACTAACCACGGTTGTGGCTGGGGACGCCTCAGCTGTAATCAATTTTGCGACCTTAAGTGGTGACACCATTGCCAGCAGTTTCAGCGCCACTTGCAAACCATCCAGCGGAAATTTAGTCACAACAACGGCTAATTCCAGCCCTATTTCAGTCAGCGGGCTGACCAATGGCGTTAGTTATTCATGCTCCGTGATTGCAAACAACGCAAGTGGCTCAAGCACAGCCTCTGAGTCGCAATTGGTAACACCCATATCTGAAGAGCAATCGGCGCAAGAATCGTCTACCGCAACGACCACACTGGTTTTGTCTGCAGGTATTTAGGTGGGTGTCATTCAAATGTGAATGGCCCCCAACCAATGCCAATCACGCTGAAGTCCATGGGTCATGCCCTATAGGCTTAGGCAGCGGTCAGCCCTGGCAAACAGTCGCTATAATTTGCGGCTCGGCGCTTTAGCTCAGTCGGTTAGAGCGATGGAATCATAATCCACAGGTCCGCGGTTCGAATCCGTGAAGCGCCACCAAAATACCCAACGAAATCAGATGTTTACGGAAACTCACAAGGTTCCGCCCACAGCCCGCATGCTCTCACGAGGTGCGGGTTTTTTGTGATGGGTCAACGCTTGTTTTTTCGTACATTAGGCCGATGACATTGAGCCTACTTCTACTGCACAAGTTTGCACCGTCAACTCACCTGCGCCAAGTGCTGATCTGGTGGGGTGGTGCACTGGTCATGGCCAGCTTGGTGGGTTGCGCCCATCAAACATCCAGCGTTGCCAAACACGAGCCCAATGTGGTTCAAGCTGGCCACGTTTGGCACAGCGCCGACCAGGCCCAGTGGCGCGAAGTGCGTTTCCCCGGAAAGCTTGCCACCCGCTACACCCTGGTGAACCATGAAGGTCAGGCTTGGTTGCGCGCCGATGCACAGAACTCGGCCAGCATGCTCAGGCAAAAGATCGACCCAGCCCATGAGCAGTATTCACGCATTCGCTTCCCGTTGGTGATTGAGCAAGCCTTGATGAATGCCGATGTGGCCCGGCAAGACAAGGAGGACTCTCCGGCACGGGTCATTCTGGCTTTTGACGGCGATCGCAGCGAGTTTTCAGCGCGCGAAGCTGCCCTCAGCGAGCTCAGCCATTTGATGACCGGTGAGCCCATGCCATACGCCACCCTGATGTATGTGTGGTGCCCCCAAAGAGAGGTGGGCAGCGTGGTGCACAACCCCCGCATCGACCGCATCCGCAAGGTGGTGGTGGCCGGACCAAGCGGTGGGCAGACGCATCATTTGATTGAGCGCGACTTCCGTGCCGATTACGAGCGGGCGTTTGGTCGCCCACCGGGGCGTTTGATCGGTATCGCCATCATGACCGACAGCGACAACACCCAAGGCCGGGCCCGCGCCTTGTACGGTCCCATAGAGATGTGGTGATCCATCGTTCATGCAGGACACGGCTGATGCTCAGTGTTCCGCAACAGCCGCCTGCCGTTTGCGCTTGGCCAGGATCCAGGCTGAGTTGATACCGGTGAGAACCATGATGGGCCACAAAAAAGTACACACCATGGCCCACAAGACGCGACTGATCAGCGTCGGGCCGTTCGGCGGTGTCTCGACTTTGTTGGGCCCCTCGCTGAAGATGTGGCGGTAAGGGAATGTCATGAGACCGAAACCTGCGCCAAACAAGAGAAACAGAACGATGTAGATGTTCAAAGCAATCTCCCCCATGAGAACCTTCAGGGCCACCTGGATCGGGGCTTGTCTGACCTGGACACATATGGTAACGACGTCAACTTAATCTGACGATTAATAATGTAAATATCACATTACAAACAAGGTTTTACAACGCTGCCATGGGTGGTGCTTTTGGTCATAGGTTGTTCGCAATTGCGGATGAACAAGCGCTTGCTGCGGGGCATTGAGTCCTGCATTGGGGCCGTCAACCACCGCTTGCCCCCAATGGACACTGTTAAAGTGGGGCATGACGCAACGCGCTGCGACGCTGGGGAAGCAGGGGGTGTCTCAAGTTTATGAACCCGCTGACGATCTGAAAGCGAGAGCCCTTTTTTCACGCAAGCCTGATGACCCCCCGCAACTGCACCCCCACCGAAAGCCTGTTGATGAAACACTTGATCACCGCCATCGCCGCCCTGACACTGGCCAGCACAACGGCTTGGGCGCAAGATGACAAGCCCGCCGGTTGCTTGGTGGCGCATTTCAAGGGCATGAGCCTGCGCACCAATGATGCCGCCCAAAGGGCCAAGTTGGCCGAGGAATGGCTGCGCAAGTTCATTGGCAGCTGCAACAAAGAGCAAATTGCGGCGATTAAATCCAACAGCCCGGACTGGTTGGGCACGGCCCACACGCACGACATCAACATGATCATCGATGCGAGTTTTGAAACCATTGCCAAAAACAACCCATCGCAAATTGCGGGTCTTTATGAGTCATTGGCCAAAGAGCGCAAGTCCAGCACCGAGACCGTCAGCTCTGGCGTGGCCCGCGCCCCCGTGGTGCAAGCGGCGCCCGGTGGTGCGCCGCCGATTGGCAGCCTGAACTACGGCAACATTGCGGCGCCTGGAAGCACCGTGGGCACACAAAACAGCATGATCAATAACGCGCCCATCAAAACCCCCAGCGACACCACCACCGCCAACTCGACGCCCAAGACCAACTGAAGCGCCAAAGCCGCGGCTTGAGCGGGGCTTACTTTCACGCCCAGCGGCATCGCGTGCCACCAGCACCCATAATGCAGCACCTTAGTTGGCAGGTGCTGTCCCGATGAAATGGAAGATGTCTGATCGCTCATTGTTTGCGGTCTTGCTGCGCGCCCCTTGGTGGGTGAGTTTTGTGCTGGTGGCCGCCATTTCGCTGGCTTCATCGGCCTTGTTGCCCAACGAATACAAGGCCGTTGGTGCTTTGTGCAGCTTCCCCTTTGCCGTGGTCGGTGCCTTGGCGGCATGGCGCCAGCGCAACCAACTCAGCCCAACCCAAGAAGACGCTTTGCAAAACGCATTGGGGGCCATGCATTGGCGCGAGTTTTCAGCCTTGCTCCATCAAGCCTTTGAGCTTCAAGGCTACACCGTCGCTCCTTTGGCCCATGGCTTGGCAGACTTCTCACTCACGCGCCAGGGGCAAACCACCCTGGTTTGCGCCAAGCGCTGGAAAGCCGCCGCCTGGGGCATGGACAACCTGCAAACCCTGGTGAACGAACGCCAAACGCAACATGCCACGCACCTGATGTGCGTGAGTTTGCAAGACATCCCCCAACCCTTGAAAAAATTCGCTGCCCAACACCAAGTGACATGGTTATCGGGACAAAGCCTGTGGGCCTTAGTGGCACCGGTTCACGCATCCACCTCACCCAAACCATGACCATTCACACCACACCCCAAGCCTTGACCCCTGCCGACCGCATCCGTGGTGCTTTGTGGGGCATGCTGGTGGGCGACGCCCTGGCCATGCCCGTGCATTGGTATTACCGGTTGTCTGACTTGCAGCGCGACTTTGGCGAGGTGCGCGACTTCCAAGCGCCCAAAGCGCACCACCCCAGTTCCATCATGTCCTTGTCCAGCACGGCGCGCGCAGGTCGTGGCGTGCAGGTGGGTGAGGTGGTGGGCGAAGTCATTCTCAAGGGCAAAAAGCACCACTGGGGGCCACCCAACCGGCATTACCACCAAGGCATGCAAGCGGGTGAAAACACCTTGAACGCCTTGTGCGCCAGGCTGGTGTTGCGCTCCATGACGCGCAGGCATGGCCACGACACAGAAGACTTTTTATCGGAGTATGTGGCCTTCATGACCACCCCCGACAGCCACAACGACACCTACGCCGAGTCCTACCACCGCGATTTTTTTGCCAATTGGGCAAAGGGCATCCCGCCCAAGCGCTGTGCCGGCGCCGAAGGGCACGACACCGCGTCCATCGGTGGCTTGGTCGGCTTGGCCCCGGTGATCTTGGGCATGGCCGCTCAGCATGGGGTTGAGAAAGCCGTGGCCGCGGCTTTGACGCAAATGCGCTTGACCCATTTGTCGCAGCCCCTGGAGGTGTTTGCCACGGCGTATGCCAAATTATTGGCTGGCTTGGTTTTTTCGCCGCCAACAGACATGGTCGCTTGGTTGCAAAGCCAAGCTTCGCCGCTGGGAAAAGGTTTGAGCGCCTTGTTGGGCAAGGCACCGGGCAGCCAAGCCAGCGTCGCTTCAGTGGTGGGTGGGATGTACAGCCCCGCGTGTTACATCGAAGACTCATTTCCCAGTGTGATGTATTTGGCCGCGCGCTACCACCAAGACTTTGAAGGCGCACTGATCGCCAACACCAATGCAGGTGGCGACAACTGCCACCGTGGCGCTGTGTTGGGGGCTTTGATGGGTGCTTGGTTGGGCCATGAAGCCATTCCAATTCGATGGCGCAAAGGTTTGCTGGCCGGCCCTGAAGTGGGGCCAGAGATTGAGCAGTTCATTGAAACCTTTTTGTCGCCCCCACAATCAAGGACTTCCACATGAGCAAAAGCATTTGCCTCGCACTGGCATGGCTGCTTTGGGCGGGCAGCGTTCATGCCATTTCCCTCCACGTGCCAAAGGGCTTGATCGACATCGCCGTGGCCAAAAAGTTTCCCAAAGAAAAAGCCACCATCACCCTGGACAAACCCACGATGGCCTTGAGCAAGCAGCGTCAAAAAGTAGAGTTGTGTGGTACCTGGGCCAGCAAACTGCCCAAAGCCAATGGGGACTTTTGCATCGACACCCAACCCGTTTGGAACAAGGACAAAGGGGACATTGAAATATCCAAAGTCAACATCTTGAAATTGACCACGGCCGATGGCAAAGAGCTGTCTGCCGCGATTACCAACACCCTCAACGCCACCCTGCTGACCCTGTTGGATGGCACATCCATCTACCATGTGCCCGACATGATCGGCAAACGGCTCGACAGCATTGAAGTGCAGGACAGTGGCATCCGACTGAGCTTTTAAGCACTGACCAATTTGGGGCCCCAGTGCCCTGCCCGCGGTTCAGGTTTGGGGCTTGACCTGCACAGAGCCCTTCATGCCCGCCTCGTAGTGGCCGGGCTCAAAGCAGGCCATGCCCCATTCACCCGCCTTGTCAAAGGTGAACATCAAAATAGCCGATTGGCCAGGCTCCACAGCGACAGCGTTGTCATGGTGGTGGTGGCCCCCTTTGGACTGGCGCATCGATTTGGCATGCTCGGCCAGTTCTTGGGCTTGGCCCACCACCAACTCGTGCTTGACTTTGCCGGTGTTGACCACAATCAATCGCAGCACCTCACCTTGCTGCGCTTGCCAGGTGCCCGGGTCGAAGCGCATGTTGTCGTTCACCTCAATGACCACATTGCGAATAGTGGCCGTATCGGCCGCTGCGGCCACGGGTGCGTTGTCATGGCTGTGGGCATGGTCGTGGCCACCACCCGCGTTGTCCGACCAGTAGGAGGCCGCAAACACGGCGCCAGCGATCACCAAGACACCCGTGCTGCCGGTGTAAATGGCCAGGGGTTTGAACCCCATGCGGCTGCGCCACGCTTGGCTGAAGTACAGCGCGAGCAAACTCAAAAAGAAACCCAGGGGCACCACCCACAGGCTGCGTTGGGGAGAATCGGGGAAATGCTGCAAGCCACCGGTGAAGAACCCAAGGCCAATCGAGGCGACGATGCCAAAGCCCAGCAAATCCGCCCAACTTTTGCTTCCGTCATGGGCGGCTTTGAGCTCCATCGCTGCGCCGATCAAATAAAACACCACACCGATGGCCGCCGTCAGCAAAGACCGTTGTTCACTGAACATGCCATGGTTGACAGCCCCCGCAATAAAGCTGATGCCAGCGTATTTGGCCAAGGTGGCCAGATGTTGGGTTTGAAAGTTCATGTGGCGCTCGATGGAAGAAAGCCTGAATGGTATCTGGCTATACAAGGTGCTCACCGCAACGGGCCCATGACCCCAGGTACCCCATGGGAAACCAACAGCCATGCGGCCATCAGCACTGAACCTCAAAAAACCGAGTGGTCGCCAAGCTCGGTGGATTGGTTGCCCTTGACCAGGGCTTGATAATGCGCCCACAAAGTGTCGCGGCCCGTCGAAGGGGTGGCGTCGGCATCGTAGCGGCCGGTTTTTTCGTCCCACACCAACATCGATTCGGTGGCGTAATAACGCCCAATGCGAGCCAACTCTGCCTTATCGGCCAAGGTGGATGACAGCTTGCCCAACACAGACAATGTGGCGATGATGGCGTCCAGCAAGCCCACAGGCACGTGTTTGTAGCGCGGTGGTTTGCCCATCAATTCAAACAGGAACCGCCCTTGTTGCAAGGGCGTGATGGCCGGCCCTGGCCCCCCAATGGGCAGAATGCGGCGGTGCCGCTCTGCCAGCGTCAGGCAATCGGCCAAGTACTGCCCCAGGTCAGCGTCGCTGATGGGTTTGCATGCGGTCAACTGGCCATCCGCAAACAACAAAAACGGCTTGCCACGGCGCAAGCGCTCAATTTGGCCCGACAGCGATTTGAAAAACGCCGTGGGCCTGACAATGGCGTAATTGATCCCCGATTCAATCAGGTGTTTTTCAAACGCCAACTTGGCGTGTTGAAAAGCCAGCAAGGGCTTTTGCACACAAATGGCCGACAGCAACACCATGTGCCCCACACCCGCCTCGCGGGCCGCCTGCAAGGCATCGACATGGGCTTGGTAATCGATGGCCCAGGCGTCGCGGGGCGCGCCAGTGCGCGATGCCAAGCATGACACCAGGGCGTCAAACCGCTCCCCCTGAAATCCATCTTGGCGCAATGACGCTGGGGTCAGCGCATCGGTCAATCGCAGCTCAGCCCCAGGTAACATTTTTTGCGCGCCCTGCGGGTCCCAAGCCCCATTCACCCCAGAGCGGTTTCTGACCAAACAAACCACCTGGTGGCCTTGGGCCACCAGGGCCGCCACCGTGGCACGGCCCACCGTGCCGGTGGCGCCCAACACAAACACCCGCCAGGGCTTGGACGAATTTTGATCAGTCATGCCAACCAGCATAACGGAGATGGGCATGGCCCCGCTGCGGCCCCATGACCCGTGAGGCCAGGGTCAAGGCCCAATGGAGGGCAATATGCGCTCAATGGGCTCAGCCGTGACCTTGCTGTCGCCTTTGTAAATGTTTTCCAAGCTGATGAGCAGTGTCATCAAGATGGATATGCCCATGGTCACCCCGCTGACGGCCGCCACCATTTTCAACAGCGGCGTTTGGACCCACGACATGACAATGAGCACCACAATGGCAAAGAGCAAGCTGTTGCGCAAATAAGTGGGCAAGCCCAATTGCGTGGTGGCCATGCGTGCCTCTCGAATGTCAGACAACTGCGTGAGGGTGCTGATCACCTCACCACGGGCGATTTGCTGCACCATGTTTTTGGGGTCGAGCATGCGGATGCCCTTGGTCATGTCGGCCAGCAAGACCGAGGCCACTTCGCTGCGCTGCTGTGTCTCGAGCAGTGGCCATTCGTCTTCCACGATGGCTCTGGCATAGGCTTGCAAATCAACCCGCAACTCTGCCGCTTCTTGTCCGCCATAGCCATGCAAGGCGCGGTTGAGCTTGAAGACCAAAGCTGCCTCGCGGGCCACCAGGTCTTCGGCATTGCGGTGATCGCCTTGCACCCGCACCAAGCTGAATGCGGTGAGCAACAAGGTGATGGAGATGATCAACTTGAATGCATCGTCAGCGCCCTTGCCAAACGACTCGCTGGGTTCGAGTTTGAATTTCCAGCGGATCAAAGCCGGTATGACGGTGGTCACCAACAAGCCACCACCTGCCAAGGTGAAAATGATCTGATAAATCTCAAGGTGATAAAGCCATTCCATCGTGTTTCCAATTCATTTTCAGGGCATGAAGAACAAGGTCAACATGGACATCAAGTTCACCGATTCCATGCTTTCATAATAGTTGGTCGATGCTTTGGATCGGCGGGGATCCAATTGCACCGGTCTGCGCGGTGAAGGCGTCGATTCAAACGACTCCTTCAACTCTTCTTGTGGGGTCATGGCCGTCACTGAAGCCGCCGTGGCCGGGTTATAGGGTGCCAGCATTTCCTTTTCCAGCGCCTTGTCCACGCTGGGCATGGGCTTGGCATCGTGCTTGGTCACGCGCACGGTGCTGGGGTCGAAGGGTTTTTCCATCGCCTCTTTGCGCAAACGCGCCAACATGTCTGCGTTTTCGCGCTCAGTCGCCACCGGTCGGTTGATGGCCATGGGGCGGTTGGGGTTGGCCAAGTTCGCCCCACCCATGCCTGGCCGGACCATGCCGGCGCTGACCATGGCCGCATTGCGGGCTGCGTTGGCAGCCGACATGGCGGCTTGGCTTCTGGCAGCCGCTGCAGCGGCATTCGCCGTGGCTGTTTTGGGTGCTGCGCTGGGACTGCCTGTGGCTTTGGCACCGGGAGCACCTTTGGCGTCGGCCGTTTTGGTTGAACCCGCATCTTTGCCAGTCGCCGTTTTCGCCGCTGAGGGGCTGGCCGCAGCTTTGGCGGCGGCGGCGGGGGCAGCGGCTTTGGAGGATGCCGCGGCGGCGGGCGCTGCTGCACCTGGTTTGGCCACACCCGCCGCGGGTGCTGCGGCGGTTGTTGAACCGCCGGCAGTTCCAGTTGGCGCACTGGCAGCAACACCGCCACCGCCGGCACTTGGCGCAGCCGCACTGGCACCGCTGGCTGGGGCTGCAGCAGTGGTGGTACCACCCGATCCTGCAGAAGACGCCGTGCCCGTAGACGAGCTGGCTGAAGCCGCAGTGGGAGAAGCCGTCGAGGTCGCACTGGCGCCACTCGGGGTCGCAGCAACGGTGGTCGCCGATCCTGAGGAGGTATCTGCGCCCCCCGAAGCGCTGGCAGCTCCGCCAGACGCTGGCGCCGCCGCTGGGGCAGCGGCTGGGCTGGCCGCAGGAGCAGCAGCGGGAGCCGCCTCAGCGGGGGCTGCCGCGGCAGGTGCAGCCGCTGGCGCCGCCGCTTCCGCAGCGGGCGCTGCAACTGGCTTGGCAACGGCAACCGGACCGGCCGGTGGCTTGGCAACCGCTGTGACCGTGGTGGTCACGGCAGGTGCCAATTGCACCACTGGCGTATTTTGGACAGGACGCGGTTCAATGCGCAGCGCGCCATCTCTGTAAGTCACCGTGTAGTTGCTCGCTTGCCCAGTGGTAAACGCTTGAGAACTTGGCGTGAGCGCTGCGGTTTGACCGGCGGCTGTGGTGTTGGTGGCGTTGGCGCTGACACTGGCCATGCCCAAAGCGTCGGCATTGGCCAAGGAGCCGCTGGTCAGGCTCACTGCGCCCGTGCTGGGGTTGGCGTCACCGTACAAGCGACTTTGGTTCGCAGCTTGCACGGTGATGGGGCGTGGGGTGATGGTGATCACCCCATCGGTGTAAGTCACGTTGTAATTGCTCGCTTGCCCAGCGGTGAACGCTTGCGCACTTGGCGTGAGCGCTGCGGTTTGCCCCGCCGCTGTGGTGTTGTTCGCGGTGGAGGTGACACTGGCGGTGCCCAAAGCGTCGCTGTTGGCCAAGCTGCCACTGGTGATGCTCACGGCACCGGTGCTGGGGTTGGCGTCACCATAAAAACGGCTTTGGTTCGTTGCTTGAA
>CANFPJ010000081.1 GCA_947448885.1 Comamonadaceae bacterium
GCTGCGCCTCGCAGCGACCCGCCCAGCCCAAAGAGGGGGTGTGTGCGATGCGCCCATCAAGAGGCATTCAATTTTTGGATCAAGGGCAACACCTTGCTGGCCAAGAGAGCTGGGGTGACCTCGCCGACGGCCTTGTAGCGGATCACACCTTGCTGGTCGATCACATAGGTTTCGGGCACGCCATACACCCCATATTGGATGCCCACGCGCCCATCCAAGTCCATCACCGACAACACATACGGGTTGCCATAGCGCGACAACCACACCTGGCTGCGTTCGCGGGCGAATTGCAGCTTGGCCGCAGCATCCATGCCCTGCGCTTGCACATCCTGGGGCTGAATTTCTTTGTAGCTCATGCCGACGATGGGCACTTGGTGGCGTTGGGCAAAGTCCACCAACAGCGGGTGCTCTTGGCGGCAGGCCACGCACCAGGTGGCCCACACATTGAGCAACCACACCCGGCCCTTCATGTCGGCCGGGCTGAACGCCGCCGCTGCCGGGTCGAGCGTGGGCAAACTGAACGCGGGCGCGGGCTTGTCGACCAACGGCGACGGGATTTCATGCGGGTCGCGCTGCAAGCCCAGGGCCAAAAAAACCACCAAGCCGAAAAACAACACCAAGGGGATGAGGAACTTCTTCATGCCGCCCCCTCGGGTGCCACGCCAGCGGGCAGGGTGTCGGTGCGGGGGCTGGCCGCGCGGTAACGCCGGTCCACGGCGGCCAAGCCACCACCCAACACCATCAACAGCACACCGGCCCAAATCCAAGGCACAAAAGGCTTGTAATACACCCGCATGCTCCACTGCGGTGTGGGGCCATCGATCGGATCGCCCAGCGACACATACAGGTCGCGCATGAAGCCCGAATCAATCGCCGCTTCGGTCATCGGCATGGCGGTCGAAAAGTAGCGCCGCTTCTCTGGGTACAAGCGGTCGATGGGCTGGCCGTTTTTCAACACCTCCACATCGGCGCGCACGGCGCGGTAGTTGGGTCCTTTGACCTCGGACATGCCTTGCAAGCGAAACGCATAAGGGGCGATGGTCACCACGTCGCCCACACCCATGCGCACATCGCGCTCGACCTCCAAAGACTTGACCCCGGTGATGCCCGCCACCACCACCGCCAAACCGATGTGGGCGCATTGCATGCCCCAATAGGCCGCGCCAATGTGGCCGGGTTGGCGCCAGCGCAACACGATGTGCTGCACCGAACCCAACACCACCCAGGCGGCCAAGGAAAACCCAAACGCCGCCCCGATCGACCATTCCCCCGCCAACGCCGGGGCGACCAAGCCCACACCCACAGCGGCCAGCGCCACCCAGCGCAAGCGCAGCAGCAACTCGCCCCATTGGGATTCGCGCCAGCGCACCACCGTGCCCGGCACCATGATGACCAGCAAAGGCACCATCAAGGGCACGAACACCGCATTGAAATACTGCGGCCCCACCGACAACTTGCCCAGGTTGAGCGCGTCAATCACCAGCGGGTAAATGGTGCCCAGCAACACCGCCGCGCAGGCCACCACCAACAACACACTGTTGGCCAACAACAGGGTTTCACGCGACAGCAAACTCACCGCTTGCCCCATGCGCACCTTGGGCATGCGCCAGGCGTACAAGGTGAGCGAAAAGCCCACCACCAGCGCCAAAAACATCAGAATGAACACGCCGCGCTTGGGGTCCGACGCAAACGCATGCACCGAGGTCAGCACCCCCGAGCGAACCAAAAACGTGCCCAGCAAAGACAGCGAAAAGGCGCTGATCGACAGCAACACCGTCCAGGCCTTGAAGTTGCCGCGCTTGTCGCTGGCCATCAGCGAATGGATCAGCGCCGTGCCCACCAACCAAGGCATGAGCGAGGCGTTCTCCACCGGGTCCCAAAACCACCAACCGCCCCAGCCCAACTCGTAATAGGCCCACCACGAACCCAAGCCAATGCCAAAGGTCATGAACAGCCAAGCCACCACCGTCCACGGCCGCGACCAACGCGCCCAGGCCGCGTCCAAACGCCCCGCCATCAAGGCGGCGATGGCAAAGGCAAAGGCCACCGAAAAGCCCACATAGCCCATGTACAGCATGGGCGGGTGAATGACCAAGCCTGGGTCTTGCAACAAGGGGTTCAAGTCGCGCCCGTCAGCGGCGGCGGGTAACAAACGCTCAAAGGGGTTGGACAAGGCCAAGATGAACAGCAAAAAACCCACCGACACCCAACCCAGCACACCCACCACCCGGGCCACCATGGCCTGGGGCAGGCTGAATGAAAACGCCGCCACCGCCGCGGTCCACAAGGCCAACATCAGCACCCACAACAACAACGACCCTTCGTGGCCGCCCCACACCGCCGCCACCCGATACAAGGTCGGCAACAAAGAGTTGGAATGCTGGGCCACGTACAACACGGAAAAGTCGTTGTTCACAAAGCACGCCGTCAATGCCGCAAACGACAGCGCCACCAGACCGAACTGGGCAAACGCCGCCGGTCGCGCCAGTGCTTGCCAGGCGGCGTGGTCGCGCCAAGCCCCCCACAAGGGCAGGGTGGCTTGCACACCTGCCACCAAGAAGGCGAGGATCAGGGCAAAGTGGCCAAGTTCAGCAAGCATCGGCGTCTTTCATGGTTTCACCGTTTGGGCCGCTTGGCCCGCGGTGGCTTTGTCCAAAGCGTGTTGGGCTTCGGGTGGCATGTAGTTTTCATCGTGCTTGGCCAGCACCTCGGTGGCGGTGAACACACCATCTGGCCCCAAGCGCCCCTGGGCCACCACACCCTTGCCTTCTTTGAACAAATCGGGCAACAAGCCGCTGTAGATCACCGCGATGTCACGTGCGGTGTCGGTCACCACAAACTGCACCTGCATGTCTTGGCGCTGCAAGCTGCCGGTTTTGACCAAGCCCCCAATGCGAAACACCCGCCCTTGGGGGGCCTCGCCCTGGGCCACTTGGGTGGGGGTGAAGAAAAACACCAAATTGCTTTGAAACGCATTGAGCACAAAGCCCAGGGCCGCCACCAGCACCAACACGCCCAGCGCGATCCAGCCCAAACGGCGTTGGCGCGCTGTCATGCGCCGCTCCCCGCGTCGGCATGGGCCTGGGCCGCTTGTTCGGCACGCAGCCAGGCAAGGGTTTGGCCGCGCTGGCGCCGCGCCCACAGCACCTCCAGCGCCAACAAGGCCACGCACACGCCCACACTGCCCCACACATACACGGCATAACCGCCCATGTGCCAAAAAGCCGCCCAACTCTCCCACCTCATGGCCGCACCCCAGGGCTCAATTCGGGCAACTGGGCCACCCAATCGGCATGGCGCTCGCGCTGCAAGATCAGGCTGCGCGTGCGGTAGAGCACGATGGCCACCGCATAAACCCAGCAGGCCAAGGCCATGAGCAGCATGCCCCACAACATGGTTTGGGCCATGCTGGGCGAACGGGTCAATGAGACGGATGCCCCCTGGTGCAAGGTGTTCCACCATTTGACGGAAAAATAAATGATCGGCACATTCACCGCGCCGACGATGGACACCAAAGCCCCGGCGCGGTCAGCGCGGCGCGGGTCTTCAATGGCCGAGGTCAAGGCGATGAAGCCGATGTAGAGAAAAAACAAAATCAGCTCCGAGGTGAGCCGTGCATCCCACACCCACCAAGCACCCCACATGGGTTTGCCCCACAAGGCGCCGGTCCACAAGGACAAAAATGCAAACAGCGCACCCGTGGGCGCCAGGGCCTGGCTGATCATGCCGGCCAAGCGGGCGCGAAACACCAAACACACCACGCCCCAAAACGCCATGGCCAAATAAATGATCATCGACATCCACGACACGGGCACGTGCCAAAAAATGATGCGATAGCCCTCGCCTTGCTGGGCATCGGTGGGCGCGACCATGAAACCCACCCACATGCCCGCCAGCGCCAACGCCAAGGCCAGCACCGCCAAAGGCGGCCAGCACACACCGGCCAAACCATAAAAAGTTTGCGGTGACGCGTAATGGGTCCAGGGGATGCGGCGCATGGGCTTATTCCAGGGCAATGCGCAAGGCCTGCGCACAAGCCCAGGGGCTGAACAACCCAGACAAAAGCAACAAAGCCATCAATATCGACAAGTGGGCCTCGCTGCCCAAGCCCGCGGCCAAGGCCTCCACCGCACCGGCGCCAAACACCAGCACCGGCACAAACAAGGGCAGCACCAACAGGGCGAGCAAGACACCGCCGCCACGCAAACCCAGGGTCAGGGCTGCGCCAATGGCTCCAATACAAGACAACACGGGGGTACCGATCAAGAGGGACAGGGCCAACACGCCCAGGGCATCGCCAGACAGGTCAAACAAGACCCCCAGCAAGGGCGCCAATAATACCAATGGCAACCCGCACAACACCCAGTGCGCGGTGATTTTCGCCACAACCAGCAAGGTCAATGGCGTGCCCGACAACAGCATTTGCTCCAAAGTGCCGTCGCGGTGGTCGGCCTCAAACAAACGGTTCAGAGCCAACAGGCTGGCCAGCAAGGCGCCCACCCACAGCACGCCCGGCGCCAACATGCGCAAGGTGGCGCGCTCTGGGCCCACCGCCAGGGGAAACAACGCCGCCACCACCACAAAAAAGAACACCACGGTGAGCACCTCGCTGGGTCGGCGCAAGGCCAGCAACAGGTCGCGGCGCAACAAAGACCATAGCGCGTTCATGGCATGCCCAATCGCCAGCTGCGGTGGTCACCGCTGGCCCATTGCACCGCTTGGTGACTGGTGAACACCACCATGCCCCCACGTTCCACATGGCTTTGCATCAGGCCTTGCAACACGTCGCAGGCGGCGCTGTCCAAGGCCACAAAGGGCTCATCGAGCAGCCACAAGGGCGCCGGGCTCAGGCACAAGCGGGCCAGGGCCACGCGGCGCTTTTGACCTTGGGACAGCACTTGCAAGGGCAAGTGCTCGCGCCCACGCAAGCCCATTTGGCGCAAAGCCGCCGTGGCGGCATCGGCCGACCAAGCTTGGTCCATCAGGGCGGCGGCCACCTGCAGGTTTTCCAGCGCGCTCAAGCCTTCTTTGAGGGCCAAGGCATGGCCCAAATACAGCATGTCGCGCAGATACGCTTCGCGCACCTGGGCCACGGGCTCGCCGCGCCACCACACCGCACCGGCTGCGGGGGGGCTCAAACCGCAGAGCAAGCGCAACAGGCTGGTTTTGCCACTGCCGTTGTCACCTTGCAGGTGCAGGCTTTGGCCTGGGGTGACCGACAGGTTGAGCCCGGCAAACAAGGTTTTGCCGCCGCGCTCACAGGCCAGGTCGCGGGTTTGCAAACCGGTGTGGGCTGACATCACATGTAGGTGCCGCACAGGGTGATGACCTCACCCCCGCTGCCCATTTTGAAGCGCGCCAAACCCGCGCTGCGCTGGGTGTTGACGCCACCCAAATCGAGCCGACGCACACCGCGCTGACGCAGGTCTTGAATCGCCTGCCACAAGATCAGATTGTGGGCATTGAGGTCGCGCCCAGCGTCGTTGGACCAACCGACTTGGTAAGTGGCGGCTTGGCCATGGATCAAAAACATCATCGCCGCCACCCGCTCACCAGCGGCATCGGCGCGCAAAATCAAAGCGGTTTTGGACACGTGTTTGCGCGCATGGATGTATTGATGGATCCACCCCAGGGGCAAGCCCGCAAAACCACGCGCCAAGCGTTGCTGCAACTCTTCTTCCATCAACCAAGCGTATTGCGCCGGGTTGGCCCCCACCCGCTGCACCTGCAAACCGGCACCCTCGGCGGCCACCAAGCGGTTGCGCCAGCGCGGGTCCATGGCCGCGCGCAATTGGGCATCGCTGTGCTCGAGGTTGATCATCACCGTGGACTCGCCGGTCACCACCCGGGTCATGCCCGGCCAGCGCAGCGCCGATGTGGCCAGCGTTTCGTCTGGCGAGAACAACGCAAAGCGGGGCCGCCACAAGGGCAACTGGCGCTTCAATGCGACCAACACCTGGGCCTTGTCGCGGGGCGTCAAGGGCTGCAACCACACTGGTCCATGGGCACACAACGCCACGGTGGCGACCAGGCCCACCCGGCGCGCGCTGAACTGTGCCAAGGCCACGGTTTGGCCATCGCGCTCCACCCGCGCGCGCAAACAAGCCACGCCCAGGGCCATCATGGTTTCGCCATAGGCCCAGTCCTGTTGCAAGGCGCCTGCGGCCTGGCCATGGGCCAAGTCCCAGGCGTGGGGGTCGTGGCCGTCCCAAATGACTTTCATGGTTTTAGAATGCCTGCACCATGAACCGACTGACCCGCTGGATTCGACGCGCCCCCTTGCAAACCGTGATGGGGCATCGCCTGCCTGAACCGCGCTTGACCTGGGGCGCAGCCGCCATGGCTTTGCTGTACTTGGGCGTGCCGGTGTTGGCGGTGGGCATGGTGATTGACGCCTTGATCCAACTCACCACGGGGCGCTGCACAGGCGTGTGGTGCTGGTGGGGTTGATCGGCGACTGCCGCCATGGCCATGGCGGCGTTGGCTTGGTATCAAGCCCCTGACCCACACCTTGTCAGTCATGGTCAGGCCCGCGCCCCAGCGTTGGTCAGCGACCACGCGTTGAAATCCTGGCGTGGACATCGGTGGACAGGTGGGGTAGGGCATACAGGGCACGGATCTTACCGGCTCCGGATGACGCTCCCCCGCCCCCACAACGCATGTCACCGGCGTGGCAAAGGCCAGCGCGGGTGCGCAGGGGGCTGGTGAATAATCGGCCCCTCACCCACTGTTGGAGCCTGCCCATGAAAACCACCCACCGCTTGAAGATGCTTTTGATCTCGGCTTGGCTGGGGGTGGGCGTGGCCTGGGCCCAAGCCCCGGCTTTCCCCAGCCGCAGCATCAGCTTGGTGGTGCCCAACCCGCCCGGCGGCTTGGTCGACACCTCGGCGCGCTTGGTCGCCGACCCCTTGGCCCGCTTGATCGGCCAATCGGTGGTGGTCGACAACAAACCCGGCGCCAGCGGCAACTTGGCCTACCAAACCGTGGCCCGCTCGGCCAAGGACGGCCACACCCTGTTGGTGTCTTACTCCGGCTACCACGTGGCCAACCACATCTTGATGGACAAGGTGGGCTGGGAGCTGCGCGACCTCACCCCGGTGGGCCTGATCACCGTGGCCACCAATGTGATAGCTGTGCACCCCTCGCTGCCGGTGAACAATTTGAAAGAGTTCATCGCCTACCTCAAGGCCAACCCGGGCAAGGTCAATTACGCCTCGCAAGGCAATGGCTCGGTGTCGCACATTGGCACCGAAATTTTCAAGCAACAAACCAGCACCGACATGGTCCACGTGCCCTACAAGGGCTCGGGCCAGGCCATCCAAGACGTGCTGTCGGGCCAGGTGCAGGTGTTCATCACCACCCCACCCTCGGTGATGGGCCATGTGTTGGCGGGCAAGCTCAAGGCCTTGGCCGTGACCGGCAAAATCCGCCACCCCCAACTGCCCCAGGTGCCCACCATCGCCGAGGCCGGCTTGCCCAGTTTTTCCCTGGAGTCGTGGGTCGCGCTGTATGTGGCCAACGGCACACCGCCAGCGGTGGTGCAAAAGCTCGCCGCCGATGTCAAGCGCAGCATGGAGTTGCCCGAAACGCGCCAGCGCGCCGATCAGGCCGGCATTGAGGTGCGCTACCTGAGCCCGACCGACACCACCAAGCTGCTCGACGCCGACATCGCCAGCTGGTCGGTGGCGATCAAGCAAGCCAACATCAAGTTGGATTGATGTTGCGCCATTGGCTGATCACCGCCTGCGCCTGGGGCATGTGCGCCCTGGGCCCCACGGCGCTGCACGCCCAAACGGGCGCCGACTACCCCAATAAACCGGTCAAGATCATCGCGCCCGTGGCTCCGGGCGGCGGCGTGGACTTGATCGCCCGCACCGTGGCCGAACGCCTGACCAAGGCGCTGGGCCAATCGTTTGTGGTTGACAACCAAAGCGGCGGCGGCGGGGCCATTGCATCGGCCAATGTGGCGCGCGCGCCGGCCGATGGCCACACCTTGTTGTTGGCCTACGTGGGCACCCACGGCACCAACCCCGCGGTGCGCAAACTCCCCTACGACGCGGTGAAGGACTTCAGCCCCATCGCCATGGTGGGCGGCACGCCCAATGTGCTGGTGGTCTACCCGGGTGTGCCGGTCAACGACCTCAAGGCTTTTGTGGCCCATGCCAAAAAGTTTCCAGCGGGCCTGAGTTACGGCTCGGCCGGTCAAGGCACGCTGACCCATTTGGCGATGGAGCAGTTCAAGTTGCAAGCCCAGTTTTTCAGCGTGCACGTGCCCTACCGGGGCATTGGCCCGGCCTTCACCGATTTGATGGGTGGCCAAACCCAGGCCTTGTTTCCCGGCTTGGCCGCGGCCTTGCCGCACATCAAATCGGGCAAGGTGCGGGCGCTGGCCGTGACCGGCCTCAAGCGCCACCCGCTGATCCCCGAAGTCCCCACCTTTGCCGAACTCGGCTATGCCGGCTTTGATGGCGTGCAGTGGTATGGCATCGTGGGCCCAGCCAAACTGCCCGACAAAATCACCGCCCGGTTGAACGAAGAAATCAACAAGGCCATCAACAACCCCGAGCTCAAAGAGCGCTTGTCGGCCGAGGCCATCCAACCCATGCCCATGAGCCCCGACGCCTTTGGCCAATACATCCGCCAAGACATTGCGCGCTGGACCCTGGTGGCCAAAGAGCGGCGCATCGAAATCGACTGACACCGGCGAACCCCGCTGAAGCACCCGCCCAGCGGCCCCACCCCCCATCCGCATCCCACAACCCGCCACCACAAGGACAGATATGGCCCGCAACACCCAGGTCAGCGCCGACCACAACGCCCCCCCGATCACCGACATCTTGGCCCGCCATGTGGCCACTCACCCCTCACGCGGTTGGAGTGACGCGGTCGAACATGAAGCCCTGCGCACCTGGCTCAATTGGGTGGGCTGCGCCATTGGCGCGGCCGGTCACGACAGCGTGCAAGCCGCCTTGGCCGCCATGCAAGCCTTTGATTCGGCGCCCCAAGCCAGCCTGCTCGGGCGCAGCGAACGGGTGGACATGGGTGCTGCGGCGCTGATCAACGGCATTTCTTCGCACACCTTTGACTTTGACGACACCCACCTGAAGACCATCATCCACCCCGCGGGTCCGGTGGCGTCGGCATTGCTGGCGCTGGCCGAGCACCGGCATTTTTCGGGCCGCCAAATCATCGACGCCTTGGTGCTGGGCATCGATGTGTCGTGCCGCATTGGCAACTGCATGTACCCCGACCACTACGACCGCGGTTGGCACATCACCGGATCGACCGGCAGCGTCGGTGCGGCCGCTGCTTGTGCGCGCTTGCTCGGTCTGGATGTGCAGCAAACCGCCATGGCGATGGGCATTGCCGCCTCGCAACCGATCGGCATGCGCGAGCAATTTGGCACCATGACCAAACCCTTTCACCCCGGTGGCAGTGCGCGCGCCGGCTTGACCAGCGCCTTGTTGGCCCAAAGCGGCTTCACCGCCAGCGCCAAAGCCCTGGAGGCGCCGCGCGGCTTCATCCAAACCGTGTCGACCAAACACGACTGGTCGGAAATCACCGACGAGCTGGGCGAGCGCTTTGAAATTTCTTTCAACACCTACAAACCGTTTGCCTGCGGCATCGTGGTGCATCCCAGCATTGACGCGTGCGTGCAATTGCGCGCCAAGGGCATCGCGCCCGATCAGATCGAGCGCATCGACCTCAAGGTGCATTCGCTGGTGCTGGAATTGACCGGCAAAAAAACCCCCGCCGACGGCTTGCAAGCCAAGTTCAGCGTCTACCACGGCTGCGCCGCGGGTTTGATGGTGGGCCGCGCCGGTGAAGACGAATACGAAGACGCTTTTGTCACCCGCGCCGATACCGTGGCCTTGCGCGCCAAGGTGCATGCGGTCGTGGACGACCGCATCGACGAGGCCTCGGCCGACGTCACCGCCCACCTCAAAGACGGCAGCCAAGTCCATGTGTTTGTTGAGCACGCGATTGGCTCAATGCAAAACCCGATGAGCGACGCCCAGCTCGAGGGCAAATTCCACAGCCTGGCCGATGGCGTCATTGGTGCCGACCGCGCCCAAGCCGCCATCGCCGCCTGCTGGGGCGTGGCCCAGGCCCCGGGCGTGCAAGCCTTGTTGCAAGCCGCCTGCCCGCGCTGAACGGGGGGGTCCAAGCGCGGCCTGGCGAACTTGCCCCCGCACACGACCGCCTGAGCACCCCGCTTGTCGCCCAAAGCGCAAACCCGGTGCATGGCCTTTCGATACAGTCAGTGGTTTTCATCCCCCACCCTTTTGCCCACAGGAGAAGCCCCCATGAGCACCCATCCCGATCCCGCCCTCATCGACGACTTGGTGGTGGCCAACCACATCTTGGTCAACCAAGGTGTGCTCGACGGCTTTGGCCACATCAGCGTGCGCGACCCGGCCAACCCGCAGCGCTTTTTCATTGCCCGCAGCATGGCCCCGGCCCTGGTGCAGGCCGATGACATCCTGGTCTGCGACCTCGACAGCAACGTGATCGACGAGCGCGGGCGCAAAACCTATCTCGAGCGCTTCATCCATGGCGAAATTTTCAAAATGCGCCCCGATGTGAATGCCGTCATCCACAGCCATTCGCCCTCGGTCATCCCTTTTGGGGTGACCAGCGCACGCTTGCGCCCGATCTGCCACATGAGCGGTTTTTTGGGGGCGACCACGCCGGTCTTTGAAATTCGCCACAGCGCCGGTGAAAGCTCCGATTTGTTGGTGCGCTCGCACGCCTTGGGCAAGGCCTTGGCCGAGTCGTTGGGCCACCACGCCGTGGCTTTGATGCGCGGCCACGGCAGCGTGGCGGTGGGCAACTCGATCAAACAAGTGGTTTACCGCGCCATCTACACCGAAAACAACGCCCGCTTGCAAGCCATGTCCATGCCCTTGGGCGAGGTCAGTTACCTCACCGACGGCGAAGCCAGCGCCACCGCTGAAATGAATGACCAGCACCTGGACCGCCCTTGGCAAATGTGGAAGCGCGACGCATTGGCTGCGCGCTGACACCCGCCGCTCCCCGACCCGCCACCGCGAAAGCGCTGCCCAGCGGCGCCTTGCCCCACACCTTGAACCCCATGAACATCCCCACCCCGACCCCTTGGCGCGAGCTCACCCAAGCCCAACTCGATTGGGCTTACGACCAAACCAACCACGCGCCCAACGCCACCGAAGTGCTGCCCGCCTGCGCGGCGTTCAGCCAAGCGGTGCAAGCGCGTTTGCAAGCGCGTGGCCTGCACCAGCGCCATGCCTATGGCGCGCACCCCGATGAAGCACTGGATTGGTACCGCAGCCCCCAAGCCAGCGGTGTGCTGGTGTTTTTTGTGCATGGCGGGGCCTGGCGGCGCGGTCGCGCCCAAGACTATGCGATGGCCGCCGAATGGCTCACCGCTGCGGGCTGCAACGTGGTGGTGCCCGACTTTTCAACGGTCACCGACCGCGACGGCCAACTCGGCGTGCTGGCCGATCAAGTGCAACGCGCCCTGGCCTGGGTGGTGCAGCATGCGGCAGCGCACGGCGCCGATGCCCAGCGCGTGGTCTTGGTCGGCCACTCATCGGGTGCGCACCTGGCCGCCACCTTGGCCACCACGCCGGTGGCCACGCGCCCTGCTGGCCTCAAGGTGCGCGGTTTGCTCAGCTGCAGCGGCATGTACGACCTGGAGGCCGTGAGCCACAGCGCGCGCAGCAGCTATGTGCAATTCACCCCCGAACTGGTCGAGGCCTTGAGCCCACAGCGCCACCTGGACCGCATCGACCACCCGGTGCGCTTGCTGATTGGCCAAAACGAGTCGCCCGAGTTCATCCGCCAAGGGATCGATTTCAACGCCGCCCTGCAAGCCCGGGGGATGGACAGCACCTGGCACATGGGTGCTGGCCTGAACCATTTTGAAATGTTGTACGCCATGGGGCCCGAGGATGGGTTTTTTGCCCAGCACCTGCGGGCCTTGCTGGCGCTGGCGTGAACGCCCGCTGGGGCGCTGAGGCAAAGCAACCCTTCGCAACTTCAACATTGATCACCAATGCGATTGTGTAAGATGAATCGCAGGGGCATTTTTCGCCTCCACCTTTGACAAAGATGTTATTTTTGTCAGACTCAAACCAGGCCACATCACCATGCAAAGACGTCATTTTTCATTCGGTGGCATCGCCACCTTGGCCGGCCTGGGGGCCACGACCCACAGCGCCTGGGCGCAAACGGGCTGGAGCCCCAACCGGGCGCTCAAGCTGATCGTGTCGGCCGCCCCCGGCAGCCCCCCCGACATCACCGCGCGACCGCTGGCCGAGCAACTCTCTGCCAGCTTGGGTCAATCGGTGTTGGTGGAAAACCGGCCCGGCGCGGGCGGCATCATTGGCATGGAGACCTTGCTGCGCAGCGCCCCAGACGGCCACACCATCGGTTTGGCATCGCAGTCCCAAATGGTGTTCAACCCCCACCTGTTTGAAAAACTGCCCTACGACCCGGTGCGCGATCTGCAACCCGTCATCCGCACTGCCAGCGTGGCGATTGTGTTGGTGGCCCACCCCTCGCTGCCCGCCAATTCGCTCAAAGAACTCATGGCTTTGTCGGCCGCTCGCGCCAACCCGCTGCAAGTGGCGGTGGCGCCCTTGGGCCAACCCCCGCATGTGCTGGGCCTGTTGGCGCAAAGCGAAGCCGGTCTCAAAATGGATTGGGTGCCCTTCAAAGGTGGCGTCGAAGCCGTGGCCGCCTGCCGCGCGGGTGACGTGGCCCTGGCGGTGGAAGCCCCGTCCACCGTCTTGCCCCACATCCAAGCCGGAACGATCAAGGCCTTGGCAGTGACCGGCACCCAGCGCGAACCCTCCTTGCCCGATGTGCCCACGGTGAGCGAAATTTTGGGGCGGCGCGTGCCCGGCGACACCTGGTTTGGCTTGGTGGTGCCCAAAGCCACCCCCACCGAGATCGTGGCCCGCTTGCGCCGCGACACCGCACTGGCCCTGACCCGGCCCGCCATCCGCAGCGTGTACGACCGCTTTGGCTGGCGCTTGATCGAGGGCTCATCACCGGAAGAATTTGCCGCCACGGTGCGCGATGAAGGCCCCAAATGGGGCGAGATCATCCGCAAAGCCGGCGTGAGGCTGGGATGACCACCGAACCCACCGTGAACGGGACTTCCGCCAACTTTCCGGCCCACTTGGTGCAAGCCGACCGGGTGCACCACTCGGTCTACAGCGACCCCGCCATTTTTGAACTTGAAATGACGCGTCTGTTTGGACGCGCCTGGTTGTTGTTGGGCCACGAAAGCCAAATTCCCCAAGCGGGCGACTACCTCAGCACCCGCATGGGCCGCGAGCCCGTCATCATGGTGCGGCACGCTGACGGCAGCGTGCAGGTGCTGATCAACCGCTGCACCCACCGGGGCGCCTTGTTGGTCCATGAAGACACCGGCAACGTGAAAAACTTGGTTTGCCCCTACCACGGTTGGGTGTTCAGCACCGACGGCGCTTTGCGCAACGTCCCGATGCCACA
>CANFPJ010000082.1 GCA_947448885.1 Comamonadaceae bacterium
GGGCGGCAAAGGCCAGAACCAGCACCGAGGCCAAGGCCAGCCATTTTTGACGCGGCGCAGCCCAGGCCCATGCGCCGCCCCGGTGGGTGGCGCGGAGGGGTTGCCCGGCGCGGATGCGTGCCAGGGTTTGCTCGGCAAAAGCGGAGGGCAATGGGGGGGCCTGGTTGGACTGCAACAAAGCTTTGAGTGAGCGGTCCGGATCAGTCATGGCCCATGTCTTTCAAGTGGTGTCTGAGGTTGATTTTGGCGCGGTGCAGCAACTGGTGCGCGGCATTGGTGGGGATGTCCAGCGTGTGGGCAATGTCGGCCGCGCTGGCATCGTGGTGGGCCCACAAGTTCATGGCCAGGCGTTGGCGTGGTGGCAACTGCATCAGGGCTTGCTGCACTTGGTCAGCGCTTTGGTGCTGCGCCAGGGTCAATTCTGGATTGGGGCTGGGGTCTTCGATGTGATTGTCTTCATCGACCCCCTCATGGGCTCGGTCCGGGCCGCGCAATCGGTCCAGGCACAAGCGGGAGATCAAGGTGTGGAAGTAGGTGGACAGCTTGGCGTCTCCCCGAAACGGGCTGTTGAGCAGTTTGATGAAACCTTCTTGCACCACGTCTTGGGCGTCTGCCGTATTGCCCAGCATGCGCCAAGCCAAGCCATGTGCGGCTTCGCTCAAAGACGCCACCAACTGGCGCGCTGCGCGGGGGTCACCCCCTCGCGCAGCTTCCAGCACATCCAATTCGGTGGTTTTGCCAAGCGCCGTCAGCTTGGCCCACCAGGGGGCCGCCTCAGCCCGCATCGGGGTTGCGGGGGGCGGGGCGAGGCCCCATGCCCATGCCGTGGCCAAACCCATGACCCATGCCTGGTCCCATGTCGGGATGCGGGCCATCGCCACGGTGTGATTGGTGCATCTCATCGCGCCATTTTTTGCGCTCTTCAGGGGTCATTTTTTCAAAGGCCTTGCGCCGCTCTTCACGCATTTGGGCCCGCTCTTGCGGGGTGATGGTGCCCATCATGGCTTTGCGCTCTTCTTTGAGTTGGCGTTTTTGCGCATCGCTCAGGCCGTCCCAGTCGGCGCGCATTTTGTCGTGCATGGCTTTGCGCTCTGCCTCGGGCAAGGCGTGCATGTTGGCGTGCATTTTTTCGCGAAAAGCGCGCCGTTCCTCTGGCGTGGCCTTGGCCATGTCTTCGCGCAGTTGGCGGCTGTGGGCCAGGCGTTGCTCAAACGTCATGGCCGCTACCGCGCGCGGGTCTGGGGGCTCGGGCAGGGCGGCCAAGGCGGCCGTGGCCATCGAGGCGGACAAGGCGCACAAGGCGGTGATCGCTATCCATTGGCGGGGCGTGTGTTTCATGGTCAGGCTTTCAAGGGTTGATGGGGTTTAGACGCTGTGACCCCACGTTCTCTTACGGTGCCTGTTGATCGCTGCCACCCGCGGAATGCACCATGGACCACTGTTGGACCCAGTATTCCAAGGCCTCGGCCACCGGCCCGGGGTGCGCTGATAAACCCAAGACGGTGGCCGCGGCCTGCAAACAAGCCAGGGGGTCGTGGGTGTCCAAGGCTTGAGCGCCGTTTTGTTTCGAGAGTTTTTCGCCATCTGCGCCCAGCACCAAGGGCGTGTGCATATAGATCGGTGTGGCCAGCCCCAGGGCTTGTTGCAAGGCCATTTGGCGTGGGGTGTTGTCGGCCAGGTCTTGGCCGCGCACCACATGGGTGATGCCTTGCTCGGCATCGTCGACCACCACCGCGAGTTGGTAGGCCCATACGCCATCGGCGCGGCGCAGCACCACATCGCCCACGCGGAGGGCCAGGTCTTGCGATTGCGCGCCCATGCACCGGTCGTGCCAATGCCACACACCGCTGGGCACACAAAAGCGCCAAGCATGTGGCCCTTGAGCCAGTTGCGATGTGGCGGGCGGTTGGTGCCGGCAGGTGCCGGGGTAGGGTGCTGCAGCGTGGCGCTGGGCCGCCCAACCCTGTGCGGTCAAGGCGGCGGCAATGTCTTTGCGCGAGCATGTGCAGGGGTAGATATGCCCGCCCCGTTGCAATTGGTCCAGGGCCGCTTGGTACAAATGGGTTCGGCGCGATTGCCATTGCACGGGCGCGTCGGGGTGCAGGTGGCACTGGGCCAGTTGCTGCAAGATCAGCGCGTCAGTGCCCGGTGGGCAGCGCGGGCCATCGGTGTCTTCGATGCGCACCCACCATTGCCCGTGGTGGGCTTTGGCGTCAAGCCAGCTGGCCAGGGCCGCCACCAAAGAACCCGCGTGCAAGGGACCGGTGGGCGAGGGCGCAAACCGACCCCGATAGGGCATCATTTACCGCACAGGCGCAGCCCCAATTCGAGGCCAGAGACAAAGGCGTCTTCCACCCGGTGGCCCAGGTGCCAGTCGCCGCAGGTGCCCAAACCCGTGGCGCTGTCCCATTGATAGGGCTGTCCCAGCGGATGGGTGGTTTTGGCGTAACGCCACAAATGGGCTTGGGCGTGGCTGGGGCCGCTGTGGATGCCGGTCAACTCCGCAAAAGCGCGTTGCAACTTGTTTTGCACCCGCTCGGCGTCATCGTTGATGTGTTCCATCGACCATTCGGCACTGGCTTGCACCGTCCAACGCTCGATGCTGCTGCGCCCTGGTTTGGACGATTCGCGCGCCAGCCAGGCAATGCGGTGGTGGGTGCTGCGGGCAGCATTCCATTGCGGGCCCAAGTGGGTCAGGCCGGGTTGGCTGGCCTGGGGGTAGGCCAGCATCAAGGTCCAACAGGGGGCGGTTTGCACGGTGAGGGTGGGGGCGATCAGGCCACTGGCCGCGCCACGCCCGGGGCTGGCTTGCAGCAGTTGCGCGCATTGCGCTGCAGGCATGGCCAGCAGGACGCTGTCAAAGCCACCTTGATGCCAAGCATGACCGTCGGCGTCGACGCCGTGGACAGACCAGCGACTGGCTTTGCGCGGGTCGGCTTGCAGGGATTGAACGGTATGGCCCAGCTGCAATTGGCCTGCGTCAGCCAAGGGCTGCGCCCAGTGCTTGACCAGTGCGCTCATGCCGGGCACACCCACCCAATGGGCTTCAGGTCCGGGGCGGGCGGCTTCCACCACCCGGCCAGACGGGTCGAGCACGCGCACCGCATTGGCGCTCCAGGGGCGGCAGTGGGTCAGGCTGTCGGGCACGGTTTGCAAAGCCAAGGCCATGCGCGGGTCGCGCACGGTGAAATACTGCGCGCCGTGGTCAAAACCGCCAAAGGGGCTGCGCCGGGTGGCCATGCGACCACCCACGCCCAAGCTTTTGTCAAACACCATGACCTGGTGCCCGGCTTGTGCCAAGGTGCGGGCGGCGGTGATGCCCGCCATGCCTGCGCCCACGATTGCAATGTGTTGTGCTGCCATGGCCCGACTCTACACCGATGGCGTGCCTGCGCCAGTGCTCGATTGCCCCAACAAAGCGTGGCGGGTTTGCGGCTGTGCCAAGGCTTTCAGCCACCATTGCAAGGCGCGTTTGTCAGCGGTTTCTGCCGCTTCGCCGGGGGCTTCGCGCCAGGCATAGCCCAGCTTGCCGCTGCGCTGGGGGCGTTGCACCTCGCAGGCCACCAAGTGCCCGGCTTCGATGTGCGGTCTGGCCAGGGGCTCGGGCAAAAAACCCACGCCCAGGCCGCGCAATTGGGCGTCCCGCTTGAGCGCCATGCTGGGCACGGTGAACACGTCTTGGCCGGGCAGCAAACCAATCGTCACCCCTTGGCCTTGGGGCACCGTGTCAGCCACCGCCACCGCGCGGTGCGCTTGGATGCTGGCGTCGCTCAAGGGCTGGGGGCTGCGCGCCAAGGGGTGTTGGGGGGCCACACAAAAGGTGAAACGCACCAAGGACCCCAATTCAGCAAAACGCAACCCCAAAGACGGGCTGAGTTGCATGTCCACGCCAATGGCCAAGTCGGCTTGACCCGAGCTGAGGCTGTGCAGCGTGCCGCTCAAAGTTTCATGGCGCAAGCGCAGCCGGGTGGGTGGGTTGTCGGCGTAAAACGACGCGCACAGGTCCATCACCACCGAGGGGTCGATGATGCTGTCGTAAGCGACGGTGAATTGGCTTTCCCAACCGGTGGCCAGGCGCTTGACGCGCAGCGCAATGCTGTCCATTTCGGCCAGCAAGCGTTGCCCTTCTTGCAGCAACTCGCGACCTGCCGCCGTCAGCCGCGCTTGCCGGGCGGCGCGGTTGAACAACAGCACATCCAGCGCTTCTTCCATTTGGCGCACCCGGTAACTCAAGGCACTGGGCACCAGGCCCATGGCGCGCGCTGCGGCGGCAAAGCTGCCCAACTGGTCAATGCTCTGGAGCATGGCCAAACCCTCGGGGGTCAATACCTGGCGTGGCGTCAGCATGGGAAAGCCCTCATCAATCAAATTATTTGAATGATGCCATCAATTTCGATCAACCACAGCACCATTGACTGCTTTTACAGTACACCTCACTGGAGAAAACAAACATGCAAATGGTTCGACGATCACACGAAAGAGGCTATGCCGACCACGGTTGGTTGAAGTCATTTCACAGTTTTTCGTTTGCCGGTTACCAAGACCCGCAATTCATGGGTTGGGGCAATTTGCGGGTGGTCAACGAAGACCGCATTGCCCCGGGTACTGGTTTTGGCACCCATGGCCACCAAGACATGGAAATCATCAGCTATGTGCTGTCGGGTAATTTGGCCCACCAAGACAGCATGGGCAATGTCAAAGGCATTCCGCCAGGGGACGTGCAGCGCATGAGCGCGGGCACGGGTGTGCGTCACTCTGAGTTCAACCACGACCCCGATGGGGAAACGCACTTCCTGCAAATTTGGATCTTGCCGTCGCAACGTGGCATTGCACCCGGCTACGAGCAAAAAACCTTTGCCCCGGCAGAAAAAGCCGGCGCGCTGCGCTTGGTGGCCTCGCCCGATGCGGCAAAGGGTTCGGTCACCGTCCATGCCGATGCGCGCATGTATGCAGGCTGTTTTGAAGCCGGTCAAAGCGCCCAAATGGTGTTGGACCCGGCGCGCAAGGCCTATGTGCAGGTGTTGCGCGGGTCGGTGCAGGCCAACGGCAACGCCTTGGCCTGTGGCGACGCCTTGTTGATGCAAGGCGAAAGCGGCTTGGTCATCGACCACGCTGAAAGCGCCGAAGTGCTGGTGTTTGATTTGCAAGCTTGATTTGGATGCGGTGCCTTGTGCGGGCACTCTCCGAGGCGGTGGCAGGCAAGGGACGGGCTTGCAGCGCGCCACGGTGATGAAACTGGGGTGGGTTGCCCTGCGGGGCAACTGGCCCGGTGCTGTGCAGTGCTGTGTTGGCTGCTGATTTGAAACCTGCCTGGTGCAGATAACTTTGTAACTTTGAAAGAGAGATAGACCATGACGAAAACAGCAGTGATTTTCCATTCCGGCTACGGCCATGCCCAGCGCGTGGCGCAATTTGTGGCTGATGGGGCCCAGGCCCAACTCATCGCCATTGATGCCGATGGCAACATCAGCGAGGCCGATTGGGCCACGCTGGATGCGGCCGATGCGATTGTGTTTGGCTCACCCACTTACATGGGCATGGTGTCGTGGCAATTCAAAAAATTTGCCGATGCCAGCTCCAAGCGTTGGTTCAGCGGGGCTTGGAAGGACAAACTGGCCGGTGGCTTCACCATTTCTGGCAGCCCCAGCGGTGACAAGCTGTCGACCATCCAGTACTTCATCACCTTGGCCATGCAGCACGGCATGGTGTGGGTCGGCCAACCCGCGATGAACGACGGCAACATCAACCGCATTGGTTCCAATTCCGGCGTGATGGCGCAAGTCGGTCCCACCAGCCCAGCGGCCGACATCCCCCAAGGTGATTTGGACACCGCCAAGGCCTATGGCGAGCGTGTGCGGCTTTTGGCCCAGCGCATGGGCGCTTGATCGCTGAAGCCCTTAAGTCCTTAAGTCCTCAGCAATGCCCGCTCACCGACTGGGTGGGCGGGCATTTCTACATGCCTGGCGCACTCAACCGTGCTTGGCACTCAGGTCGGGTGCCAGGGCGACGCGCTCGTCGAACACAAAGCAGTCGCCTTCAAAATGAGCGCCGCCGGTGTCTTCAAAGTATTGCAAGATACCGCCGTCGAGTTGGTACACATTGGGCAGACCCAGCTCGCGCAGATAAATAGCGGCCTTTTCACAGCGGATGCCGCCGGTGCAATAGCTGACCACGGTTTTGCCTTGCAGCTCACCCAAGTGGTCTTGAGCGGCCTGCGGAAACTCGCTGAATTTCTCCAAGCCCCAGTCCAGGGCGCCGGCAAATTTGCCATGCCCCACCTCAAACGCATTGCGGGTATCGAGCATCACCACCGCTTGGCCTTGGTCGTCATGCCCCTGGGCCAGCCAGCGCTGCAAGTCGGTGGGTGAAACCGCCGGCGCTCGCCCTTCAGCTGGCGCAATGGTGGGGTGGTACATGCGGATGATTTCGCGCTTGACCTTGACCAGCAGCTTGCCAAAGGGCTGCTCGGCGGACCAGCTTCTTTTGCCACCCAGGCCCGCCATGCCCTCTTGCGCACGCAACCATTGCATGAAACCGTCCACTGGCGCTTCAGGGCCAGCCAGAAACAGATTGATGCCCTCGGGGGCCAGCAAGATGGTGCCTTTGAGTTGCCGGGCATCTGCTTGGTCGCGACACCGCTCACGCCAAACCTCGGGCGCCGCCAAAGGCGTGAATAAATAAGCGGAGATGTTCAAGATGGGATTCACCGGGCCATTTTAGGGAGGCCGGGTGACTGGCGGGTCGGGGTGTGCGTGTTCAGGCGGGTGTCGCCGACTGGACCTCGCCAGGCCATGGCCCGCGCAGGAGGACAAACCGCTCTTGGGGCCTTACCTACAATGCCCGCATGTTTGTTCATCTGCGCTTGCACACCGAGTTTTCCATCGTCGACGGGACCAACCGCGTTGACGATGTGGTCAAGGCCGCTGCCGATGATGGCCAGCCCGCGCTGGCCATCACCGATTTGAACAATTTGTTTGGCGCCATCAAGTTTTACAAGGCGGCGCAGGCCAAAGGCGTCAAGCCATTGATCGGTGCGGATGTGTGGGTGCAAGCCACGGGGCGCGAAGACGCACCTTTGGCCCGCCTGCTGCTGTTGGTGCAAAACCAGCAAGGCTATTTGAATCTTTGCGAATTGCTCTCCCGGGCGTGGACCCACGAACCCATCAAGGGCCAGTCGGTGATGCGCCTGGCCTGGTTGCAAGAGCGTTCAGCCGGTTTGTTGGCTTTGTCGGGCGCGCAAATGGGCGACGTGGGCCAAGCCTTGGTGCAAGGCGACGGCCAGCGCGCCAGCGACATGGCCTTGCAGTGGGCGGCGGTGTTTCCGCATCGCTTTTACCTGGAGCTGCAACGTTGCGGCCGCCCTGACGATGAGTTGCATGTGCGCGAAGCGGTGCAACTGGCCGCCCGCTTGAAGCTGCCGGTGGTGGCCACCCATGCGGTGCAGTATTTGCACCCCGATGACCACGAAGCCCATGAGGCACGGGTGTGCATTTCCGAAGGCGAAATTTTGGGCAACCAGCGCCGGGTGCGCCGCTTCACCCGCGAGCAGTATTTCAAGTCCAGCGCCCAAATGAAAGAGACCTTTGCCGATGTGCCCTCGGCCTTGGCCAATGCGGTGGAGATCGCCAAACGCTGCAGCATCACCCTCGATTTGGGCAAGCCCCGCTTGCCCGCTTACCCCACACCGGATGGCATGCCCGAAGAGGCCTATTTCCGCCAGGCCTCAGAGCGCGGCTTGCAGGCCCGCTTGGAGCGGCTGTTTCCCGATCCGGCCCAGCGCCAAAGCCAGCGCGCCCCCTACGACGAGCGCTTGGCCTTTGAAATCGCCACCATCGTGAAAATGGGCTTCCCAGGCTATTTTTTGATCGTCAGCGATTTCATCAACTGGGCCAAAAACAATGGCTGCCCGGTGGGGCCGGGGCGGGGCTCCGGTGCTGGCTCTTTGGTGGCCTACGCGCTCAACATCACCGACCTGGACCCGCTGCAATACAAGCTGCTGTTTGAGCGTTTTTTGAACCCCGACCGGGTGTCCATGCCCGACTTTGATATCGACTTTTGCCAACTCAACCGAGACCGGGTGATCGACTACGTCAAGGACAAATATGGGCGCAATGCGGTGAGCCAAATCGCCACCTTTGGCACCATGGCCGCCCGCGCCGCCATCCGCGACGTGGGCCGGGTGCTGGACATGAGTTACACCTTTTGCGATGGCATCTCCAAGCTCATCCCCAACAAGCCCGGGCAGCACATCACCATCGCCGGTGCGCTCGAGGTCGAACCCGTTTTGGCCGAGCGTTTGGCCAAAGAGGACGAGGTCAAAACCTTGTTGGCCTTGGCCCAAAAGCTCGAAGGCTTGACCCGCAACGTGGGCATGCACGCCGGTGGGGTGTTGATTGCGCCGGGTCAATTGACCGACTTTTGCCCCCTGTACCAACAACCCGGCAGCCAAGCCGCGGTGTCGCAGTTTGACAAGGACGACGTCGAGGCCGCTGGCTTGGTGAAATTCGACTTTTTGGGCCTGGCCACGCTGACCATTTTGGAGTTGGCGCGCAGCATGATCGTGCAGCGCAACCTGGCCAAAAGCGACTTTTCCTATGAAGACATTGCGCTCGATGACGCCGCCACCTACAAGCTGTTTTCGGACGGCAAAACCGAGGCGGTGTTCCAGTTTGAAAGCCGTGGCATGCAAGGCATGCTGCGCGACGCCCGCCCCACGCGCTTGGAGGATTTGATTGCCCTGAACGCCTTGTACCGTCCGGGTCCCATGGACCTGATTCCCAGCTTTGTGGCGCGCAAGCATGGGCGCGAGGACGTGGCCTATCCCCACCCCCTGGTTGAAGCGGTGCTGAGCGAAACCTACGGCATCATGGTGTACCAAGAGCAGGTGATGCAGACGGCTCAAATATTGGGCGGTTATTCCCTCGGCGGCGCCGATTTGTTGCGCCGCGCGATGGGTAAAAAGAAGGCTGAAGAGATGGCGCAGCATCGCCAAATCTTTGCCGATGGCGCGGCGAAAAACGGCATTCCCGAGCCCAAAGCCAACGAAATTTTCGACTTGATGGAGAGCTTCGCGGGCTACGGCTTCAACAAGTCACATGCCGCTGCCTACTCGCTTTTGGCCTACCACACGGCCTGGCTCAAGGTGCACCACACGGTGGAGTTTTTCTGCGCCAACATGACCGTGGAGATGGACAACACCGACAAGCTCAAGGTGTTGTTTGAAGACGCCGTCAAAATGGGTTTGGACTTTGAGCCGCCGCACATCAACCGCGGCGGGCACCGCTTTGAACCCGTCTCCAACACGGTGATCCGTTATGGTCTCGGGGCGGTGCGCGGCACCGGCCAGCAAGCCATCGAAGCCATCGTGGCGGCACGCCAAGCCGGTGGCGACTTCACCAGTTTGTTTGATTTTTGTGTGCGCATCGACCGCACGCGTGTGAACAAGCGCAGCGTCGAAGCTTTGATCAAAGCCGGCGCTTTTGACAGCCTCGACTTGAACCGCGCCAGTTTGGTGGCCAGCATTGATCGGGCGTTTGATTTCGCCGCCAGTGTGCAAGCCAATGCGCACCAAGGCGGCTTGTTTGACAGCGCGGACTCGCAAGCGCTGGGTTCCAGCACGCGTGAGCCCGACATGGTGGCCGTCACCCCTTGGGGCGTGAAACAGCGCTTGAGCGAAGAAAAGGTGGCCCTGGGGTTCTTTTTGTCGGGCCACTTGTTCGATGAAGTGCAAGCCGAGGTGCGCCAGTTTGTCAAACGCCGCCTCGACGAAGTCAGCGACAGCCGCGAGCCGCAAATCTTGTGCGGCATCGTCAGCGACTTTCGGACCATCAATGGCCAGCGCGGCAAGGTGGCCTTGTTCAAGCTCGATGACAAGTCGGCCATCCTGGAGGCCAGCATGGATGACGCCCTGTACCAGGCCAGCCGCCAATGGGTGAAAGACGACGAGTTCATCGTGGTGTTGACCAAGGTGCAACCCGACCGCTTCTCGGGCGGCTTGCGCTTGAATGTGCAGCAAGTCTGGGGTTTGCCGCAAGCCAGGTGCCGTTTTGGCAAATACCTGCGCGTGGTGGTCAATGGCACGGAACCCGATATCGAGCGCATGGTGCGGGACCACCCACCGCAAAAAGTGACCACCGAGGAGGGTGAGTTTTTGCGCGCTTTGCCGGTGCGCTTGCGCTTGCTGCGCGAGCGGGCGCAGGCCGACATCGAGCTCGGTGAGGCCGCTCGGTTCTTCCCCAGTGATGGGGCTTTGGCCAGTTGGACCGCCCACGCCCATCAAGGCATGGCCAGCATTGTTTACGATTGAGCCATGTTTTCCACCTTACCGATGATCATGACGTGGACGCGAATTGTCGCGATCCCCTTGATTTTGTTGGTGTTTTATCTGCCCATCACGCAGCCCGTGGCCAACTTGATCGCCACCGTGATGTTTGTGGTGTTTGCCTTGACCGATTGGTTGGATGGTTACCTGGCCCGCAAACTCAACCAAACCTCGGCCTTCGGGGCATTTTTGGACCCGGTGGCGGATAAATTTTTGGTCTGTGCTTGCTTGTTGGTGCTGGTGCATTTGGGGCGTGCCGATGTGTTTGTGGCCTTGATCATCATCGGTCGCGAAATCGCCATCTCCTCGCTGCGCGAGTGGATGGCCCAAATGGGGGCTTCCAAAAGTGTGGCCGTGCACATGTTGGGCAAAGTCAAAACCACCGTGCAAATGGTGGCCATTCCGTTTTTGTTTTATGACGGACTGATCGCAGGCTTGATCGACACCCGCTTGGTGGGGCAGGTGATGATTTGGGTGGCGGCGGTGCTGACCGTCTGGTCCATGATGTATTACCTGAAGAAAGCCTTGCCCATCATCCGGGCGCACGGCAACTGATGCAAGACCCCAGCACCCAGCCTTGGGTGAAATTCATGCCTGTGGTGTTTGTGTTGATCTGGAGCACCGGCTTCATCGTGGCCCGGTTTGGCATGCCACATGCCCCGCCCATGGGCTTTTTGGTCTGGCGCTACGCCTTGTCCATCGCGTGCTTTCTAGCGTGGGTCACTTGGTCTGGCGTGGCCTGGCCGCAAGACGGCGCGCAGTGGCGCCACCTGGCCATCACCGGCTTGCTGATGCATGCGGGCTACTTGGGCGGCGTTTGGTTGGCGGTCAAGGCGGGCATGGGCGCGGGTTTGTCGGCCTTGGTGGTGGGTTTGCAACCGGTGCTCACCGCTGTGTGGTTGGCCCACCGGGGTAGCCGGGTGGGGCGGGCCCAATGGCTGGGCTTGGCCTTGGGGCTGGTCGGCTTGGTGTTGGTGGTGTGGCAAAAATTGCAACTCACCGCCGAGGTCAGCGCCTGGACCTTGGGCCTGACCGTGACCGCCTTGCTGTGCATCACCACTGGCACCTTGTATCAAAAACGCCATGTGGCCCCTTGCGATGTGCGCACCGCCAGTGCGGTGCAGTTGATGGCCGCTTTGCTGGTGACCCTGCCGTTGGCGGCGATGGAGACCGAAGCCATTGAATGGGTTCCCCAACTGGTGGGTGCTTTGACGTGGTCGGTTTTGGCCTTGAGTTTGGGGGCCAGCTCCTTGCTCTACATGATGATCCAGCGGGGCGCTGCAGCGGCGGTCACCAGTTTGATGTACCTGGTGCCGCCGAGCACGGCTTTTCTGGCCTGGCTGTTGTTTGATGAAGCTGTCACCGGCATGACCATTTTGGGCACCGTGTGCACCGTGCTGGGGGTGGCCTTGGTGGTCAAATACCCGGCGGCGCCCACCGTGTCACGGGCTGAGGGATAGCTTGCACCCGTCTGTGTGGGCGACCGAAGTGGGCCTTTGTTGTTGCTTGTTCACCTGTCATTGGATTCAAAGGGAGTTATGTCATGACCACACACCGCATCGCTGTCATCGCCGGGGACGGCATTGGCAAAGAAGTCATGCCCGAAGGTTTGCGGGTGTTGGAAGCCACCGCCCGGCGTTTTGGCATTGGCTTGCAGTTTGACCACTTTGACTTTTCCAGCTGGGACTACTTTGAGCGCCATGGTCAAATGCTGCCCGACAACTGGAAGGACCTGATTGGCGGCCACGACGCGATTTACTTTGGCGCCGTGGGTTGGCCCGACAAAATTGCCGACCATGTGTCCTTGTGGGGCTCGCTGCTGTTGTTTCGGCGCGAGTTCGACCAGTACATCAATTTGCGCCCAGCGCGCTTGATGCCCGGCATCATTGCGCCGGTGGTGCGGCGCGACGGCAGTGCCCGCGCGCCCGGCGAGATCGACATGTACATCGTGCGCGAGAACACCGAAGGCGAGTACTCCAGCGTGGGCGGGCGCATGTACCCCGGCACCGAGCGCGAAATCGTCATGCAAGAGAGCATCATGTCGCGCATTGGCGTGGACCGGGTGCTGAAGTTTGCGTTTGAATTGGCGCAGTCGCGGCCGAAAAAACACCTCACCAGCGCCACCAAGTCCAACGGCATCGCCATCACCATGCCCTATTGGGATGAGCGGGTGGTTGAGATGGCCAAACACTATCCAGACATCCATTGGGACAAGTTCCACATTGACATCTTGACCGCGCACTTTGTGCAACGCCCCGAGTTCTTTGATGTGGTGGTGGCCAGCAACCTGTTTGGCGACATCCTCAGTGATTTGGGGCCGGCTTGTACCGGCACCATCGGCATCGCCCCCAGCGCCAATTTGGACCCGGAGCGGCGCTTCCCCTCTTTGTTTGAGCCGGTGCATGGATCGGCCCCAGACATTGCCGGGCGCCACATCGCCAACCCCATTGGCCAAATTTGGTGCGGTGCCATGATGCTCGAATTCTTGGGCCACAAGGCTGCCCATGACGCCATCTTGCGAGCCATTGAAGCGGTCTTGGCCCCGGGCAGTGGTGCCCCACGCACGCCTGACTTGGGCGGCAAAGCCAGCACCAGTGACCTGGGTCAAGCCATCGCCCAGGCGATTGGCAATGCTTAAGTATCCAGGCTTGTCAATATTTCTAGTTCTTGCTTGGCGAATTGAAAAACCTGCTTAGAATCCGCCCTCCTCAGACAGCTTGCCAGTGGATCGACACCTTTGTGGGCGTCGGCCCGCTCTGACAAGCCAACGCTGACCCCCGCTGCCAAGCCCCAGGACAACCGATGGACTGGAGGATGGCACTGAAGGCATGAATTCGCCACCATGGCATAGACCACCCATAAGGAAGACCCTGTGAACAAATCCGACCTCATCGACCACATCGCCCTCAAAGCCGATATTTCCAAAGCCAGCGCCACCCGGGCCCTGGAATCCGCCTTGGCTGCGGTGCAGGAA
>CANFPJ010000083.1 GCA_947448885.1 Comamonadaceae bacterium
GCCGCTGCGGGCCAATTTCAACAAGCCCTGCCCCAAGGCCGCTTTCAGCTGATGCGCTTGCGCTTGGACCCCCAACACGGCCTGATCCCTGAGATCAGTGGCAACCGCTTGATGATTTGGGTGCGCATGATGAAGGCCGATGAAGCCGGTCGCATGCAAGCCAGCAACCTAGACGTCACCTTCGAAGTGGCCTTGTGCGTCTGAGCCCCCTAGCAGCGCATTGACTCGGGCACTCGGACCAAGCACGGCACCAGGATGGAAGCGCGCACCGTCAGATGCCCTGGATGCGGCGGGGACAGTTTGTATGCCCCGGCCAACCCCTACCGGCCTTTTTGCTCCAAGGGCTGCAAAAACCACGACTTCGGCGCCTGGGCCAGCGAGCAACATCGCCTGCCTGACGACACCCCCAGCGACGACTTCGACACCCCTGGCAACCTCCCCACGCCACCCCTGCCCCAGTGACCCCCGGCTGCACCTAAGCCTGGTGGGTGGGCCCCATGTGATCGCGCTCTTCGGCCAACCACTGCAGCACAGGCAACGTGCCAGGCAACACCGGGGTGACTTGCACCGGCAAGGACTGCCATGCAAAGGTTTGCCCCTCGCGCATTTGCATCTCGCCTTGCCAAGCTGTGACTTTGCAAAAGTTGAGTTGCACCCAGGCATGGGGGTAGTCCACTTGGGTGCTGCGCCAGGACTCTACCTCGCTGATGCGGATGCCCAGTTCTTCTTCCAACTCACGGACCAGGGCTTGTTCCACGCTTTCACCGGCCTCCAACTTGCCCCCTGGGAACTCCCAGTAACCCGCATACACCTTGCCAGGCGGCCGCGAGGTGAGCAGGAAACGGCCATCGGTTTGAATGAGCACGCCCACGGCCACTTGCACCAAAGGCCGCTCTGGCCCACCTTCACGGGCCAGCGATGCGTCGGCCACCAAAGGGGATGTCACGCCGCGCTGCGCCCGAGGTGATGCCCCGCAAAGTCGCGGGCAAACTGGTGCGCCACGCGACCACTGCGCGAGCCGCGCTCGAGTGCCCATACCAAGGCCTGGGGGCGGGCCGCTTCAAACAGCGCGGGCGACACACCCAAAGCAGACAACCACTGGGTCACGATGGTGAGGTACTCGTCTTGGGTGAACGGGTAAAAACTCACCCACAAACCGAAACGCTCGGACAGGGAAATTTTTTCTTCAATCACTTCACCCGGATGCACTTCACCGTCTTCGGTGTGGGTATAGGTGAGGTTGTCTTTCATGTACTCCGGCAACAAATGGCGGCGGTTGCTGGTGGCATAGATCAACACATTGGGGGATGCCGCCGAGACGGTGCCGTCCAAAATGGACTTGAGGGCTTTGTAGCCGGACTCGCCATCTTCAAAACTCAGGTCATCGCAATAGATGATGAATTTTTCGGGGCGATGGGCAACCAAGTCCATGATGTCGGGCAGATCGGTGAGGTCGGCTTTGTCGACTTCGATCAGGCGCAGGCCTTGGGGCGCATAGTGGTTCAAGCAGGCTTTGATCAGCGACGATTTGCCCGTGCCCCGTGCCCCGGTGAGCAACACGTTATTGGCCGACAAACCTTGCACAAACTGCTCGGTATTTTGCTGGATTTTTTCTTTTTGCGGCTCGATCTCTTTGAGGTCTTCCAGCCTCAAAGGGGCGACATGCGCCACCGGCTCCAAGGCGCCATGGCCGCTGGCCCGCTTGCGGTAGCGAAAGGCGACGCTGGCTGACCAATCAGGCGCCGACAAAGGGCGGGGCAGGACCAACTCCACCCGGTCCATCAAGGCGTGCAAACGCTCGACCAGGGCATCAAATTTATCGTTCATGAAAAGGCGCTCGTAAAAGCCTGCAGGGTGCAGGCGGTCAACTTCTGTAGTCGGCGTTGATGGTGACGTATTCGTGGCTGAAGTCACAGGTCCACACGGTGTCGGTGGCTTGACCGCGACCGAGTACCACCCGCACCGTGATTTCGGATTGCTGCATGATGCGCTGACCATCGGCCTCTTGGTAACTGGGGCTGCGCCCGCCGTTCACGGCCACTTGCACATCGTCCAGATACAAATCAATGTGGGCTTGGTCTAAATCCGCAATACCGGCATAGCCCACCGCCGCCAAGATGCGGCCCAAATTGGGGTCGCTGGCAAAAAATGCGGTTTTGACCAAGGGTGAGTGGCCAATGGCATAAGCCACTTGGCGGCATTCAGCCGCATCGCGCCCACCCTCAACGGTGACGGTGATGAATTTGGTCGCCCCCTCGCCATCGCGCACGATGGCCTGGGCCAATTGGCGCGACACCTGCATCAAAGCACTGCGCAAAGCCTGGCCATCGGTGGAAGACCAATCGGTGACCGTCGGGTGCTTGGCCTGCTGGGTGGCCATGACGATGAAGGAGTCGTTGGTCGATGTATCGCCATCGACCGTGATGCGGTTGAACGACGCTTCGGCCAAATCGTGGGCCAGCGCGTCCATCAAACCAGGGGCAATGCAGGCATCGGTGGCCACAAAGCCCAGCATGGTGGCCATGTTGGGGCGAATCATGCCGGCGCCCTTGCTGATGCCCGTGACCGTCACGGGCACACCCGACAGCATGACCTGCACGGAAAAGGCCTTGGCCACGGTGTCGGTGGTCATGATGCCGTGCGAGGCTTGCAACCAGTGGTCTGCCTGGGCCGCCGCGATGGCAGCGGGCAAACCGGCCACGATGCGCTCGTGGGGCAGCGGCTCCATGATGACGCCGGTGGAAAACGGCAGCACCTGTTGCGGGTTGATGTGAAGGTGTTGGGCCAAGGCTGTGCACACCGCTTGGGCATCCAACAAACCTTGCGCACCGGTGCCAGCATTGGCCACACCCGTGTTGATCACCAGCGCACGGATGGCTTGCCCACTGGCCAAATGCGACCGGCACAACTGCACGGGCGCGGCACAAAAGCGGTTTTGGGTGAACACACCGGCCACCGCCGCGCCAGGGTCGAGCAAAAACACGGTGAGGTCTTTGCGGTTGGCTTTGCGCACGCCAGCCTCGACGACACCGATGCGCAAACCAGCCACCGGATGCAAATCACCGGCCTGGGGGGGCAATAAGTTCACAGCCATTTTTTAAGCCAGCTTGCCGTGGCAGTTTTTGAATTTCTTGCCACTGCCGCAAGGGCAGGGTTCGTTGCGACCCACCTTGGCCAACCCCTGCGGGGCCAACTCAAATTCGCTGCTGGGGGCGGCGTAGGTATAGGCCTCACCAGTCTCGCTGGGTGCGGTGTAGGTCACGTTGCTGATTTTTTCGGCCTGCGTTTCCAGGGCTTGGGCCGCCTCGTCAATTTGCTGCTGCGATTGGATTTGCATGTTCATCAAGATGCGGGTCACTTCGGCCTTGACCTGGTCCAGCAACTGACCAAACAGCTCAAATGCTTCGCGCTTGTACTCTTGCTTGGGCTGCTTTTGGGCGTAGCCGCGCAAGTGAATGCCTTGGCGCAAGTAGTCCAAAGAGGACAAGTGCTCGCGCCAGTGGTTATCGATGCTTTGCAACAACACCGCCCGCATGAAGGGGGTGAGTTGATCAGCCCCCACCTCGGCCACTTTGGTGGCAAACGCGGCATGGGCAGCGCTGACCACTTTTTCGACCACATCTTCGTCGGACACCGAGGTGGCGCCCTCGATCCACGCTTGCAAACCCACATCGATTTGCCACTCCATGGCCAGGGCACGCTCCAAAGCGGGAATGTCCCACTGCTCTTCAACCGACTCCACCGGGACGAATTGGCGCACCAAGTCGGTGAAGCAGCCTTCGCGCAAGCTGGTGATTTGCGCGCTGAGGTCTTGGGCGTCCAAGATGTCATTGCGCTGCTGATAGATCACCTTGCGCTGGTCGTTGGAAACATCGTCGTACTCGAGCAACTGCTTGCGCACGTCAAAATTGCGCGCCTCCACCTTGCGTTGGGCGCTTTCGATGCTGCGGGTGACGATGCCGGCCTCAATCGCCTCACCCTCGGGCATTTTCAAGCGGTCCATGATGGACTTGACGCGGTCACCCGCAAAAATGCGCATCAGCGGATCGTCCAGGCTCAGGTAAAAACGCGATGAACCAGGGTCCCCCTGGCGGCCCGAACGGCCCCGCAACTGGTTGTCGATGCGGCGCGACTCATGGCGCTCGGTGGCGATGATGCGCAAACCGCCTTGCGCCACAACTTTGTCGTGATCCAACTGCCACTGGGCACGCAGGGCCTGCTCTTGCTGTGCGTGCTGATCGGCGGGGATGGCCGGATCGGCTTGCATCGCAGAAATCATTTTTTCGAGGTTGCCACCCAAGACAATGTCGGTGCCACGGCCCGCCATGTTGGTGGCGATGGTGATCATCTGGCTGCGCCCGGCTTGGGCCACGATGTCGGCTTCACGCTCGTGTTGCTTGGCGTTGAGCACCTGGTGCGGCAGCTTGGCTTGGGTCAACAAGGCGGAAATGATTTCCGAGTTTTCAATCGAGCTCGTGCCCACCAAAACGGGTTGCCCCCGCTCGTGGCAATCGCGAATGTCATCGATGGCGGCCTTGTATTTTTCTTGGGTGGTTTTGTACACCCGATCGAGTTGGTCTTCGCGCCGGCTGATGCGGTTGGGCGGGATGACCACGGTTTCCAAACCGTAAATCTCTTGAAACTCGTAGGCTTCGGTATCGGCCGTCCCGGTCATGCCAGAGAGCTTTCCGTACAGGCGGAAATAGTTTTGAAAGGTGATGGACGCCAGGGTTTGGTTTTCGGCCTGGATGTTGACGCCCTCTTTGGCTTCAACCGCTTGGTGCAAGCCGTCACTCCAGCGCCGACCCGACATCAAGCGCCCGGTGAATTCGTCGACGATGACGATCTCGCCGTTTTGGTTCACATAGTGCTGGTCGCGGTGGTAGAGGTGGTGCGCCCGCAAGGCAGCCGTCAAGTGGTGCATCAGGCTGATGTTGGCCGGGTCGTACAACGACGCACCCTCGGGCAGCATGCCCATCTCCACCAACAAGCGCTCAGAATTTTCATGGCCTTGTTCGGTGAGGAACACCTGGTGTGATTTTTCATCCACCGTGAAGTCACCGGGCTTGGTCACACCTTCGCCGGTGCGCAAATCTTCCTCGCCCTCTTGGCGCTCCAACTTGGGCACCAACCGGTTCATGGCCACATAGCGTTCGGTGTGGTCCTCGGCTTGGCCGCTGATGATCAGCGGCGTGCGCGCTTCATCGATCAGGATGGAATCCACCTCATCCACGATGGCGTAATGCAATTTGCGCTGCACGCGATCGGCAGGCTCGTAGACCATGTTGTCGCGCAAATAATCAAAACCAAACTCGTTGTTGGTGCCGTAGGTGATGTCGCTGGCATATGCGACTTGCTTTTCCGCGCGCGACATTTGCGGCAGATTGACGCCCACCGTCAATCCCAAAAAGTTATACAAGCGCCCCATCCATTGCGCATCGCGCTGGGCCAGGTAGTCGTTGACCGTCACCACATGCACGCCGCGACCCGTCAAGGCATTGAGGTACACCGCCAAGGTGGCGGTGAGGGTTTTGCCCTCACCGGTGCGCATTTCAGCCACTTTGCCATGGTGCAGTGCCATGCCACCGCTGAGCTGCACATCAAAGTGACGCATCTTCATGATGCGCTTGGAGCCCTCGCGCACCACGGCAAAAGCTTCGGGCAACAAATCGTCCAATGGGGTGCCAGCCGCCACCTGTTGCTTGAAGGCTTCCGTTTTGGCTTTGAGCGCCTCGTCGCTGAGTTGCTCCAAACTTGACTCCATGGCGTTGATGCGTGCCACGGTCTTGCTGTACTGTTTGAGCAAGCGCTCGTTGCGGCTGCCGAATATCTGGGTCAAAAATTGAAAGGCCATGGATGGTGCATCAATCCCTTGGGCAAGGGCGCCCAAGGAGGTGAAGGGTTCCTTTGAAGTAGCCGGGCATTTTAGCGCTGACCGGTTGGATAATCGCCCGATGAAACCACGTCCACATACGCTCACGGCCGAACAAGCCGCTCGCTCAGAGCCCAGCCTGGCCCGACTGGGTGCTTTGGGTCAGGACTCGATTCGCCGATTGGCTTCGATTGCCCCTTTGTTGCCCCCCGGTTTGCGCGACGGTCTCAAAGCGGGCCCCATTGACGGTCAAACCTGGTGCGTGCTGGTGCCCAGCAATGCCGCCAGTGCCAAGTTGCGCCAATTGGAGCCTGCTTTGTTGGCTCACTTGCGCACCCATGGTTGGGATGTGAAACAACTGCGTTTGAAGATCATGGCCCGCTGAGACGGGCTTGGAAGGTTTGCGCTGGGGCGGTGCAGAAATGGTGCCGATTATCGGATTCGAACTGATGACCTACCGCTTACAAGGCGGTTGCTCTACCAACTGAGCTAAATCGGCGCTGAATAATTTTACTTCACGCGCTTTAATTCGGGGCGCTTGCCACCGCTTTTGCTGGGCGGTGGCGCGTCGGGCGTTTCACCAGACAAGGTCAGATTGAGGTTGCGCGTCGTTTTGGCCGGTGCGTTGGTGGCCAACTCATGGCCGCTGGTGCCGCGCTCATGATCGGCGCCCTCGTCAGGTGCATGCAACTGAAGGGGAAAGGCCATGCCTTGACCGTTTTCCCGGGCGTAAATGGCGAGCACCCGGTTGACAGGCACCATGATTCCCCGCGCAGAACCAGAAAAGCGTGCTTTGAACTCGATGAAATCGTTGCCCAGCTTCAAGCCACTGGTGGCGTCGTAACTGATGTTGAGCACGATTTCACCGTTCTTCACGTACTCTTGGGGAACTTGAACGGTCTCGTCCACATGTACAGCCACATATGGGGTGAATTGGTGATCAACGCACCACTCATAGAGGGCGCGGATCATGTAAGGCCGGGTGGAATTGGAGTCAGCAACGTTGAGCATGGTTCCCCCGCCAGACTTATTTGCGCATGACCTTTTCAGAGGGTGTCAGCGCCTCAATGTAGGCCGGACGGGAAAAGATGCGTTCAGCGTATTTGAGCAAAGGGGCTGCGTTCTTGGACAAGTCGATGCCAAAGTGATCCAAACGCCACAGCAACGGGGCAATGGCCACGTCCAGCATGGAGAAGTTGTCGCCCAGCATGTATTTGTTTTTCAAAAACACGGGGGCCAGTTGGGTCAAGCGATCGCGGATGTGTGAGCGGGCTTTCTCCAGCGCCTTTTCATTGGCCTTGGAAGTGCGCGACTCCAGGGTGCTGACGTGCACAAACAATTCTTTTTCGAAATTCAACAAGAACAAACGCACGCGCGCACGGTCGACCGGGTCGCCAGGCATCAATTGGGGATGCGGGAAACGCTCATCGATGTATTCATTGATGATGTTGGACTCATACAAAATCAAATCCCGCTCGACCAGAATAGGCACCTGGCCGTAGGGGTTCATGACATTGATGTCTTCGGGCTTGTTGTAGAGATCGACGTCACGGATTTCGAAGTCCATGCCTTTTTCAAACAGCACAAAGCGGCAACGGTGTGAAAAAGGACAAGTGGTTCCGGAATAAAGCACCATCATGTTGAAGGCTCCTTCAATTCAAAAAGAATGGGGGCTTGCCCCCCATTCCCAAATCCAACCCCAGCCCGGTGGCTTGGGTTGGGAAAAATTATTTGATGTCTTTCCAAAAAGACGCGTTCAGCCGCCAAGCGATCACCATGAAGCCCAACAAGAAGATCAGCACCCAGACGCCAATGCGCACGCGTGAATTTTGAACGGGCTCGGCCATCCATTGCAAGTAACTCACCAGGTCTCCCACCGCTTGGTCGTACTGCAAAGGGGTCATGCTGCCGGGCTTGACTTGCTCCCAGCCTTTGAAAACCTGGACCTCATGGCCGTGCTGCTGCACCACATCAAACACGGGGCGGCGCTCACCTTGCAGTTCCCACAGCACATGGGGCATGCCCACATTGGGAAAGGCCAAGTTGTTCCAACCCGTTGCTTTGGCGTCGTCACGGTAGTAGGTGCGCAAATAGGTGTAGATGTAATCGGCACCGGTACCGCCACTGCCAGAACGTGAGCGGGCAATCAAGGTCAAGTCAGGGGGCAGTCCACCAAACCACTCTTTGGCTTGGCGTGCATCGATGTTGGCCTTCATGGTCTCACCCACCTTGTCGGTGGTGAACAGCAAGTTGTCTTTGATTTGCTGCTCGGTCAGCCCAATGTCGGTCAAGCGGTTGTAACGCATGAAAGCCGCTGAGTGACAGTTCAGGCAGTAGTTCACGAACAGCTTGGCACCGTTTTGCAATGCAGCCAAGTCGTTGGTTTTGTTGGGCGCTTTGTCCCAAGCGATGGTGTCGCCGCCCGACGCCCAGGCGCCAGTCAGACAACCCAAAGAAACCAGCCAAGAGATGAGGATTTTTTTCATGGTGTTGTTCCTGCGCGCTCAGTGAGGGGTGAAGGTCACGCGGTCCGGCACGGGCTTGGTCTCACCCAGTCGGCTCCACCAAGGCATCAGGAGGAAAAAGCCAAAGTAAAACAGCGTGCCCACTTGTGAGACGCGTTCACCGATGGGCGAAGGCGGTTGCACACCCAGGTAACCCAGAATCACAAAGTTGATGACAAAAATGGCGTACAGATATTTGTGCCAATCGGGGCGGTAGCGGATTGACTTGACCGCGCAGTTATCCAACCAGGGCAGGAAGAACAAAATGATGACCGCGCCACCCATGACCACCACGCCCCAGAACTTGGCGTCGATCTTGAGCATCAAACCCATCACGATGACCGCAGCAGCCACCACGGCACCTTTGAGGGCGCTGGGCATTTTGATGCGGGTCACACCCAAATAAGCGGCAATCACCACACACAACACCAACGCGTACATCATCTCTGTGGTGATGGCGCGCAGCATGGAGTAATACGGGGTGAAATACCATACCGGGGCAATGTGCAGCGGTGTTTTCAGCGGGTCGGCTGGGATGAAGTTGTTGTACTCCAAGAAATAGCCGCCCAACTCAGGTGCGAAAAACACGATGGCCGTGAAGATCACCAAGAACCCCGTGACGCCCAAGATGTCGTGCACGGTGTAGTAAGGGTGAAACGGGATGCCATCCAAGGGGCGACCTTGCTCGTCTTTGTATTTTTTGATTTCTACGCCATCGGGGTTGTTGGAGCCCACCTCGTGCAAGGCGATGATGTGGGCCGCGACCAATCCGAGCAGCACCAATGGCACCGCGATGACGTGGAAGCTGAAGAAGCGGTTCAAGGTGGCATCACTCACCACATAGTCGCCACGGATCAGCAAAGCCAAGTCAGGGCCGATCACAGGCACCGCGGCAAACAGGTTGACGATCACCTGGGCGCCCCAATAAGACATTTGCCCCCAGGGCAGCAAGTAACCCATGAACGCTTCGGCCATCAAACACAAGAAGATGGCGCAGCCAAACAGCCATACCAACTCGCGCGGTTTGCGATAAGAGCCGTAAATCAGACCTCGGAACATGTGGAAATAAACCACCACAAAAAAGGCCGAGGCGCCGGTGGAGTGCATGTAGCGGATCAGCCAGCCCCAGGGCACATCGCGCATGATGTACTCGACAGAGGCGAACGCCTGCGCTGCATCCGGTTTGTAGTGCATGACCAAGAAAATGCCCGTGACGATTTGGATCACGAGCACAAACAGGGCCAATGAACCGAAAAAGTACCAGAAGTTGAAGTTTTTCGGCGCGTAGTATTCGCTCAAATGCTCTTTATAGAGCTTGGATGCTGGGAAGCGGTTGTCCACCCAGTTGAGCAACTTGTCGCCCACGCTGGCGTTGGGGGAGATTTCTTTGAATTCAGCCATGTTGATTCCTGTCAGGCCTTTTTATCTTCACCGATGACCAGCCGAGAGTCCGACAAATACATGTGCGGGGGCACTTCCAGGTTGTCTGGCGCCGGCTTGTTTTTGAACACGCGGCCGGCCATGTCAAAGGTCGAGCCGTGGCATGGGCACAAGAAACCACCCGCCCAGTCGTCGGGCAATGAGGGCTGTGCGCCAGCTTGAAACTTGTCAGACGGAGAGCACCCCAGGTGAGAGCAAATGCCCACCCCGACAAAAAACTCAGGCTTGATCGAGCGCGCTTGGTTGCGGGCGTATTCGGGCGTGAGGTCGGCAGGGTTGCGCTCGGACTTGGGGTCGGCCAATAAAGCCTCGGTCTTTTTGAGGGACTCCAACTGCTCGGGCGTGCGGCGCACGATCCACACCGGCTTGCCGCGCCACTCCACGGTGAGTTTTTCGCCGGGCTTGATGGCGCTGATGTCCACTTCCACCGCTGCACCAGCCGCCTTGGCTTTTTCGGAGGGCTGAAAAGTGCTGACAAACGGAACGGCTGTGGCGATGCCGCCGACTGCACCGGCGCAACCAGAGGCGATGAGCCAGGTGCGCTTGCTGGTGTCCAAACGGGTGTCACTCATGAAAATCCTCGAACTTACGTCGCTTGTTGGGTCAACCGGTGATTGTAACTGAGCCACAAACCGCCGAACTGACGTCGCCCTGTCACCCTGATCGAATGCGGCATCACAAGCGATTATTATTGAATACTTTTTAACTCATAAAGGATGCGTCATGTTGCAAGAATTCAAGGCCTTTGCCATCAAAGGCAATGTGATCGATTTGGCCGTAGGGGTGATCATCGGCGGGGCATTTGGCAAGATCGTCGACTCCTTGGTGGGCGATGTGATCATGCCCATGGTGTCGGCCTTGATCGGTCGGCTCGACTTTTCCAACCTGTTCATTGCATTGGGCGCGGTCCCGGCTGGCACCGGCAGCACTTTGGACGCCTTGCGCAAAGCAGGCGTCCCGGTGTTGGCCTACGGCAGCTTTCTCACGGTGGCGGTTAATTTTGTGCTGCTGGCCTTCATCATTTTCATGCTGATCCGCCAAATCAATCGGCTCAAAGGCGAGCAAGCGGCGCCCGAAGCCCCAGTGGAGCCTGCCAGCCCACCCGAGGAAGTGCTGCTGCTGCGCCAAATCCGCGACAACCTGCAAAACACGCGCTGAGGGTCAAGCCACCCTGGCCGACAAAGTCCTGGCCATGTCCAGCGCGGCCAACAAGCTGGATGGGTCTGCCTGACCTTGCCCAGCAATGTCATAGGCTGTGCCGTGGTCGGGGCTGGTGCGCACAAACGGCAGCCCCAGTGTGACATTCACCCCATGGGCCAGGCCCAGGTATTTCACCGGAATCAAGCCCTGGTCGTGGTACATGGCCACCACCGCATCAATGGCATCGGGCTGACCATGGCTGGCGCGGGCGCGCATGAACACCGTGTCTGGCGGATAAGGACCACTGGCATCGATGCCCAAAGCCCGGGCCGCCTCCAGCGCTGGGGCGAGAATGTCAATTTCCTCGCGCCCCATCAAGCCCCCCTCGCCCGCATGGGGGTTGAGCCCCGCCAAGGCCAACCGGGGTGGCCCACCCTGGGCATTGCGCAAACTGGCGTGCGCAATGCGCAGGGTTTGCAACACGTTGTCCACCGTGACCGCATCAATGGCTTGACGCAAAGACACGTGGATGCTCACCAGCACGGTGCGCAACTCGGGGTTGGCCAACATCATGCGCACCGGCAGTTGGTCGACTGAGACGCCCAAGTGGCTGGCCGCCAGTGACTGCAACAGTTCGGTGTGACCGGGAAAGCCCTCACCCGCCGCCGCCAACCCGGTTTTGTTCAAAGGCGCTGTGACCACCGCTTGCACCTGCCCGTGGAGTGCCGCTAGCGCCGCTGCGCGCACGCAATTGGCGGCCAAACGCCCAGAGGCGGCGCTCACCTGCCCCCATGGGGGCGGGTCAATTGCAACACCCACCTGCCAGACCGGCATCACCCCTTCGGGCAGGGTCTGGGCCTGGGCCAACTCGGAAATCACGACCACGTGGTGTTGGTGGTCCAACCCCAAGGAGTGCAGGGCACGCTTCAAGATGCCAGCATCGCCAAACACCACGCAGCCACGAGCGGCGCTAGGGTGATCAAAGGCTTTGGCAATGATCTCTGGCCCAATGCCCGCCGCGTCGCCCAGGGTGATGGCCACAGGCCGTTGATCATGCATGGCTTACAACCTCAAGCCGGGTTGTCAATGTCAATGAATCGGTGGGCCAAGCCCAACTGCGCGGCCACTTGGGCGGCCACGGCGGATGCACCATAGCGCTCGGTGGCATGGTGGCCACAGGCAAAAAATGCCACGCCGGTTTCACGCGCCAAGTGGGCTTGGGGCTCAGAGATTTCACCGGTCACAAAGGCATCTGCGCCAGCGGCAATCGCCGCTTCAAAATAAGACTGGGCCCCACCCGTGCACCAAGCCACCCGCCGGATGGGGCCGGCCTGGGCGTCGGGCCCCACCCAAAGGGGTGTGCGGCCCAAAGACTGCTGCAAATGCGCCGCCAACGCTTGGGCGTTGGGCCAATCCGTGCCATCAACGGCTTGGCCCAGACAACCCAATTGCTGATCGCCAAATTGGCTGTCGGTGCGCCAACCCAAACGCTGACCCAATTGGGCGTTGTTGCCCCATTCGGGGTGGGCGTCCAGCGGCAAGTGGTAAGCCAGCAAACTGATGTCATGGGCCAACAACAAGCGCAAGCGTTGCTTCATCCAACCGGTGACCGTGCCCTCTTGACCGCGCCAAAACAAACCGTGGTGCACCAAGATGGCATCGGCCTTGGCATCAATGGCCGCCTCGATCAAGGCCTTGGACGCGGTCACGCCAGAGATCAACACTTGGACCTGCGCCTTGCCTTCTACTTGCAAACCATTGGGCCCGTAATCCTTGAACCGCTCTGGGGTGAGCAAGGATTGGCAAGCCTGCACCAATTGAGACAGCTCAGCGCTCATCGCTCCACCGGCCTTTGTTTGGGCCGCTGCGCCGGGTTGACCGATACCGACAACGGGCTGCCCCCACGCTCAATCGACAAAGAGGCCGTCACGCCGGGTTTCAGCGCCGCAATTGCCGCCAAGAGCTGATCGACGTTTTCCACCGACTTGCCATCCACCCCCAACAGCACATCGCCAGGGCGCACCCCGGCTTTGAAAGCGGGGCCGTTTTGCAGCACCCCGGTGACCACCACGCCTTGCAGGCGGGAAATGCCAAAAGACTCGGCCAACTCGGGGGTCAGGTCATTGGGCTCCACGCCCACCCACCCGCGCACCACCACACCGTTTTTCACAATGCCCTCCAACACCTGGCGGGCGGTGGAGACAGGGATGGCGAAACCAATGCCCATGTTGCCGCCCGAGCGCGAATAAATGGCGGTGTTGATGCCCATCAAATGGCCTTGGATGTCCACCAAGGCACCCC
>CANFPJ010000084.1 GCA_947448885.1 Comamonadaceae bacterium
ACGGCGCGCAAAGCCGGCAAGTTATTGGCCGAGTTGCGCTACAGCAGCATCGATGAAATTTTGGCCACCGGCTTGCACACATTCTTGACCCAGTTCTTGGACCGCATCAACGAATTGGGCAAGGGCATCAGCCAAGACTTTTTGGTCGCTGCGTGAAAGCCACGCTAAGGTGTCTGGATGGCCACCCTGGCTTGCGCCGGTGTCGCGACTGAGCGCCCCAGCACGTGGCACAACTGGCTCATGCGCTCGACCAAATGCGCGTTGCTCGGCGCCAGCTGGGTGTGGCCAAAGTCGTGCACGTCGTCTTCAAAACCGACCCGCACATGGCCACCCAACTCCATCGACAAAGCCCGCAAACCCAGGCCATGCCGCCCGCCTTTGGCAAACCACCACTGTGATTTTTCGGGCAGCGATAGCGACAGGTTCACCAGGTGCTGCGCGCCTTGCGCCATGCTGGCGGGCTCTTTCAAGATCAAGCCAAAGCACGCCGGGGCCAGCACGGCACCACGCGCGATCAAGCCCAAAGCGCCTTGCAACATCGCATCGTTGTAAACCGATAACTCGGGGCGCACCCCTTGGTCGCGGATGCGCTCGGCCATTTCTTGGGCCAGTGCCTGCGCCCGCACATCGTCGCGCAGGTAAGCCCCCAGGGGCAGTGACACCATCTCAGGTTTGAGCCCAATCGGCTCCAAGGCCTCGTCCGCCGTGAAGCCTGGCGTGCCCAATGAAATTTGCAGCACGATGTCGCAGCGCGATCGGATGCGGTCGACGATCTCGCCAAACACCGCCAGCGATTGGGTGGGTTGGCCGTGTTCGTCACGCGCATGGATGTGTGCAATGCTGGCGCCGGCCTGGGCACAGCGCACCACTTCGTCGGCAATCTCGGTGGGGCTGATGGGCGTGGCGGGGTTGTCTTTTTTGCCCGCATAGGCGCCATTGGGGGCGACCATGATCATCACCGGCGCGCTCATGCGGCACTCCCTTTGCGCACGATGTGCACCGGCGAGCCATCGAGCATGGCGCTGGGGGCGCCCGCCGCTGCGCGTTGTGCCGGGTGGTCATGAAGCCAGGCGGCCAATTGACCTTGGGCGCCGCCGTGCGCAATGATGTCTTGCAGCACGTTGGGCATGGCGGGAAATGTCTTTTGCGTCCCTTGGGTGTGGTTGATGGCTTGGCCCGTGGCAAAGTGCACCTCGAGGTCGTCACCATGGCGGACAAATTCGGTGGCCCCTTCACAGCCGGTGAGCACCGGTAAACCTTTGGAGATCGCGCCGCGCATGGCTTTGTAAGGCATGGACGTGCACAACACGCCCATGTGCAATGCGGCCATGGCGATGAAGCCTTGGATGTGCGGCTTGCCACAGCCAAAGTCACGACCAGCGATGACGAAGTCGCCGGGTTGCACCCGCGACGCAAAAGTGGGGTCGATGCCTTCGAACAAATGGGGGATGAGCTGCTCGGGGTCGGTGATGCGGCCAATGGCGAATTTGAAGGCCATCACCCCTTCGTCCAGGGGGATGCCGTCGCCAAACACATGGCAGCGGCCGCGTTGGGTCAGTGGGTGTGTCATGGGTGCTTTCAGGCGTGGGTCAAAGGGCGGGGATCAGCCAAGCAGCCGGCAATGGCCGAAGCCGCCACGGTCAACGGGCTGCCCAAATAGACTTGGCCATCGTGGGCGCCAAAGCGTCCCGCGTGGTTGGTCGCTGCGGTGGCAATGGACACCTCGCCGGGCCCCAGCGGCGCCATCGAGCCACCGGCACAAGGGCCGCACCCTGGGGGCAGCATGATGGCCCCGGCGTCCAGAAAAATTTGCGTCAAACCATCGTCGGCCATGCGCCTGGCCGTTTGGGCCGTACCCGGCACCACAAAAAAGCGCACACCATCGGCCACCTTTTGGCCTTCAAAAATGCGCGCCGCATCGGCAAAGTCTTGGTACATGCCTGAACCACAAGCCCCCAAGGTGGCATGGTCAATGGGCTGACCCAGCACGCGGTCCAAGCGCTCGGCCCGGTCGGGCCCGCCGGGCAAGGCCACTTGGGGTGCTACGCTGCTGAGGTCAAACTCAAACCGACCTTCATAAGGCGCATTGGCGTCGCTGATGAAGTCTGGCGCCCCTTGTGCATCGATACCCGGTGGCGGGGCGGCAAACAACACATTGGCCACGCCCATTTCGGTGATCGAGTTGCACAAAGCCACGCGCGATGCCAAGTCCAATGTGTCGATGCCAGGGCCGCCAAACTCAATCACCCGGTAATCGTGTTCGACGCCCCATCGCCCCTGGGCAAAACCCTGGGCCAATAAAAACCCAACGTCACGGGCATGAGAACCGGCGGGCAAGCGGCCCCGTAAATCCACGCGCACCGTCTCCGGCACCCGGGTCCACAAGCTGCCGGTGGCCAGCACGGCAGTGACTTCGGTACCGGCGGCCATGGCCAAGGCACCGACCGCGCCAAAGTTGGTGCAGTGCATGTCGTAGGCGAACAAAAACATACCCGGTCGAACCAGGCCTTGTTCCATGGGGAAAATATGGCCATGGCCGCCGCGACCTGCGTCGTAAACCTGACCCACGTTCCAAGCTTTGGCAATTTGGCGAATGTTACGACCCCGCTCCACTGCGCGTTGCGAGCCATAGGCCACCTCATGGTCGGTGACAAACATCACCCGCTCGGGGTGGGCGATGGACCCATAGCCCAGGCTGTGCAACTCTTTGTAAGCGGTTTCCACAAAACCGTCGTGCACGATGACCCACTCGGGTTCAGGGTAAATCACCTCGCCGGGGGCAACATGGCTGCGCTGGCAAGCGCGGGCCAGAATTTTTTGGGTGGCCGTCATCGGGGCTGCGGTGGTCATGGCTTCTCCATTTGAGAATCAAGGAACTGGGTTCACGCCCCTGCAACAGGGTGGACTGATTTTGTCGCCAGTGCCAGGCCTGCGCTGTCGCCAAGGGGGCTGGGTCGGGGTAAACACGCGGCTGAGACCGGCTGCAGCAACCTACATTGGGCGCTTGTTCGCTGCAGCTGTCTCCAGGGTTTTGGGGTGCTTGCAGTGAAGGTCACAGGACAAAAGGGGATTTTGTATGAATGCAATGGATTGGATGCAGCGCACAGGGCGCGTGGTTTTGGCAGCGGCTTGCTTGTTGTTGGCCCCCACCGTGGCGCTGGCCCAAAGCTATCCCAATAAACCCATCAAGATCATCGTGCCCTATCCGCCAGGCAACGCCTCGGATGTGGCGGCGCGCATTTTGGGCGAGGAGTTGTCGCGCCGGGTGGGCCAACCCGTGGTGGTGGAGAACAAGCCCGGCGCCACGGGCGCGGTGGGTGCGGTGTTTGTGGCCAAGTCACCGCCAGACGGCTATACCTTGTTGATGACCTCCACTTCTTTTGCCATCAGCACCGCGTTGGTGGCCAATTTGCCCTACAACATCAACACCGACTTTGAACCAGTGGTGCATGTGGGGGGCAGTGGTGGCATGGTGCTGGTGGTCAACCCCAGTTTTCCCGCCAACAACTTGCAACAGTTTGTCAGCTTGGTCAAGGCCAATCCCGGCAAATACAACTATGCCCATGTGGGCCGCGGCACCATACAGCACCTGACCATGGAAATCTTTTTGTCCATGATCGGCGCCCAGGTCGAGGCCGTCCCCTACAAAGGCAGCGTGCAGGCGATCACCGACATCATTGGCGGTCAAATTCCCATGATGTTTGACTCTCCGAGTTCAGCGGCGACCTTCATCGATGGCGGCAAGCTCAAAGCCCTGACCAGCGCCGCTGATGGCCGCAGCACGCGTTTGCCCCAGGTGCCCTCGGTCACGGAGTCGGGCGTGGCGGCATTGGACAACTTTCGCGTCGGCGGCTGGGTGGGCTTGTTGGCGCCGGCCAAAACCCCCAAGCCGGTTGTGAAAATGCTCAACGAAGAGTTGCTCAAAATCATGCAAAACCCCGACATCAAAAAGCGTTTGCTGACCGGTGGTTTGGAGGCCATGGGCGAGCACCCACCCGAAAAGTTTGGCGAGTTTTTGCGCGCCGACATGGCCCGCTGGCAGGCCGCGGCCACGGCGGCCAAAATCCCCAAAGAGTGATTCGCCAGGCCCGGGCGCAAGGGGTGGCTTCAGTGCGCTGAAGCCACCATGCCTTGGTGGCGCAGCAAGGCCTCGAGTTGGGGCTCGCGGCCGCGAAAGGCTTTGAACGAGGTCATCGCCGGTCGGCTTCCACCGGCTTCCAAAATTTCTTTCCGATAACGCCGCCCTGTCTCCACGCTGGGTTCGCCATCGGATCCAGCGGTTTCTTCAAAGGCCGCGTAGGCATCGGCGGACAACACCTCGGCCCATTTGTAGCTGTAGTACCCAGCGGCATAGCCGCCGGCAAAAATGTGGCTGAAGCTGTGGGGCGAACGGCCCCAAGTGGGGGCGGGAATCACCGACACCTCGGCGCGCACTTCGCGCAGCACTTGCATGAAATCTTGCGCGCGCGCGCCCTCGGTGTGCAAGCGCATGTCAAACAAAGAGAACTCGATTTGGCGCAGGGTTTGCAAGCCACTTTGAAAGTTTTTCGCGGCCAGCATCTTGTCAAACAATGCGCGTGGCAAGGGCTCGCCCGTGTCCACATGGGCGGTCATGTGGCGCAGCACCGACCATTCCCAGCAAAAGTTTTCCATGAACTGGCTGGGCAATTCGACCGCATCCCACTCCACGCCACTGATGCCCGAGACATCGCGCTCGTTGACTTGGGTCAGCAAATGGTGCAGGCCGTGTCCGCATTCGTGGAACAAGGTGATCACATCGTCATGGCTGAGCAAGGGTGGCTGGCCGTCCACGCCATCGGCGAAGTTGCACACCAAATGGGCCACCGGCGTTTGCAGCTGGCTGTTGTCCGGGCGCAGCCAACGGGCGCGCACATCGTCCATCCAGGCGCCACCGCGCTTGCCCGCACGCGCACCCGGGTCCAGGTAAAACTGGCCGATCAATTGGCCGGCGAGTTCGAGGCGGTAAAAGCCCACGCCAGGGTGCCAAGTGGGCGCGCTGTCAGCACGGATGCTGACTTCGAACAAGGTCTCGACAATTTTGAACAAACCGGCCAATACCTTGGGGGCGGTGAAGTAGGGCTTGACGTCTTGGTCGCTGAAGGCGTAGCGCGCTTCTTTGAGCTTTTCGCCGATGTAGGTCCAGTCCCAAGGTTGGGGGTCGCTCAGCCCCAAATGTTCAGCGGCGAAGGCGCGCATTTCGGCCACATCGCGCTCCGCGCTGGGGCGGGCGCGCTGGGCCAGGTCGCGCAAAAAAGTCACCACATGGGCTGGGGAGGGCGCCATTTTGTTGGCCAATGACACCTCGGCAAAATTGGCGTAGCCCAACAAGTTGGCTTCTTCTTGGCGCAAGGCCAAGATTTCTTGGATCAAGGCGGTGTTGTCTTGCTCGGGTTTGTCGGCTTGGTCAGAGGCCCGGGTGACGTAGGCGCGGTAAAGTTTTTCGCGCAGCTGGCTGCTTTGGGCGTACTGCATGATGGGCAAGTAACACGGCATCTTCAGGTTCAACAAATGCCCTTCTTGGCCCTGGGCTTGGGCGGCCGCCAGGGTGCTTTTGCACACGTCTTCAGGCACGCCGGCCATCTCTGCAGGCGACACCAAAAGCGTCCATTGGTCGGTGGCGTCCAACACGTTTTCGCTGAATTTTTGGCTCAATTCGGCTTGGCGCTCTTGGATGGCGGCAAAGCGGGCTTTGGGCTCACCGCTCAGTTCGGCACCCGACAGCACAAAATTTCGCAACGCGTTGTCGCGTGCTTTGGTTTGCTCGGGGTTGAGCGTGGCCGGGTCCATGGCCTTGTATTGGGCGTAAAGGCTTTCGTTGGCGCCCATGCGGGTCCAAAACTCGGTCACCTGGGGCAGGGCGGCGTTGTACGCGGCGCGCAACTCTGGCGTGTCGGCCACGGCTTGCAAATGGCCAACCACACCCCAAGCACGGCCCAGCCGTTCGGTGGCCACATCCAATACCTGGGCCATGGCCAGCCATTCGGCCGGAAAACCATCGGCACACACCTGGTCCAAGGCTTTATCGGCATGGCCGAGCAATTCGTCCACCGCGCTGGGGATGTGTTCGGGTTGAACCGCGTCGAACAAGGGCAGGTCGGCAAAGTCGAGCAGGGGGTTGGTGTGGGTGGTCATGGTTTTAAACAGATAGGGTGCGGCGGGCGGATTCCAAGGTGTTGACCAGCAACATGGCAATGGTCATGGGCCCCACGCCGCCAGGCACGGGGGTGATGTGGCCAGCGACTTGGCGCACGGCTTCAAAGTCGACATCACCGCACAGCTTACCGGCTTCGTTGCGGTTCATGCCCACATCGATCACCACCGCGCCGGGCTTGACCATGTCAGCGGTGACGGTGTTGCGTTGACCCACCGCCGCGACGATGACATCGGCTTGCAGGGTCATGGCTTTGAGGTTGACGGTGCGGCTGTGGCAAATGGTCACGGTGGCGTTTTGGGCCAAGAGCATCAAGGCCATGGGCTTGCCCACGATGTTGCTGCGACCGATGACCACCGCATGTTTGCCGCTCAAGGGGTAGTCAATGCTTTCTAGCATCTTCATGCAGCCGTGCGGGGTGCAGGGCCAAAAACCAGGCAGGCCGGTCATCAAAGCGCCGGCACTGGCGACGTGGAAGCCGTCGACATCTTTGGCTGGGTCGATGGCTTCGATCACTTGGTGCGCATCGATGTGGTCGGGCAAGGGCAGTTGCACCAAGATGCCGTGGATCAATGGGTCGCGGTTCAGCGCGTGCACCCGTGCCAGCAAGTCGGACTCGCTCAAGTCGGCGGGCAGTTGTTCGAGCACCGAGTGCAGGCCGGCTTGCTCGCAGGCCTTCACTTTGTTGCGCACATAGACTTGGCTGGCCGGGTTGTCGCCCACCAGCAGCACGGCCAAGCCGGGTTTCACGCCACGGGCTTGCAAGGCCACGCAGTCGCGGGCGACTTGTTCGCGCCAGTGTTGGGCCAAGGCGTTGCCGTCAATGAGTTGGGCTGACATGTCGGTTTTGAATGTGAAACGCCCGCATCACACGGGCGTTGGTTGGGGGAGGGCTGTGGCCAGTCTCAGGCTTTGACGGGGCTTTGCCCCAGGGCAATTTTGAGCAGGTCGGCCACGGTGTTGGCGTTGAGTTTTTCCATGATGTTGGCGCGGTGTGCCTCCACCGTTTTGATGCTGATGCCCAGGTCATCGGCAATTTGTTTGTTCAATCGGCCCGCGACAATGCGCTCAAGCACTTGGGCTTCGCGCGAGGTGAGCTTGGCCATCAAAGCGTCGCGACTGGCAGCGTGTTGGTAGTCGGCGAACGAGGTCTTGGCTTGCTCGAGCATGCGCTCCACCAAGCTGAGCAAGTCGTCTTCGACAAAAGGTTTTTGGATGAAATCCATCGCGCCTTTTTTCATCGTGGTCACGGCCATGGGCACATCGCCATGCCCAGTGATGAACACCACGGGCAAGGGGGATTTGCGTTCGATCAAGCGGTCTTGCAATTCCAAGCCGGTCATGCCCCCCATGCGGATGTCGACGATCAGGCAGGCCACCTCGCGCGGATCGAAGCGGCTGAGAAAGCTCTCGGCGGAGTCAAAGCAACGCACCCGGTAATCCTTGCCCTCGAGCAACCATTGCAGCGAGTCGCGAACCGCTTCGTCGTCATCGACCACGTAGACAGTGCCTTTTTTGGGGATCAAACTCATGCAGATACTCCGGGGTCGGGGGCGGTTTGCGCTTGGGTTTCAGTTTCGGGTGAGCTCACAGGGAGCCAAAAGGAAAAACAACATCCTGAGACATCGCTTCCATTGTAAAGGTTCTCAGCTTGCATACGACCCAGGTGCGACTCGACGATGCTGCGACACAAGTTCAGGCCAATGCCCAAGCCTTCGGCCTTGGTGGAGTAGAACGCTTCGAACAATCGCTCCAAGACCTGCGGGGCCAGGCCTTTGCCTGTGTCGGTGACCGAGAACTCGACCACCTCCTGCTCGCCGATGCGCTTGACGCCAACTTGCAACTCCACATGGCGCTGGGCTGAGGGGCGTTGGGCATGGTCAATGGACTCGGCGGCATTTTTCAGCAAGTTCATCAACACCTGCTCGATCAAAATCACATCCACCATCACCTTGGGCAAACCATCGGGGATGAAGCGGCTCAAGCGCACATTGCGCCGACGCAATTCAATCTCGGCCAACTCCAATGCTTCAAACACCATGGGCGCCACATCGGCATGCACGCGGTTGGGTTCACTGCGTTTCACAAACGCACGGATGCGCTGAATGATTTGCCCTGCGCGCTGCGCTTGGCGTGCGGTTTTTTCCAACGCCACGAGCATGTCGGGTTCGCTGATGTGGCCGGCCTTCAAGCGCGAGACCAGGCCGTTGCAGTAATTGTTGATGGCGGTCAGCGGTTGGTTGAGTTCGTGGGCCACGCTCGAGGCCATTTCACCCATGGTGATCAGGCGGCTGGCGTTTTGTGCGCGGGCCGCTTGCAGCTCGGCTTGCTCTTCGGCTTGTCGGCGTGGCGTGATGTCGGTGGCAATCACCAATTGCGCCAAACGGCCATCCACCCAGTTGAGGTAGCGCGATCGCACCTCCAACCATTTGCCCAGTTCGTTGATGAAGATTTCCGCATTTTCGCTGGGGGCATTGGTGATGCCCATGGTTGGCAATCCGGCCAAAGAGTCGTTGTCCCCGCTTTCAATGTCGGTGTCTTGGGCGGGCAAGCCAGCCTGGGCGATGAGTTGCAAATGTCCGTTGGCTTGGTTACCAAACCACAAACGGTATTGGCCGTTTGCAAACAACAGTTCTTCGCTGCCCAAGGGGGCCACAGAGACCGAGGCGTCCAATGCCTCCAACACAGTGGTGAAGCGTTCATACGAGGCGGCCAATTGGTCGCGGATGCGGTTGGGCTCAGTGATGTCGGTCATCGACGTCATCCAACCGGTTTGCTGACCGCGGGCATCGACCAAAGGTGAGACGTACAAACGGGCTGCAAACAAACTGTGGTCTTTGCGCATGACCCGCACCTGTATGCCGCTGGGGCTGGTGCGCCCCGTCAACTCCTCTTGCAAGCGCAAGGTCAAAGTTTCACGGTCTTCTTCGGGCCAATAAGGGAAGGGCGGTTTCAATCCCACCAACTCTTGCTCGGTCCAACCGGTCATTTGGCAAAAGGCGGCATTCACGTAGGTGATTTGGCCTTGCAAATCCATGGCCCGCATGCCCGTCAGAATGGAGTTCTCCATGGCGCGGCGGAAATTGGTCTCTGAGATCAGGGCTTGTTGGGCTTGCAATCGGCGGCGGGTGTGGCGCCAGCTGCCAATCAGCATCCAAGCGGTGAGCACGCTCAAGGCACCTACCAACCAAAACAAACCATTGCCAATCAGGCCTTGTGAGGTGCGGTAGGCCTGGGCGCGCAGGATCAAGCTGTTGCCCACCGGCGAGACGGGCACCGAGAACTCATAGGCTTCAGCCGTCCAAGGCATCACCGGTGAGGTGCGCACCCGGGCGGTGATGGCTTGACCGGCCAGCACCATCCCCGCTGAATCGATCAGTGACACCGCGTGCCGGGCGGTGATGTCCGCCGGCACGGCAAAGCGAATCAGCCCGTCGATGTTGTACTCGGCCATCACCACGCCCTCAAAATTCCCCTGGGCAAAGATGGGCACATGCAATTGAAGGTCAAAGTTGGCCCGTGTTTTTTGTCCGGCGTCGATCAGCGGGGGGGAGTAAATGGTGCGGCGCAATTCGCGCGCCAACTGAAAGGTGTTGACGGCGTCGGTGTTGCGCAGCACTTCGCCCATGTTGTAGTGGTACGAGTTTTGTGACGATGGCGCCGAGTAGCTGGCCCGAATGCGCCGCCGTGCATCCAACCAGCTGACCGAAGACAGTTCCGGAAACTGGGTGACCAGGGCTTCGGCCTGGGCAGAAAAGCTGATCACCCCCATGTCGCCATTGGAAGCGTCTCGCGCCAACCGCATCATTTGCTCTTGGCGCTCGATCAGTCGCAAACGCAGTTGCTGCTGGGCCGATTCGACATCGCGCCGCACGCTTTCGCGCTCGCGCTCCATCTCCTCATAGCGCAAATACCAAAAGGCGCTGCTGATGGCCGCAAAAAACATGATCACGGCGGTCAAAGGCCCCAAGAAGGCAAACCGGTCTTGTCGGCTGGGCGTTTGCCGCCGCCACCAACCCTGCCACAGCAGGCTGATCTCTTTGAATGCCGAGCGGGGCCGCGTGGTGGGGGTCATGGTGGACGAGTGTAGGACAGCCATGGTCCCTCAGATGGGGGCCCGCAACGCCAGCGCTGAACATCACGATGGACCACCCCACGGCCTGTTAAATTTCATAATGCAAAAAGACAAAGCACGATTTGAAATTTGAAGGAATAAATGGCACAATTCGCTCGAGACACGCTGAAAACAGCGTACAAGCCAAAAAACAACGTAGGAGATAGATATCCATGTCAGCCCTGCCCAATGACTTGCGCACCTTCGCCTTGAACGATACCGACAGCCAAGAAACCCGAGAGTGGATGGACGCCCTCTCAGCGGTCATCGCGGCAGAGGGCCCCGAGCGAGCCCATTACCTATTAGAGCAACTCCTGGAACATGCCCGCGAAAACAGCATTGACATGCCGTTTTCAGCCAATACGGGCTATGTCAACACCATCGAGCCCGACCAAGAAGAGCGTTGCCCGGGCAATATTGAGATTGAAGAGCGTTTGCGCGCTTACATGCGCTGGAACGCCATGGCCATGGTGGTCAAGGCCAATCGCCACAACCCGGCTGACGGCGGCGATTTGGGCGGTCACATTGGTTCGTTTGCCTCGCTGGCCCACATGTTTGGCGCCGGTTTCAATCATTTTTGGCATGCCGAAAACGAAAACCACGGCGGCGACTTGCTCTACATCCAAGGCCATGTGTCGCCTGGCGTGTATGCCCGTGCTTATTTAGAAGGGCGCTTGAGCGAAGAGCAGTTGCTTCATTTCCGCCAAGAGGTCGATGGCAAAGGCTTGTCGAGTTACCCCCATCCCAAACTCATGCCCGAGTTTTGGCAGTTCCCCACCGTCTCCATGGGCCTGGGCCCCTTGATGGCGATTTACCAAGCACGTTTTTTGAAGTATTTGCACGCCCGTGGCATTGCCAACACCGAAAACCGCAAGGTATGGGTGTTCTGCGGTGACGGCGAGATGGACGAGGTGGAGTCATTGGGCGCCATTGGTTTGGCCGCTCGCGAGAAACTCGACAACCTGATTTTTGTCATCAACTGCAATTTGCAGCGTTTGGACGGCCCGGTGCGCGGCAACGGCAAGATCATCCAAGAGTTGGAGAGCGAATTCCGGGGTTCGGGCTGGAACGTGATCAAGCTCATTTGGGGCAGCAACTGGGACCCGCTCATCGCCCGCGACAAAGACGGCGCCCTGCGCCGCATCATGATGGAAACCGTGGACGGCGACTACCAGGCCTTCAAAGCCAACGATGGTGCATTTGTGCGCAAACATTTCTTTGGCCGCGACCCGCGCACCTTGGAGATGGTCGCCAAGTTGAGCGACGACGACATTTGGAACCTGCGCCGCGGCGGCCACGACCCGCAAAAGGTCTATGCCGCCTATGCGGCCGCCGTCAAGCACAAAGACCAACCCACGGTGCTGTTGATCAAAACCGTCAAAGGCTTTGGCATGGGCTCCTCGGGCGAGGGCAAAAACACGGTGCACCAAACCAAGAAGCTGACCGACGAAGACATCAAAATCTTCCGCGACCGCTTCAACATCCCCATCCCTGACAGCGAGTTGTCCAAGCTGCCTTTTTACAAGCCGGCCGACGATACGCCCGAGATGCGCTACCTGCACGAGCGCCGCCAAGCCTTGGGGGGCTACTTGCCGCACCGCCGCACCAAGGCCGATGAGCATTTCACCGTGCCATCGATGGAAACCTTCAAGGCCATCACCGACCCCACGGCTGAAGGGCGCGAGATTTCGACCACCCAGGCTTATGTGCGTTTTCTGACGCAGTTGTTGCGCGACCAAGCCTTGGGCCCCCGCGTGGTGCCTATTCTTGTGGACGAAGCCCGCACCTTTGGCATGGAAGGTTTGTTCCGCCAAATTGGCATTTACAACCCCGATGGCCAGCAGTACACGCCGGTGGACAAAGACCAGGTGATGTATTACCGCGAGGACAAAGCCGGTCAAATTTTGCAAGAAGGCATCAACGAAGCCGGTGGCATGAGCAGTTGGATCGCGGCGGCGACCTCTTACTCGACCAACAACCGCATCATGATTCCGTTCTACGTGTATTACTCGATGTTCGGCTTCCAGCGCATTGGCGACTTGGCCTGGGCGGCGGGCGACATGCAAGCGCGTGGCTTCTTGTTGGGCGGCACCTCTGGGCGCACCACCTTGAACGGCGAAGGTTTGCAACACGAAGACGGCCACAGCCACATCTTGGCGGGAACCATCCCCAATTGCGTGAGTTACGACCCGACCTTTGCACACGAAGTGGCGGTCATCATGCAGCACGGCTTGAAGCGCATGGTGGAAAAACAAGAGAACGTGTTTTATTACCTCACGCTGCTGAATGAAAACTACGCCATGCCGGGCCTGACTGCGGGCACGGAAGAACAAATCATCAAAGGCATGTATTTGTTGCAAGCCGCAGAGGGCGCGAAAAAAATGCCCCGCGTGAACCTGCTGGGTTCGGGCACTATTCTGCGCGAATCCATGGCTGCGCGTGATTTGTTGGCCGCCGATTGGGGCGTGGCCGCCAATGTGTGGAGCTGCCCGAGCTTCAACGAATTGGCCCGCGATGGTGCAGAAACAGAACGCTGGAATTTGATGCACCCCACCGAGGCCGCACGCGTGTCGTTTGTGGCCCAGCAACTGACGCCGCATGAAGGCCCGGTGGTCGCGTCCACCGACTACATGAAGGCCTATGCCGAGCAAATTCGCGCCTACATCCCCGCCGGTCGCGCTTACAAAGTGCTGGGCACCGATGGTGTTGGGCGCAGCGATTTCCGCAGCAAGTTGCGCGAGCACTTCGAGGTGAACCGCCACTACATCGTGGTCGCCGCACTCAAGGCCTTGAGTGAAGATGGCGCATTGCCAGCTGAAACCGTTGTCAAAGCCATTCAAAAATACCAATTGCAGGCGGATAAGATCAATCCGCTGCACGCCTGATCAAGGGAGAAACACAT
>CANFPJ010000085.1 GCA_947448885.1 Comamonadaceae bacterium
ACGAGGTAAGTCGTTGTTTTTATTAGCTTTTTGGCTCCTCGACCTGGGCTCGAACCAGGGACCTACGGATTAACAGTCCGGCGCTCTACCGACTGAGCTATCGAGGAAAATATTCGGTTTGACTAGCAAGAAACTTGCCACGGGGGTGTCACCTGTATGGTGCTACTCCGCGCAGTAAGTGAAGAACTGATGTAACTGTCAGCCCCTAGCTTACTAGACCCATATTGTAGCAAAGAAAATAGGGCTGTTTAGAGGCGCAGTGAAAATTTTTGACATGGCTGCAAGGGAGCATGGGAGCTGCTTTGCGGATCGCAGCGGCACTGATATCAGTGGTGGTGACTGCGTCAAAGAGCCGTCAAAAAGGGCGCAAGAAATGACGCATGCATGTGACCAGGTTTGAAGCCAAATGGTGCGCACGGAGCGCGGGCGTTGCAACGGCGAATGGGCAAAACTTTGGTGCTTGCCGCAACGCAGATGTCAAAGATGATGAATGCATGCACGAGCAGTCAACCAGTGCGTCAGAAAAGACCCATGCGTGTGACGGAGGTCAAAACCAAATGGAGCGCACGGAGGACATGCGCGGTGTCCGTCCAATGGGGGCGAGTGCTGTGGTGGGGGCGAGTTACATTATGTAACTGCACAAAATTTGCTAGTGGCAGGCCAATTATTCGTGTAATGACCGTGTAATTGATATTTTAGGGTAAAAGAGTGCTGCAAGTCGTTGATTTAAAACGACATTTTTGTAGTAAAAATGGGGATTTGACTGTTGCCGCGGACTTAACAGTCCGGCGCTCTACCGACTGAGCTATCGAGGAATATATTCGGTTTGACTAGCAAGAAACTTGCCACGGGGGTGTCACCTGTATGGTGCTACTCCGCGCAGTAAGTGAAGGACTGATGTAACTGTCAGCACCTAACTTGCTAGACCCATATTGTAGCAAAGAAAATAGGGCTGTTTAGAGGCGCAGTGAAAATTTTTGACATGGCTGCAAGGGCGCATGGGGGCTGCTTTGCGGCTCGCAGCGGCAGTGATTTCAGTGGTGGTGACTGCGTCAAAGAGCCGTCAAAAAGGGCGGAAGAAATGACGCCTACATGTGACTGACTTTGAAGCCAAATGGTGCGAACGGAGCGCGGGCGTTGCAACGGCGAATGGGCAAAAGGTTTGGTGCTTGCCGCAGCGCAGATGTCAGAGATGATGAATGCATGCACGAGCAGTCAATCAGTGCGCTAAAAAAGACCCCTGCGTGTGACGGAGGTCAAAACCAAATGGGGTGCATGGAGGGTGTGCACGGTGTCAGGCCAGCTGAGGTGAGTGCAGTCTAGCTGTGAGAGTTACATTATGTAACTGAGCAAAATTAGCTAGTGGCAGGCCAATTATTCGTGTAATGACCGTGTAATTGATAATTTAGGGTAAAAGAGCGCTGCAAGTCGTTGATTTAAAACGACATTTTGGTAGTAAAAATGGGGATTTGACTGATGCCGCGGACTTAACAGTCCGGCGCTCTACCGACTGAGCTATCGAGGAATGTATTCGGTTGTTTGGCAAAAACTGGATCGTCATTCCATCACTAGAACCCGGTCTCAGCTGCACTGCCAGCCAAATATTGTATCAAAGTTTGGGTCACCGATGGCCAGGCATGGCCGCATGGTTGGCAATCTGTTTCCACCACTGCGCAAACGAGTTGCAAAGTTTGTCCACCGGCGCAAACAACTCTTGGGGTGTTTCACACTTGGCCCAGGGCTTGAGCCAACCGGCCAAGTGGGCTTCGTGGGTGCAGCGCACGCTGCGGGCATGTTGCAAGGCTGACTGCAAAGCATGGGCTTCGCCGTGCCACCACACCGGGGTGATGTCGGCCATGCGTTGGCCCACGAAATGCCAGCGTTGTTCGCTCCATGGCCATGCTTGGTGAAAGTCTGCCACGGTGATGCCAATCACCAGCGTGTCTGCGGGCAGATTCGCTGGCAAGGATCCCAGGCTCCAAGGGTGAACCAACCAGATGTCCCGGTCTTGGGCCAAAGCCGCATTCGGTGGGGTGCAGCCCCATGGGCCCATGGGCGCAGAAAAAACCGGAGGCTCGGCAGTGGCCGGGCAGGGTGCCGATCCCAGGGGTATCTGTGAAGCTTGGCTGAACGGATGTTGCATCACGGGGTCTTGCGCCATCAGTGCCAAGTCCTCGTAACTGGCATCGATCGCACTGCCGGGGCTGTGCCAAGACACAGGCGCATAGCGGGCCACGTTGTCTGCGTTGAACAAATAAGGCTTGACGCTGCTGGTGCCCGCCACCCATTGCCAGCTGAGGTGATTGCTGGCCAAGTCACCGTCCAGCAAATGCCCATACAGCCAATCAGCACCTGCGCGCCAGTGGATCTTGCGCCAATGAACCAGGTAGCTGGCCAGCCACATGCGTGCATGGTTGTGCATGTAGCCCGTGGCGTACAGGCCACGAATGGCCATGTCGATGGCCTTGACACCGGTTCGGGCTTGTCGAACGTCCTCTGGCACCAGCCGGGCGTATGTGTTCTCAGGCAAAAGCCCATCGTGTATGGATTGAAAAATGCCGTCGCCTCGGTGCGCCCAAACATGCCGAAAGTACGCACGCCAACCAAGTTCAAAAACAAACTTGTCTTGGGCCTTCAAGGGGTGGTTTTGCGCCACGCCTTCATACACTTCGCGCAAGCTGACGAAGCCGTGGGTGATGTAGGGCGACAACTGAGACACCGCCCCGTCGATGGCGTTGCGCGTGCGCGCATAGTTGGCAGGGTGAACGGCGCGGATGCGCTGCCATGCGGCTTCGGGTGTGGGCGGGTAGGGGCTCATGGGCGGCGTCATGCGGCGCCCACTTTGCCGGCTTGAATGTCTTGGGCTCTGAGCAGCACGGCTTGGCGTTGCGCTGGGCTCATGCGCGCCACGTTTTTCACTTGCAAAGCCATGCGCGCGTTTTGCGCCAATAGAGGTTCATGGCGAATCAAAAAATCCCAATACAAGGTGGTGAACGGGCAGGCCTGGTCGCCTTCGCGCAAAGCCGGGTTGTAACGGCAGCTGCCGCATGGGCCGCCCATGCGCTGGATGTACTTGCCGGTGGCCACATAGGGTTTGCTGGCCATCAAACCCCCATCGCCATATTGGCTCATGCCCAAGGTGTTGGGCAGCTCCACCCATTCAACAGCATCCACATACACCGCCAAATACCATTCATGCACTTGTTTGGGATGCACACCCAGCAAGAGGGTGTAGAGGCCTGTGACCATCAAGCGCTGGATGTGGTGGGCATAGCCGTGTTTCAAGGTTTGGCTGATGGCGTCTTTCAGGCAGGCCATGTCGGTGTCACCGGTCCAAAACCATGCGGGCAGGTTTTGTTGGGCATCTAAGGCATTGCGTTCGATATAACTGGGCATGTGGGTCCAGTAAATGCCACGCACGTATTCCCGCCAACCCAATATCTGCCGAATAAAACCTTCGGCACTTTGCAAGGGGGCATGCCCGGCGCGATAAGCCGATTCGGCGGCTGCCACCACTTCGCGGGCGTTCAGCAACTTCAGGTTCAAGGCGGCTGAAAGATGCGAGTGATACAGCCAGGGTTCGCCAGGCCACAGCGCATCTTCATAGCGGCCAAACAAGGGCAGTCTGTCGCGGATGAACAACTGCAGCGATTCCAAGGCTTGCGCGCGGGTGAGCGGCCAAGCAAAACTCTCCAAGCTGCCTGGGTGATGCGCAAACCGCTGCTGCACCAAAGCGATCACCTCTTGCGTGATGGCGTCGGGCGCAAAACAAGCCCGCGGCGGCACAGCGCCAGGCCCTTGGGGGCCAAACGATTCACGGTTGTCGGCATCAAAATTCCACCGGCCACCGACGGGCTTGCCTTGGTCCAGCAAGATGTCAAAGCGTTGGCGCAGTTCGCGGTAGAAATATTCCAAGCGCAGGGCTTTGCGGCCCTTGGCATGGGCAGAAAAATCGGCCACGGTGGTGAAGAAATGGCGGTCTTCACGCACCTCCAACGCGCAACCGCTGCCATGAACCACGGCCTGGATGGCTTGCCACAAGCGGTGTTCGCCAGGCGCGGTCATCACCACTTTTTGCGGTGTCAATGAGTCGAGATCGGCTTGCAATTGCAGCGCCAGCGTGCTTTTCTCTGAGGGCTGGGCGCTGGCGTTCATGCGGTGGTAGCGCAGGGGGCGCCCCATGTCCTCCAGCGCCTGCGCGAAATGGCGCATGGCACTCAGGAACATCACGATGCGTTGTTTGCTCGACCCCACATGGGTGGACTCCTCGGCCACTTCGGCCATCCACACGGCATCCAGGGTGGGATCAAAGCCGTCGAAGGCCGCAGCGTCCAGGTCGAGCTGATCGCCCAACACCACGACCAGGTTTCTGAGGGGATTGATGGGCTTCATGGGGTGTTGGGCTTGGTGGCGCTGTGTTTGTTTTGTCGGCACGCGTCCGAGCAGTACAGCACATCTGCCCAGTTTTTGGCCCAGGCTTTGCGCCATGTCATGGGCCGTGCGCACACCGCGCAGGGCTTGCTGGGCAGCGATTGTTTGTTGCCTTTGAAGGCGGCTTTGGGGGGCTTTTTCATGCCGCAAGGCCTGTCAATGGTGCATGGGCAAAAGGTGTTTTGGCATGGTGTGACAAGGGGCCATTGCTCATTGGGACAAGCCGTTCAGGTCAATTTGCTCGTGCTTGGCCACCATCTCCAAGGCGGATTCAAACAGTGCGCGCGCTGAGCCAGAGACCGAGCTCAGGTAAGCATGCAGGTGGGCATCTTCGCTGGACTTGTTCAAGCAGTCGTGGCTGTACTGCTCAAAGCTGGCGAGTTGGGCAATGATTTCCGCCACATGCCTGGGGCATTCACACAACACACTGCTGGAGATGGCGGCCACGCGCATGAGGGTCATGTCGTTGAATTTGCGCGGGGGGATCAAAACGCCGGGCGTCAAGCCGGAGGGCATTTGCGTGGAGTCGATCAGCAGCAACGAGTTGATCAAGTCAGCCAAGTCAGCGTCGCTGATGGGCTCTCTGCGCACCATCATCGCGCAACGCTTCATGGCGTCAATGACAGACTCTTGTCCAAAGTTGTACAGCACGATGACTTGTTGCGCGCCATGCATCTCGGCCAAGCGGTGGATGTCCACCTGTACGCCCGCATGCAATGAGTTGCAATGGATCAGCAATAACTGGGACTTTTTCGGCGGTGGGCTGGACAGGGCTTGGGTCAGGCTGCTGTAAATGTGGTTCACGCGAATGTCGCTGTGCTGAAAGTCCAAGGTGAATTTTTTGGATTCGATCCGACCGGCCAAAGCCAAACCCACAATGGCCATGGACACCTTGCCGCCCGACTCACTGGTCAACCGAATTTTGGGGTTGGCGGCGTTTTGCTTTTGCAACAAGTCATTCAGCTCGGCATGCGAGAGCCGGGCAATGCTGCTGATGCTGTGACCGTTTTCCGTGAGTCTTTTCAGCAAGGTGGCCTTCAACACATCGTCATCGGAGTAGAGGCGATGCTTGCTTTCTGTTTTGTGGGGTTTGAAGGTGTCGTACCGGGTTTCCCAAATGCGCAAGGTGGGGGTGGGCACGCCGCTCAAATGCGAGACAGCGCCAATTTTGTGCAAGCTCGGTTTCTTGGTGGTGTTTGAGATCATGTGTTTTGTATAGTTTTTGAATAGATAAATGACTTTATTTGCAGCTTATTGTAGAGAAAATATTGGTGAAGTGTTAAATTATCGTCTTCAAATTCAATTTGAGGGGTTTATATGTTGAACATACGGTCTATCCATGGCTTGAAAGCCATTTCATTGGTTGCCAGTGCGCACAACTTCCAGCCCGTCACCTCGACCAAGTTGTCCCAGCAACTGGGCCTGTCTGTTTCGTACACCGAGAGCTTGTTGAAAGAGTTGAAGCAGGGCGGCTTGATCGGCTCGCACCGCGGCCCCGGCGGCGGATATGTGTTGGAGCAATGCATGGACGATCTGAGCGCATGGGATGTGGTTCGCTGTTTCGAGCCGGTCGATGTCGAGACCGAAGCGCCCGTGCGCAGTGCAGAGCACCAACTGTGCGCCACGGTTCATGAAAATCTCTGCGACATCCGCCGCCACTTTCTGCAGAGTTTTCCCATTTCGCAGATGGTTGAAAGCCTGCCCAAGTCCAGCGATGTGGTCGCCAAAGACAGCTTGTCCCGGCACTTCAAACCGCTGCCTGTCAAGCTGGCCCCCAAGGCCCCCAACTCAGTGTTTGACTTGCCCAACTTCATGCAGCTGATGGCCGCCTGAGGCTTGGCCCGATGAAGACTTCATCCACGCTGAGCCACCCAACCGGCACTCGCCGCACCTTGTCCAAAGGTGCGGCTTGGATCAGCGAGACCGCATGACCATGCCCGCAGACAAAGCCGCTTCCACCGTGTTCTATGACGGCTCTTGCCCGCTGTGCACCTTGGAAGTTCAGCAGTACCAAAAAATCACGCCTCAGGGCCAAATTGCGTGGGTGGATGCGTCGTGTCCGGCATTTCGTCCACCTGAGGGCCTCAGCCAAGAAGCTTTGATGCGGCGCTTTCATGCCCTCAAGCCCGATGGGGAATGGGTTTCAGGGGCCGCGGCTTTTGTGCACATTTGGGCGCAATTGCCAGGTTGGCGTCATTTGGCCCAGCTGGCCAAAATTCCGGGGGTTTTGCGCCTGATGGAGTTGGGCTACGTTCAGTTTTTAAAAGTCCGGCCCCGCATCCAAAGCTGGTTCAAACAACGCTCGGTCTGAGAGGGTTTTGCAGCCGTGCCATCCAGTCGCGCGCGGTGGCTTCTGGGTTGGGCGCTTCCACCAAGGCCCGCACCACGGCAATGGAGCCCACCTCGGTTTGGCACACCGCATCCAATCGCGTGAGGTCAATTCCGCCAATCGCCACCAACGAATGGTGGCGCATCAAACGTGCATAGGTGGCCAAACGCCCCAGGCCTTGGGGGGCGGTGGGCATGTTCTTCAAGGTGGTGGGAAAGACCGCGCCCATGGCGATGTAGCTGGGGCTCAGGGCATCGGCGCGCCGCATTTCTGCGTAGCCATGGGTGCTCAGGCCCAAGCGCAGCCCCGCTTGTTGGATGGCGGGCAGGTCGGCGCTGTCGAGATCTTCTTGGCCCAGGTGCACCCCATAGGCGCCCGCATCGATGGCGTGTTGCCAATGGTCGTTGATGAACAGCAAAGACGAAGTGCCTTGAACGGCTTGCACAGCCGCTTGGATTTCCTGTGCAATGGCCTGCGGGTTGGGGGATTTGAAGCGCAATTGCAATGTGGGCACGCCCGCCTGGGCCATGCGGGCCACCCATGCCGCATTGGGCAAAACCGCGTACAAGCCAAGCGCCTTGGGGCAGGGCGCAAAGCCATTGGCGCGCGGCCAAGCGGGCAACTCGAAGTCGCTGGGCTCTTCGGGCCAAGCCGAGGGGTCAAAGCCACCGCAGCGCTGACTTTGGCGCAGCCAGGCGCGAGCGATGGTTTGGGCATCGGCTTCAATGAAGCCCAGCATGCGCGCCCCCAGCAAGGCGGCGGCAAGGGGCGGCTCCAGCGAGTCTTCTCCGGGTCGTTGCACTTCATGCACGCTCAAGGGCGTGCCGATTTGCAGGGGGGCATGCTGTTGGGCAATGTGCGCTGCCCAGGCCAGTATGTTGGGGGAGAGGGTCATGGTTTCAAACCGGTGATGGGGCAGGGTGAGTGCCAGGCGCGAATGCCAATCACGCTTGGTGCCAAAACGGGGTGCCCAGCACCGGTGTGCTGGCTTGTGCGGTGTCTTGGGCTTGCATGGCGCCGGACAAAAAAGCGGCACGGCCCGCGTTCACGGCGTCGGCAAACGCACCGGCCATGGCCACCGGGTTTTGGGCCAGGGCCACGGCGGTGTTGAGCAGCACCGCATCAAAGCCCCATTCCATCACTTGGCAGGCATGCGAGGGCAGGCCGAGTCCTGCGTCGACGATCATGGGCACATCCAAGCGCTCGCGCAGCATGCGCAACGCGTAGGGGTTGAGGGGGCCTTTGCCGGTGCCAATGGGGGCCGCCCATGGCATCACGGCTTGGCAACCCACATCCACCAGCTTTTGGCACAGCACCAGGTCTTCGGTGCAATAGGGCAGCACCTTGAAGCCTTTTTGGATGAGTTGCGATGCTGCTTGGGGCAGATTGAGGGTGTCGGGCTGCAAGCTGTAGTCGTCGCCAATCAACTCGAGTTTGATCCAGTCGGTTTCAAACACCTCTCGCGCCATCTCTGCGGTGGTGATGGCCTCTTGCAGGCTGTGGCAACCGGCGGTGTTGGGCAGCACGGGCACGCCCATGGCTTGCAGCAGCTTCCAAAATGCACCCGAGTTGTCGCCTTGAGCGGTTTGGCGGCGCAAGGATGCCGTGAGCATGGCCGGGTTGGCGCGGTCCACGGCTTGGGCCATGACGGTGGGCGATGGGTAGCGCGAAGTGCCCAGCATCATGCGGCTGGCAAAGCTTTGGCCGTACAGCACCAAGGGGTCGGCAGCGCTGGTATGGGTGGGGTCTGTGGATGGTTTCATGGCAATGCTCAGCCGCCGGTGATGGGCGCAATGAGTTCGATGGCGTCGTTGTTTTGCAAGAGGCGTTCAGGGTATTGACTGCGGGGCACGAATTCCATGTTGATGGCTGCCGCAAAAGGGGGTTGAATGCCCACCCATTCGATGGCGTCGGCCAAGGTGGCACCTGGGGGCAAAAGGTGGCTTTGTTGGTTGATCAAAACGGGAATGGGGGTGGGGTTCATGGGGTGGTGTCAAAGCGCAAGCCCCAATTGTCGGCCATGGGGTGTTGGCCGGTGTGCAGCCATTGCATCAAGGCGTCGAGCATGGCGGGGGCAATCAAAAACCCATGCCGGTACAAACCATTGACTTGCACGCTGCGCGGCCCTGAGCAACGGATGTGCGGCAGGTTGTCGGCCAGGGTGGGCCGGGCTTGGGTGGCCACTTCCAGGATGCGCGCTTCGCCAAAGCCGGGGTGCACGGTGTAGGCCGCGCTCAGCAGCTCCAGGGTGGAGCGCACGCTCACCGGCGAGAGGTCTTCGGTTTCGATTTCGGTCGCGCCAATGACAAACACATCCTTGGGTTTGGGGGCGATGTAGAGGGGATAGCGCGGGTGCACCAAGCGGGTCGGGCGCGCCAATTGCACACCTGGCGCGTGCAGGCGAATGACCTCACCGCGCACACCGCGCAGCGCCGACCATTGCGCTCGAGCGCCCAAGCCTCGGCAGTCAAACACCCAGTCGGGATGACCGCTTGTGCCGGGTTGGAAGTCATCGGGTTTGCGCGGGCTGTCCCAATGCAGTGGCACGCCTTGTTGCTGCAAGCTGTGCAGCAAAGCGTCCAGCAGTTGCCGGTTATCGAGCTGCCCCTCACCGGGCAGGTACAAAGCCTGTGCAAAGCGCTCGGCCAAACCGGGCTCATGCGCGGCCACGCCACTGGCATTGAGCGACTCGGCTCTCGGCAGGCTTGGGCATTGGCTTTGTGTTTGATCCAGCAATTGGGCAAAGCGGCGCGCCTCGGGTGCGTCTTGCCGGTGCCACACGATCAAGGTGCCGTTTTGTTGAAAAAACACCGGCTGTTCAAGTTGAGCGATCAACCCGGGCCAGCGCAACAGCGCGTGTTGGCCCATGCGCACCACGCTCAATTCGGTGATGGCCGATTCGGCCAGCGGGGCCAACATGGCCGCCGCCACCCGGGCCGCTGCACCCTGGGCATCGGCTTGTTGCGCCTCAAACACCTCGACCCGATGGCCTTCTGTGGCCAAAGCATGGGCGAGCAAGCGGCCCATCAAACCCGCGCCCAGCACCACGCTCCACGGCCGGGCGCTCATGCAGCCACCGCACTTTCTTGATAATGCCGGGCATGAAAGCCACACCACCCACCCACCAATACGCCCGTGTTTTGACCATTGCTGGGTCCGACAGCGGCGGCGGCGCCGGCATCCAAGCCGACTTGAAAACCTTTGCCGCGCTGGGCTGCTACGGGATGAGCGCGATCACGGCCTTGACCGCGCAAAACACGCAGGGCGTGCAAGACATCCATGCCGTGCCAGCGGCGTTTTTGAAGGCGCAAATTCAGTCGGTCTTGGACGACATCGGCACCGATGCCATCAAAATTGGCATGCTGCACACGCCCGAGGTGGCCGAGGTGGTGGCCTGGGCCATCGCGCATTACCAACCCGCCCATGTCGTGTTCGACCCAGTGATGGTGGCCACCAGCGGCGACCGCTTGATTGCCGAGGAAACGGTGGCGGTGCTGGTGCGCGAGGTGTTTCCGCGCGCCCACTTGATCACCCCCAATTTGGACGAAGCCGCCTGGTTGTTGGGCCGCCCCTTGAAAGACCCTGCGGATTTGCCAGCGGCAGCCAACGAGTTGCTCGGCATGGGCGCGCAGGCCGTGCTGCTCAAAGGCGGACATTTGCCCGGTGACGACGTGGTGGACTTGTTTGTTCAGCCCGGCCAGCCCAGCCTGCGCTTGGCCTCGCCGCGCATCGCCAGCGGCAATGTGCATGGCACGGGTTGCACCCTGTCGTCGGCGATTGCCGCGCATTTGGCTTTGGGCCATGGCTTGAGCGAGGCGGTGCGCATGGCCCGTGGCTACATTTTGCAAGCCATTCAATCGGGCGCAACCATCAAAACCGGCCAAGGGCATGGGCCGCTCAACCACGGGTTTGCGCCACACGCCAGCCACCTCAAGCCCCTTTGAGGGCCGCGCCCGGCCGCGTGAGCCAGCCGGCTGCCACAGTGGCTGCCAAGGTGGGCAGGGCAGAACCCCAGGCGGGGGCCCAGGTGGCCAGGGCGTGGTAGAGGCCAATGCCTGCCAGCCACAGCCAGGTGCTGGTCGCATCAACCCCTTTGGCTGACATGCTGTTAGCGTGGTACCCCCAGCCCAAGCGCCCCATGATCACCCCAAACAAAGGCACAAACACCGAACTGAGCATGAGCAAAAACGGCTCCAAGCTGTGCATGGGCAAGGCCATGGCAAGCACGGTGCACAGGGCCGCGCCCCACAGGCCATAGCGCTTCAACGGGGTTTGGGGCCGCAGGCTGTGGGCCGACAGCGCGCCCGAGTACACATCGCCATACGCGTTGTCCAACTCGTCCAGCAAGATCAAGCCCAGGGCCAGCAGACCGCCTTGGGCCAGCAGCAAAGCGCCCACCAAGTCGGTGCCCGGCTCCACCACCGACACCACCAACACCCCCAGTGCGTAACACCACACATTGGCCAGGGCATAGCCCACCCAAGTGCCGCTCATGGTGCTGCGCGCGCTGCGGCCATGGCGGGCATAGTCGGCCACCAAGGGCAGCCAAGACACCGGCATGGCGATCACCAAGTCCAGTGCGTTGATGGGGCTCATGCCGCCCGCGCCGGGCCGGTTCCAAATGGCTTCCCAGCCCTTGGCCTGGGCCACGCCTACAAAATGCCAGGTCAGCCACAGCAAGGACAGCACCACCAGGGGCAAGCCCCAGCGGCTCACGAAGCCGCGCACCAAACCCAGCATGCTGCCCGCCATCAAGGCCATCAACACCCCGCCCCACAGCGCGGTGGTCAGCACCAATGTCAAGGGCGAGGCCGGGTCCAAGCCCCAGGCTTGTTTCAAGATGGCCGCGGTGCCGTCGCGCATCACCACCAGTTCAAATGATGTCCAACCGATCAATTGCAGGATGTTGAGCAGCACCGGCAAGCGCGCCAACGATGGGCCATAAACGGTGTGCATCAGGCCGGCGCTGGACAAACCGCTGACGCAACCAATGCGCGCCGTCCACGCCAGCAAACCAGCCCCCAAGACCGAGCCGAGCAAGATGGCCCACACGGCATCTTGGGTGCCGACCGCCGGCACCAAATAGGCCCCGACTTGCATGACCAACAGACCCACGCCCAGGCTGAACCACAGGCTAGCATGGCTGCGCGCATCAAACACGCGTTGGTCTGGGCTGATCGGTGTCAGGGCTTGGTTGGATGTGTTTTCCATGGTGTGTCTTCTTTCAAGTTGACACAGGAAATAAGCAGACCCTGGCCCCATGGGCCTGTGACGGTGCTGCGTGCTTCCCTGCGCGAGGATTACCTCAATCAGGTTCAAAGGGACTTTCTCAGCGTTGGTTTGATTCCTCAAACCTCGGCACCCCCAGCGACTTGCCTTGGCAAGCGGCGTGATTATGGCCGATCGCCCATCCACTGGACTTGGCCGGGGTGGCTGGCAAAATGAAACATCATTCCGAACCACATGGCCGCTGCACCCCGCGTCAACCCCGAAGACTTCTTCAGCCCCGAAGAGTGGGCGCTTTTGAGCCAGCGCTCTTCGTGGCGCGGTTTGGCTTGCGTGGCCCATTGTTGGGCGGTGATCGGTGCTGCCATGGCCTTGTCGGCGTGGTCGCCGTGGTTCATCCCCTTGGCGGTTTTGTGGGTGGGCAACCGGCAACTGGGTTTGTTCATCTTGATGCACGACGCCGCCCATGCGGTGCTGCACCCCGACAGGCGCATCAACGACGCGGTGGGCTTTTGGTTTTGTGGCACCGAGATGCGTGCCTACCGCAGTTACCACTTGCAGCACCACCGCTATGTGCAGCAAACCGAAGACCCCGATTTGGTGTTGTCGGCCCCGTTCCCCATCAGCCGGGCCTCGTTGCGGCGAAAAATGTGGCGCGATATCTCGGGACAAACTTTTTACAAGCAACGCATCGCCCCCGGTGTGATGGCATGGCGCAGTCCCGCACCGGGGCTGAACCGCTGGTCATCCTTGGGGCAATGGATGCACCAAGAGCGTTGGTTTTTGGGCGGCAATGCTGTTTTTGCTTTGGCCTTTGCGGCGGTTGGTTGCTTGTGGCTGTGGTTGGTTTTGTGGTTGCTGCCCATGGCCACCTGGTTGCCATTGATCACCCGCTTGCGCAATATTTCAGAGCATGCCTTGGTCGCGCCCAACGAGCCCGACCCCTTGGGTAATCCTCCCCTTTTGCAAGGGTGCCGGAAGTAGAAACGTTAAGCAGCCATGACCAACCGCTGCTTGGGTGTGAACCCGCCCAAGGCCATGTTTGGGCGGTCATGGTTGTAAGACCACATCCACTTC